>CAZIAH010000068.1:0-21374 GCA_964537715.1 uncultured bacterium | reverse complement strand
GGACAGTTCTGCAATTTACCCGCAGGAGAAGCCAGCACAATGCCTGTACCGGAATCGGCCAACGGTGTGATGATTGTGGACGGTTCCTTCCCCGATGTGGGTCTCATCAAGGAGCCTGTGAAAATATCGATCAAGAACGGATATGCTGTCCGGATTACAGGCGGCCAGGAAGCCGAAAAAATCCGCGCCCTGCTTCGCCCATTCGGACGGGAAGGCAGAAACATCGCCGAAATCGGCATCGGAACCAATCCCAGGGCAAAGCTGACCGGATGCACTCTGGAAGATGAAAAAATGTTGGGAACCGTTCATATCGCGCTGGGGAACAACATTTCGTTCGGCGGCAAAGTAGACGTAAAAAGCCACCTCGACGCCGTACTACTGAATCCGACACTCGTCATCGACGGAAAAACCATCCTCTCCAACGGAACACTGCAGGTATAGAACATCTGATCTTTATTTGCACGATTTTTTTCTTGTCCCGCAGTGGCCTTCGCCTCTGCGATGGAATTAAATGTGGTCGCAAATTTCGGTTACTCGGAAAGTCGAAAGAAAAAATTTGAACGTACCAACTTTAAAATAGATCTTTTTTTGTCTGAAAAATAATAACTCCCTGTCTCCTATCGTTACCGGAACCTGATATTTATTGAAGTCGAATCCGACTCTGGTCCTTTCTCTTGGATATATTCGAATTTTTGCCAAAATTCAAGCAGTTAGATAAATTGAAATGATCCTATTTCATGGGAGGAACATACCATGATTTCCAAATCCTATTTTCGAATTTATGTTCTCGGAATCTTTTTATCACTGTTATTTTCATGCCATATACTTGCCGAGGATCTTTTATCAGGCCGTGTTTTCAAGGGGAACAAGTGGGATGAAAGTACAGGCATCTACAACGTCACAGTCAAGCTGTACGGATCGGCCAACCCGGGTGAACTGGGAACCCAGATCGGCAGTACAACCACAGATGGTACAGGCTGGTACCAGCTTCTGGCACCTGCTGGGTATGAATATTATCATATCGTTGAAACCGACCCGTCTGGTTATTATTCCGTGGGTGTTTCTTCTGTGGATGGAGATGAGATCGATTACAATCATATCCGGTACTCTATTGTGACCAAACCCCTGGCCGACCAGACCTTGACAGGCAACAAGTTCTGGGACAAACAGAACGCTCCGGACATGGAGGTATCCTGGAACAGTGTCATGATTAATGATGGCAGCACTACACCGTCTTCATCCAACGGCACGGATTTCGGATCGGTGAATGTCTCTTCCGGAAGCGTCAGTAAGACCTACACTATTCAAAACACAGGTAACTTGACCCTGACTCTGAGCGGCGCAACCATTTCTGGTTCGGGGGATTTTACCGTCACCTCACAACCGGGCTCCTCCGTGACTCCAGGTGCAACCACGACCTTTACGGTCCGTTTCGATCCCAGTGCTTCCGGTACACGTTCGGCCACAGTCAGCATCCCGAACAACTCTGCCAAAAATCCATACAATTTCGCAATCCGGGGTACGGGGATCGAAATCCAGCAGGATGAGTACGACTTTGGGGACGCGGGTGATCAACATGGTAATTATCCCAATTATCTCGCACAGAACGGCGCGCGTCATAAAATTGTTCCCGGCTTCTGCCTTGGAACACTCATCGATGCGGAACCGGATGCCCAGGTAAGTGTGGATGAAAATTTCTGCATGGGTGATGATAACCAGAATCTCGATGATGAGGATGGGGTGAAGCTTATCCACCCGTGGCATAAGGGACAGGAATGCTCTCTTGAGGTTACTGCAACCATACCCGCCGGTTTGACCGGTTATCTTGATGTCTGGTTTGATTACAATGGTGACGAAAACTGGGATTCGAGCGAAAAAGTTTTTAACAGCGTGAATCTGACAAACGGTGTCAATACACTCTCCTTTATCCATCCAATGAGTGGTACTGGTTCGACTGCACGATTCCGCCTGAGCAGCACGGGGGGACTCGATCCGATCGGCCCTGCTGACGATGGTGAAGTAGAAGATCACTGCGGTATAACGACTTATACTATGGATTATGGGGATGCGCCGACTCCTTATCCGACACTGAGGGCCGATAACGGGGCGCGGCACACTGCAAGCGGTAATTATTGTCTGGGATCATCTGCAGATCCGGATTCTATCGGATTTCCTGATCAGGATGCTCTCGGTGATGACAATGACAACAGTGATGACGAGGACGGCGTGTATTTACCCACCCTGATTCGCGGCCAACCCGCACAGGTTTCCATGGAGGTACATTCATATTCTATTTTTGATACATTAACATTTGTCCAGGCATGGATTGATTGGAATAACGACAAGGTCTGGCAGCATCCGGGTGAACAGGTCTATTGCGACATATTGCCAGATGGAATGAACACTATTACCATCCAGGTGCCGGCTTCCACAGATACCGGAATCACATATGCCCGGTTCCGCAGCAGTAAAAACGGCAACTTGACTCCGGAAGGTTATGCCGGTTATGAAAATTATGGTGAGGTTGAGGATTATATGGTCATCATTGATGAACAACCGGGGCAGTACGAATACGATTTCGGAGACGCACCTGAGGATGCGGGACGGGGATATTTTTATCCGGTAACATTGGCCAACAACGGAGCCCGCCACAGAATTGCAAGGAACGGCCCCTATCTGGGTTCGAATTATTTTAAGAATCATATCCCGGATGCCGAGAAGGATGGACAGCCGGACCTGGATGCGAAAGGAGACGATAAAACAGATTATTGCGATGAATGCGGCTGTGTTGGCGGCTACCTGATCAGGGATTTTCCTCATGATATCGATGTTGTTGTAGGCTCCGGGGGTATCGTCGATATATGGGTGGATGCCGACCGGGACGGCATATGGCAGCATCCTGCGGAACGGATTTTTTCCGGGTATTTACCGACTGGCAGTAACAAGGTGCAGGTGACACTGCCCGGTTCTGCCGTGCTTGGATGGACATACATACGCTTGCGCATCAGCACGGCGGGAGGACTGACACCGGAAGGGCCGGCACCGGATGGCGAGGTCGTCGACGACAAAATTAAGATTTATGAAGCGGATTTCGGAGACGCACCGGATTCCTACGGAACGCGACTGCCCCATTACAATTACCGTATCATTGACAAGGATTTGGTGATGCTCGGCAACAGCGTCGACGGCGAACCGGACGGCCAGCCGGGCCCGCTCGCAGATGGCGACGATACAAACGGAATCAGCGATGAAGACGGCATCCAGTTTCTGACACCGCTTGTACCCGGTCAAACCGCTCTGGTCGAAATTACCTGCACCACAAAACCCAAGACGCCCTGCGAGGTGGACGGTTATCTGGATTTTCACGGAGACGGGCATTTTGATATGTATGACCATCTCTTTTCTTTCGGACATTTCACACCGAACACACAAACTGTGTATATCAAAAGTTTCATGGTGCCGGACACTCCGATGGAAGGAAAATTAACCGTAGATGGTCCCACCTATTCCCGCTTTCGTATTCGGGGAGGTGCCTGGGATTGGGGTGAAATCGAGGATTACAGGGTCATCATCGGCGAAAGTACAATGCGCGACTATGGCGATGCACCGGCTTCATACGGTGATGCATGGCACACACCGGGTGCAGTCTGGCTGGGAGACCAAACCGACATACCCGACACGGAAACCGGGACCCAGAATGATCCCCACGCATTGGGTGATGATAACGACGGAAATAATGACGAGAATGGCTTCTCGATCCCCGGCGGTGTACTGGTGAAGCACAACCTCAATCAGGCTTCCATATTACAGGAATTTACATTTGCTCCTGTCAATGGCTTGTCAGATATTACGATCTGTATGTGGGTAGATTATGATCAGGATGGGAATTTCATGGATAGCGGTGACTTCATCGGAGCTTTTGGCGCATCGATTCAAAATCCGACACAACTGAAGACAGAGTCCAGTATTTATAAATGGAATATTCCTTCCCACGCCAAGACCGGAAAAACAATTATGCGGATTCGGGCTTACAATCAGTCGGTTTTTACTCCTTCACCAACAGGCGACGGCGGGGTCGGCGAAGTGAACGACCACGAGGTCGAAATAAGTGAAGAGGGCGAAACCCTGTCTCCCGGCGGCATCATACACGGGTACAAATGGAACGATCTCAACGGTAACGGCCAATGGGACAATCTTGGGACCATCGAGCCGCCTCTGGAAAACTGGACCATCTGGCTGGATACGAATCAGGATGGCAAGGCGGATATTACGACTCAAACAGATAGTCAGGGACTCTTCGAGTTTACGGGTCTGCAGGACGGAATCTATATCGTCGGCGAGGAAACCCGGACCGGTTGGACACAGACACAGCCGTCTGGATCCGGAACATATACTGAAACCGTAGAATACGATAAACCGTACAGCATAGGAATCCTGTTTGGCAACCAGGAGACCGAGCCGGACACCGGCATCGGCGCTATCAAGTGGTCCCAGCCGCCGCTGTTCGATCTCATGACGGATGATACGACCAGCTATTTTGGATGGCCGGAATCGTCCAACTTTTCGGATTCCTATCTTGCCGATGACTGGTTCTGCCATGATCCGCATCCGGTGACCAGTATTCGCTGGTGGGGATCATATGCGGAATGGGATTCACTCTTTCCTCCTCCAGAAGCGCCGCAGTATTTCCGAATCGGCATCTGGAGGGATATCCCTGAAGATTCGGCCATCGCATTCAGTCATCCAGGAGAACTCGTTCAGGAATGGTTTGTACCCCGGTATGAACTGCATGAAACGATTGACAAAATCCATTACGATCCGGAACACATGCAAAAACCAGCCACCTGTTTCCGTTATACCTATTATATCCCGCAGATTGACTGGTTCTATCAGGAAGGGGATTCAACTGTTTACTGGTTGAACATCGGTACCCATTACGATAACATACCGGGAAAGCGTCTCTGGTGTTGGTTGACACGGGAACATTATTTTAATGATGATGCGGTTCGACTCTGGCAGCCTCTGGAACTCTATCCCGGTGCCATTTTTGAAGGGGGAGAGCCGGTTACCGACTTAGCGGATCTTTCATTCGAACTCGGGACGGATGAGTATGAAAGCAATTATGATTTCGGGGACGCACCCGATATCGGATACGGGACCACACTCGCAAGAAACGGAGCGCATCATCTTTTCAATAACAGCATTTATCTGGGGAAATCAATCGATACCGAACCGGACGGCCAACCGCATGCCGAAGCCCTCGGCGATGATCATGACGGTAGCCCGGATGAGGACGGTATCACCTTTTTGAATACGCTGATCCCCGGAGAAATGGCCGGGATTCAAGTCACGGCTTCAACGGCCGGCTTCCTCAATGCGTGGGTCGATTTTAATGGGGATGGTACATGGAATCATCCAGAAGAACAGGTAATCAACGATCTTGAATTCGCAGCGGGAACACACATGATGGAATTTTCGGTGCCCGAAGATGCTTTGAACGGTTACACATTTGCCCGATTCCGCTTCAGCACCTGGTCCGATGTCTGGGTCCGCGGTTTTGCCGGAGACGGTGAGGTTGAGGATTATCAAATATTGGTTGGAACATCAGATGTAAATCAGCGATCCGACAATATTCCGGATCAATACAGGCTTTATCAGAACTATCCCAATCCATTCAATCCCAAAACAACGATTCGGTTTGAAATTCCTTTTACTGGAAAACAAATGGTGAAAGTCGAACTTCACATCTACAATGTACAGGGACAAGACATCCGTACGTTAATCGATGATGTGAGACCACCTGGAGCATATCAGATAAAGTGGGATGGACTGAATAACGCGGGTAAACTTGTGGCCACTGGAATTTACTTCTGTCGCATCCGTACCGAGAAATTTACTTCCATCAGGAAAATGATATTGATCAATTAATAAAAAGGGGGTAATATCACGAAATCGCATTTTTTTATTTCAAAACGAATCTGTCTCTGCCTCATTTTTATAGTGACTACATTTACAACCATTGGGGCAAAAACGTATTTCGTCGATCGGAATCATGCGTCGGCGAACGATTCCAATCCTGGAACCCAGGAGCTGCCGTGGAAAACCATTCAGCATGCCGCTGAAACGCTGATTGCAGGCGATACGGTTTATATCAGAGCCGGCACTTATAATGAACATATCTATATTGAACACGACGGAAATGCTACGGATTATATCGTATTTTCCGCTTATCCTGGTGAAACTCCTGTACTCGATGGAACGGGAGTGACTGAAACACAAAACGGCGTCATCGTGGACAAGTCGTACCTCAAACTCATCGGTTTGGAAATTCAGAACTGGAACGATAATGCCATCTGGATCGAGAATGCATCTTTTCTCGAAATTTCGGACTGCATCGTCCATCATGTTTATTGTGGGATTGGTGTTGCGTATGGAACCCATGATTTTGTATTCGACAGAGTGGAAGCGCATCACTTTGACTTATACGGATTTGATGCTTCCCCGTCCGGTGGAGCAGATTGTTACAACGGCACTTTCAACGAATGCATCTCCCACACGGGCCGAGATTCCGAGCAGAATGTGGATGGTTTCGCTCTGGGCCACGGCACGCAGCACGATTTTGTACTGAACCACTGCATTGCCTACAATGTTTATGATGGATTTGATATCAGTTCACGTAATACGACCCTTAATGGTTGTTTGGCCTACGACTGCTGGAACGGCGCTTATAAGTTGTGGAATTACGGCATTAAACTGGTGAACTGCATCGGATATGATTGCACATCTTCAGTGCTTGAACTGGATTGGGATGGTGTACCCGGGAAATCATCGCTTTTTAATTGTACATTTTTTCACGGAGAAACGTACACAATCTGGATCGAAAATAAAGCCGATACACTTGAACTTTACAACTGCATTCTTGCCGGGGGAGACAATATCGGACTGGCATTTCAACAGATGGGTACAGGGAATTACAGGGGTGACTACAATCTATTCCACAATGCGAATTCCAATCGTGCCGTAGCAGTGGCATATACAGATGAATTTACTCTGGATCAATTGGCTGCCGGCGATTGGACAGCCTACAGTGGTCAGGATGCCCATTCATTGGTGGCATATTCGGATACCACCCTTTTTGTTGATCCGAACGGCCTTGACTTGCACCTGCGCCCTACCAGTCCTGCAGTAGATCATGGAACAGATAGCGGCGCGCCGTCAGAAGATTATGATGGCAATCCAAGACCTTCCGGCACGGGTTATGATATAGGCGCCTATGAGGTTCAGGAGGGAACCCGTGTCTTGAATTTCCATCATGGAAATTCTGCTGAATCGTGTAAACTTTATCAAAATTATCCCAATCCATTCAATTCTGCGACAACGATTCATTGCAAAATACCGGCATCGGGGAAAGGACCTGTGAAAGCAGAACTGCGAATTTACAATGTTCAGGGCCGGTTGATCCGGACATTGGCTGTAAAAGAAAACTCAGCCGGTATGTATCAATTTCACTGGGACGGATTGGATGAATGGAGAACCGATGTTGCTGCCGGAATTTATCTTTATCGTATCCAGACGGATCATTTCAGCACAATAAAAAAAATGATCCTGATAAAATAAAGCATGAACTCATATTTTTTCATTTGGGAGTAAAATCTTAAAATATTAGATAAATGAAACATCGGGTGTCTCTGCCGATGTAACAAATGTCTGAACCAATGATGAAAATGATAAAATGCTTTTCGGCAGAAACCCAGCGAGATCAAAGGAGAATGATGATGAATAAAAAAAACAGTTTCATTCTACTGAGCATTGTGGCTGTCAGCTTAATCATTGTCAGCCAGCTGTTCGCTCAAACGATCACAGTCATTTCACCTAACGGAGGTGAAACGTGGTACAAGGGTCAACAGCATGAGATAAAATGGCAGTTTAGTAGTAGAAGTGTATATTCAGCCGTGACGATTTATTTAATTCAAGCTTCACCAGGTTTTCAAGTTACTTATCATGTTGTACATACAACATGGGGCACTGAGAATGAACCTGGTGTAATTTCCTATTTATGGACAATAAATCATCCTCCTTCAACGGATTATTTTATAAAAATTAAGAGTAAGAAATTTAATATTGATGATCAAAGTGATGCGTTTTTTACAATTTCTGCGCCCATGCCAATTAAAGTGCTTGCACCAAACGGCGGGGAATCGTGGGAGGCAGGCACACCCCACATCATCCGCTGGGAAAAAGGCTACTTTTCGTGGACGTCAACCAAACTGGAATATTCGACGGACAGGGGAAACCATTTTAAATATATTAATATGATGTCGTGTAAAGACACATATTACAGCTGGATGGTACCAAACACCCCCTCGACCGGCTGTATTGTCCGTGTTTCTGAGACATCGCTTTCTGAAGATTTCAGCGATGGTCTTTTCACCATTACGGCCAATCCCACGCTCACTGTCGATGTTCCAGTCGGCGGAGAAAACTGGACTGCCGGATCCCTCCACTATATCGTCTGGCACTGCCATCTTCTTTCGGGACTGGTCGATATTGCCTATTCCACAGATGGAGGATCCCATTATACCACAATTGTGAACCAGGCGGCCAATTCCGGTTCCTATGCGTGGACGGTTCCCAATAATCCATCAAGCAATTGCATCATGAGGGTCTCAGGATCGTCGGCGGGTGATCCCTCCGATTACAGCGGCACGTTTACCATTTCAGCCGGAGCGACACCAACGATTACCGTGACTTCCCCAAAATCCGGGGATGCGTGGCCGGCCGGAATGCAGCAGAATATCACATGGACCTGCTCGCAGTTTTCCGACCCTGTTTCCATTACCTACTCGACAAACGGTGGAGGCTCCTATACGACCATCGAAAACACCACTCAAAACGACGGCGTGTATCCGTGGCAGGTTCCCGATGTGTCTTCAACGCAGTGCAAAATCAGAGTAGCCGATGCAGCCGACAGCAATCCTTCCGGTTATAGCGACGGTTTTTTCACCATTCTTTCTACTGAAACCCCCGCGTATTCTCTTATTGTCACCCATACAGGAGATTCCGTAGTAGGATCACTCCGTTACGCCATTGATTATGCCAACACCCATCCGGGGCCGGATACGATCCTTTTCCACATTCCTTATACGGATGACGGATTCGATGAGGAATCGGGCGTCTGGACGATTTCTCCTCTAAGTTCCCTGCCTGACATCATCGGTCCGGATCTGTTAATAGACGGTTACTCTCAATTCGAATTTGTTGGTACCGATACGAATGCAGTCGGTCCCGAGATCGCCATTGACGGGAGTGAAGCCGGAGAAGAGAGCAATGGCTTCACCATTTTGTCTCACGGCGTGGGGATCAAGGGATTGATCATCAATCATTTTTCAGGCATGGGCATTCTTTACCAAGGGGTTGAGGGCGGTCGCGTTTCGGGCTGTTATATCGGCACCGATTACACGGGCTGTATTGCAGCTCCCAATCGCGCCGGCGTTGTCATCGAAGACTGCTATGATGTGACAATCGTGCCATCGGATACGCTGCCCAATGTGATTTCCGGGAATACGGAGTCCGGGATTGTGATTCAGGATCATTCAACCCAAAATATCATCGGGGGCAATCTGATCGGCCTGGACCCGTTGATCAGCAGTACCATCGGGAATGGAAATAACGGGATTGCTGTCACAGAAGAATGCGACAGTAACGTTGTTATGGATAACCGTATCGGAGGAAATGGACTCGGCATTCTAATATCCGCCTCAAATTACAACACGATCATGAACAATTTGATCGGGACGGATACAACATGGACGCTGGACCTGGGAAATCAGAACGGCGGTATTGTGATCCTGAATGATGCAACCGACAACAAAGTCATTGAAAATACAATCGGCTACAACGGAGAATTCGGCGTCCAGGTTCAGGATTCCGGATCCATTCGCAACCGAATCAGTAAAAATTTGATTTCTAAAAATTTGAATACGGGGATTCTGATCGAAGACGGCGCCAATGAAGGCATTCCCTCTCCTGAAATCGGTTCGTTTTTTGAGCTTGAGATTGAAGGAACGGGCGTCCCAGGACAGATTCTTGAATTCTTTTCCGATGAGGAAAATCAGGGGCAGATCTATCTGGGTTCAACGACAATCGATGATACAACCGGTTATTTCAAGTATCCTCTTACTGAGCCGCCTCCCTTTTCTCACATCACTGTGACGGCGATAGACGGTGCGGGGAATACCTCGCCGTTCAGCAATTATTTTACGACGACATATGTTGATGACTCCCTCAAAGCCCGTATCCCCAGGCAAATGGCACTGTACCAGAATTATCCCAATCCGTTCAATCCGGTCACAACGATTAAATACAATCTGTGTGGGACAGCCCAAGTACAAATTGTGATTTATGATTTGCTCGGTAAAAAAGTAACAACACTTGTAAACGACAGATTGGATGCAGGAATACACACTGTGCAATGGAATACGTCCAATCTTGCTGCTGGGATTTATATCTGTAGACTCATTACGAAAAATTTTATTCAGGAAAGAAAAATGCTATTGCTTAAGTGAGGGAAGAAATTCCTTAATATATATTAAATTGATGATTTTGTCTCTCAGCGGTTCTCGTCTCTGCGATGAAATTAAAAGGTAGTCACAAATTGCGACCACCAATTTTGAACATCAATCATTAAACGTTGTGATTCCCCGTCTTTCAAGGAGCGAGCCTTCCGATACGTAGAGATCCACCAGTGCATTCAGATGCCCGACCATGGCACGGGCTTCATCTAACTGGCTGGCCGTGAAATCGCGCTGGGCTTGCAGCACGAGGTAGTTGGTAGACTTCCCCACCCGGAACTTTTCCAGTTCTGCCGCCAGTTTTTTATCCTGCATTTCCCGTGTCACGCGGGTTGCCTCGATCTGCTGACGGGACCGGACCACTTCTACATAGGCAGATCGGATATCCCACTGGACCAGTTTTTCCATGTTCTGCACGGCCAGAACCTGCTGGTCACGGGAATAACGAGCACGGGACCACTGTGCCGAAGCTTCCCGATCCGTTACAGGAAAGGAAAACGTCAGTCCCACATTGGTTTGATAAAAAGGGCTTTTCAGATCGGGATACGCTTCCTCGAACACCTTCGAATAAGAGGTTCTTCCCAGAGAAATGAAAAGATCTAACTGAGGCAAAAGGCCGTTCCTGGTCCGGGCGACTTCGAGTTTACCTTTTTTCAGCGCGAGACGGGCCTGCTCCAGATCTGGCCGACATTTTATCCCCAACTGCTCATGAACCTCAACTGCATCGAGTGTATCTGTAGGTAGAAAGGGTCTATCTGTGAGAAGAGGAAGCGTGGACCAGAATGTTTCTATCCGTGGATTTAAAAGATACAGAAAATTGAGGCGCGCCTGTTCATAGCGGCTCTGGGCGTCAATCAAAAGGCTATGACGTGCGGCGACTTCTGCGTGGACAGCAGCAAGTTCCAGTTCGGGGAGTTTGCCGACCGCCACCCGTTCCAGAGATTCGGCGAGCTGCTGTTCTGCCAGAGCAAGGGATTTTTGCTGGATATCCATTTCCTGCCGGGTGAGAAATAAATCCCAATATCCCTTCTCGATGTCAGCGATAACAGATTCGGCCACTCCTTTGAGTTCCGACTTTGAAATTTCCATATCGAGTCGCGCCTGACGCAAACTGGCCAGATTTGCGCAGAAACCGAATCCTTTCAGTAAAGACTGGGTTACGGTCAGATCCGCGCTGCCGATGTATTGATCCGTGTAGAGATTCGAGACAGAGCCGGACATGGATGCACTGGCGGAAATCGTCGTTCCGAAGGGCAGGAATTCTGTGATCTGGGCGCTCATATCGAACCGGTCATCCTGAAGATCCAACG
The DNA here is from genome assembly GCA_964537715.1 of uncultured bacterium. Classification (GTDB taxonomy): domain Bacteria; phylum Zhuqueibacterota; class QNDG01; order QNDG01; family DSAB01; genus CAZTZL01. The sequence goes on along the minus strand of CAZIAH010000068.1, from coordinate 9,493 downwards.
GTGTGGGCAGCGCGCCGAGACGGCGCTGAGATTTTGACTCGCTCTTTTCTCCGGTTGCGCTAAGTTCGGGTTCAAAGTCGGCGCCAGCTTCTTTGACATAGGTCTGCATGATTTTCGGATCGAACCGCTGGATGGTAACGGTCGGATTATTTTGAAGCCCCATGAAAACAGCTTCCTGAAGCCCGATCCAAAGGGTATCCGGGGTTTGGATCTCAATAGATGCCGGAGTCTTCTTGTCAAAGGATTTGGCGGACAATTCGGTGATTGAACCCAGAACGCATACCAGGATAAAAATTTTCCAGACTAAAGACTTGGTTAATCCTGGGAACCATTGATGGCAATCGGTAAAAATCATTTTCACACCTGTTCAAATTTTATCACTGATCGGAAATCGGTTATCTTCGAGATAGACAAGATTTGATCCTGAACACTTACTTTTTAGTTTTCAATTTAGTTTTCAATTTTTGTTCGAAAAGAGAATAAATCACGGGAATCAGTACGAGCGTGATCAGTGTGGAGCTCAATAGTCCGCCGATAACGACGCGTGCGAGAGGAGCCTGCGCTTCCCCACCCTCTCCAAGTCCGAAAGACAGCGGCAAAAGTCCCAGCACAGTGGTCAGTGTGGTCATGAGAATGGGACGCAGACGCCTCGATCCTGAAAGTTTGATCGCATCGAAAAGTTTCATGCCGTGTTTGTGACGGAGCTGGTTTGTGTAGTCCACCAGTAAAATGGCATTGTTAACGACGATTCCGGCCAGCATGATGCAGCCGATAAATGCCTGCATGCTGAAAATCGTGGCGGTAAAAATCATCGTCAACACAACACCGATCAATCCCATCGGAATGGAAAATAAAACCACAAGCGGATCTCGGAACGATTCGAACTGCCCGGCCATGACCAGATAAACCAGGAAGATGGCGAGAATCATGCCGAGCAGCAGTTCCCTGAAAGACCGCTGCTGTTCTTCATAATCGCCGCCGAACAAAATGGCGAAATCTTTGGGGACCGGAATGGAACGGAGCCGCTGACGAATATCCCGAATCACAGAACCCATGTCGCGACCCGTGAAATTGGCTTCAATGGTAATGATTCTCTCCTGATTCTTCCTTTCGATGCGGACAGGACCTTCCTGATGCACGGCATGAACCACATTTCTCAGGATCACGGGTTCGCCCCGGTTGTTCAGCACGGTGAGATCCAATAGTTCATTCAGATTATTCCGGTCCTCCTCGCTCAGCCTGACCAGGATTTGGTATTGCTTGCCACCTTCACGAAAATAAGAAGCCTGCGTGCCTCCAATAGCAGTCTGCAGCGCATCGCCGATACTGGAAACCCCGAGGCCCAGATCGGCTGCTTTTTGTCGGTCGATGCGCAAAACCACTTCGGGGCTGCCTTCTTCACGGCTGATCTGTGTGTCTGTGATGCCCGGAATTTTCCGGACAACTTCATCGACCCGTTGCGTGAGTGCCTGGGCTGTTTCCAGATCATAACCTCGGATTTCAATACTGACGGCATTCGCCGTGCTCGTCCCCATTCTCAGGAGGAACAATCCCTGTCCGGTCCGCGTCCGAATCGTGGCACCGGGCAGACGGACGAACCATTTCCTTAAATCGTTGGCAATCTGCTCGCTGCTGCGATGGCGTTGGCTGCGGGGAACCAGGGAGACACGCACTTCCGCAGTGTGCCCGCCGGAAGCCCGCCACCCACCACCACCGATATTCGAAAGCACAGACACGGCCTCGGGGATATGTTCCCGGATAATATTCTCTACGGTCTTTGTCGCCTGATCGACCACTTCAAGACGGCTGCCGACCGCCATCTCGATAGAAACCCGCACTTCGCCTTCGTCCGCGGCAGGCATGAGCTCGACTCCGATCAGACGGACCAGTACAATTGACACCAAAAAGAGCCCGGCAACGGTCAGCAGTACCGTCTTCCTGTGTCCCAGTGCCCATTCAAGCAGACGCGCATATTGTGATTCGATCTGCCGGAATGTCTTTTCGCTTGCCGAATAAATACGGTGCAGACGGCTCTCGTTTTTATAATGCTTGGATGATTGGAATCGGAGGAATCGTGAAGAAAGCATGGGGATGAGTGTCAGAGCCACAATGAGTGAGCAGAGCAGGGAGAAACTCACCACATACGCCATTTGCCGGAACATGATTCCAGACATGCCCCGAATGAAAACAACCGGAAAAAAAACCACAAGCGTAGTCAGTGTACTGGCCAGAATGGCAGACCAGACCTCGTCAGTACCGTCCAAAGCGCTTTGTATGTATGAAGATCCGCTTTCACGATGCCGGTAAATGTTTTCGATCACCACAATGGCGTTGTCCACAAGCATACCGATTCCGAGAGCCAGACCGCCGAAAGTGATGATGTTCAGCGTGAAACCGCCAAAGTACATCAGCCCGAAGGTCGCAATAATGGAAATCGGAATGGCTGTCGAGATAATCAAAGTGCTTGAGATGTTCCTCAGAAAAAGGAACAAAATCAGAATCGCCAGGAAGCCACCGATCAGAGTGGAATTGCCCACATTCCTGATCGACTGCCGGATATACACCGAGGTATCCATAATCGGGACGAGCTGGATCTGCGGAATGTCCCGGTTGATCCGCTCTATTTCGTCCCGCACTGCCTGGGCCACGGCCACGGTATTGGCACCGGACTGCTTATTAATGGAGATCCGCAGTCCAGGTTTTCCGTCGATGCGCACGAGACGGCGAACTTCCTCCCAGGAATCCTGCACATCGGCCACATCCATGATCCGTATCGGTGCACCCTTCCGTGTCGTAATGATTGTATTTCGAATTTCATCGAGATGATGGTACTCGCCCTGGGTGCGCACCAATACTTCCATGTTTCCCTGATCGTAAAGACCCGCAGGCACGTTCCGGTTTTCATTGCGCAGCACGGCAAGAATTTCATCGGTTGAGATTCCGAGGGCTTTCAATTGGGCCGCGTGGAGATCGACATGGATTTCCCGCAAAAGTCCGCCCCAGATATCCACAGCGGCAACTCCGGGAACTTTCTCGATCCGGTATTTTACCTGATCTTCGACGATCTGCCGCAGATCCAGCGGATTGAGACTGCCGGCAATTCCGATCAGCATAATCGGAAAGGCGGACAGATCGAATTTACGGATCATGGGTCGTTCGACGTCTTCCGGCAAGCGAGAAATGACGCGGTCGATGCGGTCCCGAATGTCATTGGCCGCTACATCCAGATTCGTGCCCCAGGTAAAGGAAACACGCACCATACTCCGTCCTTCCGTGGAAGTGGATGTGATTTCCTGAACGCCCTGGACTGCGGCCAACGCTTCCTCGATGGGACGGGACACCAGCTCTTCGATTTCCTGCGGGCCAACATTTTCATAACTGGTAATCACGGAAATGGTCGGATAGGTAATTTCTGGCATAAGGTCGATAGAAAGGCGGCTGAATGAAACGAGACCCAGCGTGATCACAACTACGAAAATCACAGCGGTTAGAATCGGACGATGAACAGAACCTTGTGCGATACTCATGGCTTTTTCTCCCGCGCCGTTCCTTCCGAATCTTTGGGAAGTAGCACCGGACTTCCATCATCCAGCAAATGCTGGCCCAGTGTAATCACGAGTCCATGGAGTACAGGAGAGAGAATTTCCACACGTTCCGGTGTCACAATCCCCGTTTGAACGGAAACAGTGTGCGCGATCGCTTCGCCGGGATCAACAATAAAAATGACGCTCTCTCCGTTCCGTCTGACCACCGCGACTGCGGGAACGATCTGAGTGCTGTCTTTCTCGGCCGTGACCACTTCGACCCGGGCAAACATGCCGGGCTTGAGGAGAAGAGAATCGTTGCGGACTTCTACTTCGATCTGTGCCACGCGTGAAGCCTCCTGAAGCATCGGTGCGATCCGTGAAACAATCCCCGGAAATCGCTGCAATTGAAAGGCATCCACGGTGACCATTGCCTCTTGTCCGATCCGCATCTGGGAGTAATCGCGCTCGATGACTGTGGTACGTACGATTACCGAATCGATGCCGACCACCGATGCAACCGCAGCGTTCGGGGCGAGCAGTGCTCCTTCATCCACGAAACGCTCTCCAATAAATCCCGGTTTGGACGCGGTTAGACGCGTATATCCGAGTCGGATCCGGGCGGATTTCAGGGCCGCTTCGCGCTGTTCCACCTGGGCCTGAGCCAGGGCATATCGGGACTTCTGTGCGGCAAAATTGGTGACAGCCGCGTCCAGCTCCGCTGGCGAGGCGATACCCTTGGCCTGAAGCTGTTTTGCCCGCTCTTTTTCCTGTCCGGCCAGCTCGAACTGGCTTTCCGATTCGGCCAGCGATGCCTGGGCGATTTTCAAATTAGCCTCTGCTTCGAAGACCGCCTGCTGATATTCCGCGTCATCGATCCGGGCAACCAATTCTCCGGTCCTGACCGGGTCGCCGATGCGCTTGCGAATCTGTAGGATGCGTCCCGATACTTTTGGCGCGATAATGTATTGATACTGCGGATACACGGTTCCGGTCAACTCGCGCGTTCCGCGAATCGGTCCGTACGAGACATTATCCACTTCAACCGCAACCGGGGGACGCGACGGACGGACCGATTTCCTGCCGCCAAAAATCAAGGAACCTATCCGCCAGATCAGAAAAATCCCCAAGCAAATGGCAATGCCGATTAATATTCTTTTCTTCATAAAACCATCCTGTTTGAAGATGGAATGCTTTTAAATTCGATATCCGGAAAAAGTGAGCACAAAACTGTCAATAATTCGATCATCTATATCTCCATTCATTCGTATGATTGGAATATAACCAAATCCAGTGTAAGAATCAACAAAGTGATTGAAACGGGAATAATGGACATCAGAAATAAGTTTTGCCTTGAATTTGGTTTTTTCACTTTGTATCTTTTTACGGCTGGTCATTTGGATCAATCGGCAAAGGTCCAAACTGAATATCGACGTATCTTCAATTCGATCCCGGAAAATGCCGCAGCAATAGAACCCCGTTTTTCAGGCGAGGTTTTTTATTTTTTCTTATGTAGGAAAGGATTTTCTCTATGTCGCCCAAAAATGTAGATAAGATTTAAGAACAGTACCAATAAATTCATAAAAGGGATAAAGGAATTCCTGATTCATGAAATCACATCCATGGAAAAATCTAGATTTACAATGGAAAATTTTAATCGGGATTGTCGCTGGGCTCATATTGGGAATAGTGATCCATCAAACCATCGGCACTCATATTGCGGATAATCCATACGCCACATTTAAAAAGCTGTTCGAATTGGGCGGAGATATTTTTATCCGTCTCTTGCGCATGCTGATTGTCCCTCTGGTATTCGTCTCTATTTTTATGTCCATCGTGAATCTGGGCAATATCCGTGAACTCAAGAAAATCGGATTCACCACAGTAGTCTATTATCTTTTGACCACGGCCCTGGCGGTTCTGGTAGGAATGATTCTTGTGAATCTGATCCATCCGGGAAAAGGGTTGGCACCGGAAACCATGGCCGCATTAAAAAATACGATGGGCGTGCCGGAAAATGTCATTCAGCAGGGCGTCGGCCAGAAAAACGCACTGATCATCGTCATCGAAACCCTAATTCGGATGATCCCGACCAATCCAATCGCGGCCATGGCCAATGCGGATATTCTTCAGGTGATCTTTTTTACCATTTTTCTTGCGATTGTCACCGCTCTCTTGGGAAAAACTTCCGGACCCTTTATCCGAGTTATGGAAAGTGTGGATCGAATCATGACCCGGTCGATTCTGCTGATCATGAAAATTGCGCCGTATTGCATTTTTCTTCTGGTCACGACATTGATGATCGATCTGGGTTTTCAGGCAATTGTCGCCCTGGGCAAATATGCGATGACTGTGCTGATCGGCTTGACTTTTCATGCATGTGTGACACTGCCGCTTCTGGTCTTTCTAATCGGAAGATTCAATCCATTCAGACTGTTTAAAGCCATGCTGCCTGCGATACTCACGGCCTGGTCCACTGCGTCGAGCATTGCCACATTGCCGATCACGCTGGACTGTCTGGAAAACAAAGCCGGGGTGCACCGCAAAATCGGCAATTTTGTGCTGCCTCTGGGCGCCACTGTCAACATGGACGGAACCGCGCTGTATGAATCTGTCGCGGTTATTTTTATCGCTGAATTATTGGGGTATCCCCTGCCCATCGGAACCCAGGTGATTATTTTCATGACAGCCACACTCGCTGCGATCGGCGCCGCAGCCATCCCAGGTGCGGGCCTGGTCACCATGGGCATTGTGCTGACCGCCGTCGGGCTGCCCCTCGAGGGAATCGGCCTCATTCTGGCCATCGACCGGATTCTGGATCAATTCCGGACCGCCGTGAATGTGTGGGGCGATGCCACAGCCGGCGTGGTCGTCGGCCGGTTAGACAACGCAATCATGGATATCCCCGGACAAAACTGACTTATTCGCTGATCAGTGATGATTTCTCATAATCTATTCTATTTCACGGACAAATTATTGTCCCGCAAGAGCTCCTGCCCTTGCGGAATTTGAACATTCATCGTAGAGGCAGAACCTCTACGGGACGGAAATCACGGATGTTCCCAGACAAAACTGATTCATTCGTTCATCAGGAAAAACTTCTCATAATCTATTCTATTTCACGGACAAATTATTGTCCCGCAAGAGCTCCTGCCCTTGCGGAATTTGAACATCATCGTAGAGGCAGAACCTCTACGAGACAGAAAAAACGGACTTATTCGTTGAAGGACAGCAATTTTCAGATAGATAGAATACTGCGTCGGAATTCATTTTAATGCTCGACCTTTAAGAAAAACTTCACGCTTTTCTATTTGTGAAATTTCTTTTTTTCAACTTGCCTTTTACAAAGAACTTTCCTAAATTTTCTCCCTTTGTAACTAAAATAGGACACGTAATGAAACTGGGAATCATCGGACTGCCTTTGTCCGGAAAAACCACGCTGTTCGAAGCGATCACCCGGCAGATCGATCCGTCCAAAAAAGGAGAAAACCGAATTGGAACGATTCGAGTGCCGGACGAACGGATTGACCGGCTGAGCGCCATGTACCATCCCCAAAAGACCACCTATGCCCGAGTTGAATACTTTTTGCCCGGCATAAAAGGAACGAATAGGGATGCCAAAGAAGCACAGTACTGGAATCAGGTGCGTTCCTGCGACGCATTGATTCACGTCATCCGTAATTTCGAGGCCCCGGGTTTCGATCCTCCCAATCCTTTAAACGACTTCCGCAAACTTACCCAGGAACTGATCTTTGCCGATCTGCTGGTCGCGGACAAACGTCTGGAACGTTTAAATCTTGATATCGAACGGCACCGCAAAATCGATGAGAACGAGCATCAGCTTCTGATCACATGTAAAAAAACACTGGAAAATGAAATCCCTCTCCGCAAAAAACCCGAACTGGCCAATGATCCCCTGTTGCGTGGATTTACTTTCTTGTCCGGTCGTCCCATACTGACGATATTCAACAACGGCGAAGGCGATTTTGAAATTCCGCCTGATCCAGAAATCGTGGATAACGAATCTTGTCTGGCCATCTGCGGCCGAATCGAACACGAAATCGCCCACATGTCCGATGAAGAGGCGGCGGCCTTCCTCAAAGAGTACGGCATTGCGGAACCAGCCGTGAACCGCATCATCCGGGCATCCTACGATCTTTTGGGACTCATCTCCTTTTTCACCGTGGGCGAAGACGAAGTCCGTGCCTGGACCATACACAAAGAAACGAGTGCCGTGGATGCCGCCGAGGCCATTCATTCCGATATTAAAAAAGGATTCATCCGCGCCGAAGTGGTTTCGTATCAGGATTTAATGGATGCGGGAAACTATGCGGCCGCGCGCAAAAAAGGAACCGTCCGGCTGGAGGGAAAAACCTACATTGTTCAGGACGGAGACATCATCGACTTCCGGTTTAACGTTTGATGTTCACGTCACCAATCTCATTTTTTTCATTGAAATCAGGGAAACTGCTCAAAGAATGAAACTCAACTTTGATATGATCAAGTTTTTGTTGATAAGGGGTTTTTACCAGTGGACTGATGACAAAATTTCTTCCTTTTGGATAAAGCGAACGAAAAGTGACCAGCGATTTAGAATGAAATTGATCGGGATTGATTTTGCACTCAATTGTATCGACTGTTTTGTCTTTCCTTTTAATGATAAAATCAATTTCACAATTGGATTTATTACGCCAGTAAAAAATATCTTGAGACTGTACACATGTTCGTAACATCTCAAGCACAATATGTTCCCACAAGATACCCCGATCATCCTCCCGTATGGTATCCCAACCTTTCACATAAGTAACAAATCCTGTATCAAATGCATATACTTTTGGCCGTGCAATAATTTCACGTCGTCCTCCCCCATGAAATGGCGGAAGCAAAAAAATCATCTGAGCTACATTCATGACTTCAATATGCGCCTTCACAGTGGGTCTTACCAAATCGCACATTTTCGATAAATTGGTATAATCAAGCAGGCCGCCGCTCTGACGAAGCAGCAATTGCAGTAACTGCAAAAAACCAGTTCGATTGCGAATATTGAAAAGTTCTTGTATATCCCTTGCATAAAAACTATCAATCCACTCTGCAAAGAAAGATGGATCCTTCCGATGAGCAAGTAACGGCTCAGGTAATCCTCCGTGAAGTAACCGATGATCCAGGTCTTTCACATCAAAAGCATGTAAGCACTCATGCCACAACACAGGAGGCAAATAAATAGTGAATTTTCGACCTGTTAAACTATCGCGAAACTTTTTAGTAGCGGATAAAGTGGACGATCCTGTCGCCAATATTTTCAGCTTTGGGTAGACATCAGCTGCTATTTTTAACAACTGACTTGGATCGGAAGTACGATGAACCTCATCAAAAATAATGACACTTTCTCGTGGCAAGGAATCGTAGAAAGATTCAGGATCGCGCAGCCTGCGAATTTCAGAAGGCAAATCACAATTCACATAAATAGCATCCGGATACATTTTCACCAAAGTGGTTTTTCCGACTCTTCGAACACCCGCAATCCAAACAATCGATCGCTTTTTAAAAGCATTTCTAATTTGATGAATCCAAAAAGTCCGTTCAATCATACCAAAAACCTACTTTACATTTAGACGTCTAAATGTAAAGTATGTTTTCATTAAAAGCAAGAGAAATATTTTCAGTTTATTTTCGGTTTATTGTCCCGCAAGAGCTCCTGCCCTTGTGGAATTTGAATATTCATCGGGAATACAATCCTTCCTAAAAATCTCTTAAAAATAAGTGGATTTTCGCAAATCAACTTGTTATATTATCCAACAATGTTACCTCTTACATATTAATGAGTTCAGGATATATGAAGATTCCAAGTTTTCCAACATATAATCTTTATAAGTTTTCAGCACTTGTAGGCACTACCATTTTAATTATATCATTGCGTGGGTTCAAGTAACAAGTGCAACCTGTTAGTTGATAAGAAAGGGTTAATTGCT
>CAZIAH010000067.1:0-21745 GCA_964537715.1 uncultured bacterium | reverse complement strand
ACGGGCCACTTCGCCGTGTTTTCGGCCCATGAATCGTTTTATGGAAAAAATGGTGTGTTCCGGATTGGTAATCGCCTGTCTCTTGGCCGGAGCCCCGACCAGACGTTCGCCACCCTTTGCAAATGCTACCATGGAAGGAGTGGTTCTGGCCCCTTCCGCATTCGGAATCACAACCGGTTCCCCACCTTCCAAAACTGCAACACAAGAATTGGTCGTTCCCAAATCGATTCCAATAATTTTACCCATAATAAATAACCTCCGTTTCTATGTATGATTTTTCTGATTCACACTTATATTTTTATTTTTTTGGTTCCTCTTTTGCACTCGATGCTGTTTCGTCCGTCTTTTTGGGTTTTACGGACGGACTCGGTTTTCCGTGACTGGTGCTTCCGCCGGAAGAACTCGATTTGTTTTTATAATCGGTGATGTAAAATCCAGATCCCTTAAAGATCAATCCCGCTCCCGAACTGATGAGCCGTTTGACAGCACCCCCGCACTTTGGACATTTTCTGAGCGGTTTTTCCATCATCGTTTGAAAAGCTTCAAACGTATGATCGCATTTTTGACAACGATATTCGTAGGTCGGCATCTATTTATCCTTTCTGATCAACCCCCACTCTGTTAGTATTTCATTCCATGTTCTTTTGCGAAACGGGACATCCATTCCTTTTCTTCCTTTGTGAGTTTTTCTGGAACTTTGACTTTCACGGTTACCAGTTGATCTCCGGTTTTCCCGTGATTCTCGATTCCCAGACCTTTCATTCTGAATACTTTTCCGTTCTGCGTCCCCGACGGAATTTTAAGTCGAACCTTCTTCCCGTGAACGGTTTTGACCTGAACACTCGATCCCAGCATGGCCTGCGCCAGATTCAACTCGATTTCACAAAGAACATCATTTCCGGCTCTTCGGAAAAACCGGTGCGGAAGGACCTGGATATGGACATACATGTCACCGTCAACACCTTTCCCCTGAGCCGGCTGTCCTTCCCCTTTCAAACGGATTTGCTTTCCGTTGTTTACCCCTGCCGGGATTTTAATTGAATAACTTCGTTTCCCGCTCACCTGTCCGGTTCCACGGCATCGGTCGCAGGGATTCTGTATGATTTGGCCTCTTCCATAACACCGGGAACAGGGACGGCTGACTCCAAATCCTCCCTGACCGATAACGACATGCCCTGTACCGCCGCATTCCGTACAGGTCTGAATTTTTGAACCAGGTCTGGCGCCTCCTCCCTTGCAGACCGGGCAGATCTTTTCCTTCTCGACGGTAAATGTGGTTTTGCCTCCGCTGATGGACAATTCGAAGGGAATCGATACAGTGACCAAAACATCTTCACCCTTTTGCGGACCGCTCTGCGGCCGGCGTGTTCTCGTGCCAAAATCAAAGAACTGGGAAAAAAGATCACCAAGTCCTCCAAAACCGTCAAATCCCTCAAAAGAAAATCCTCTTCCAGGCTGACCGGTCGCAGTCCTGAATCCTCCAAAATCAAAATTCCTGAAATCAAAACCCTGTCCGCCCATGCCGAATTTTCGCATTTGATCATACTGCTGACGTTTTTTGGGATCGCTCAGAACATCGTAAGCCTCGGAGATTTCCTTAAATTTTTCCTCGGCTTGTTTATTCCCGGGATTCGCATCAGGATGATACTGTTTGGCAAGCCGCCTGTACGTCTTTTTGATCTCATCGGAACTGGCGGATTCGGACACGCCAAGAATATTGTAATAATTTTTTGCTCCCATTATTTCTCATCGACATTCTGCTCTATATATTTACCCACTTTCACGTGGCTTGGCCTTAAAAGTTTTCCCTGATATTGGTACCCTTTTCGCCACTCTTCCAATACCAGATTTTCATGTTTTTCATCCGTATGTTCGATTCCCACCGCTTCGTGCAGATCGGGATCGAACTGCTTTCCTACCGGCTGAATTTCTTCCAAACCTTCCTCGGCAAGAATTTTTTTCAATTTATTGACGATCAGCTTGATTCCTTCACACTGGATTTGATCATGGTTTTCATGATGAGCGAACATCCTTTCAAAATCATCCAGCACGGGGAGAATTTTTAAAATCATGTCTCCTTTTGCCAATAAATAAAGCTGATCTCTTTCCTTTTCGGTTCTCTTTTTATAATTGCTGAACTCTGCCTGGAGCCGCTGAAGCTGTTCAAGAACACCTGCCCCGGACGGCCGTTCTTCCGTTTTTGTCACAGATGGCTTTTCAGGCTGTTTTTCCTCCTCCGCACCATCGGAATCGGACACGGGAATCACCACCCCCTGATCTTCCTTATCCATTTCCTTATCGAGTTTTAAATCATCGGGTTCCACCATCAATACCGGTTCTCCTTGCATAAAATATATTTTCTGATTTGTAAACAAAACGAGTCCGATGTCATACGGCATGAGCCATTTGCATTCCTGGACACCAGACCCATTTCTACATTGACAATCAATTGATATTGACCGAAACTTCCTTCGGTTTTACCTCCTCGGCTTTGGGTAGGGTGATCGTCAACACCCCTTCTTTGTAATCGGCCTTTACCTGATCCACCTGAACAGATACTGGCAGACTGAACGATCTCTCGAACGAACCGTAGGATCGCTCCATCCGATGATATCGTTTGTCCTTTTCCTGTTTCTCTTCTTGTTTTTCGCCCTTGAGCGTCAATACATTGTCCTGAATAACGACTTTGATATCGTCCTTTGTCATACCGGGAATTTCGGCCTTAACGATGATATCGTCCTTTGTCTCGGCAATATCGACCAGAGGATTCCAGGGAAATACACCTGTTTCACCCCGATCCGGGGTTGAGGCGAAAAATTCGTTGAATAAACGATTCATTTCATCCTGGAAACCGGTCATGCTTCGGATTGGTGTCCAACGTATCAATGTCATCGCTTATTCCTCCTTTCAAATTGAATTCCTCAAACGAATAGTATTCTTAATGAATTCATTTTTGTACTATGCAACTGCCATGCCATGAATAATATAACACCGTAACATATTAATATTTAAGAACTAAATGGATATCTTTGTAGAATAAGTAACGCGAGCATCATTGACACCAAAAATGCCCATATGACACTTTCATGACAAATCATAGTCATCCTGGCATAAAAAGGCAGGTCGCGTGACCTGCCCTGCACATGGTTTGTAGTAAAGAATGAAAAAGTTTAGTCAGGAAGCTTTACAAAGGCGTGAAGATCGACATCGCCCCGTTTCAAAGAGAATATAATCACTTCTCCCTTTTTATATTTTCGTAGTGTCTTACGATACGAAGAAACCGAGGTGACAGGTTCATCCTCTATTTTAACAATGAGATCTCCCCTCTGAATGCCTGCTTCTGCTGCAGCGCTGAAAGATTCAACCTGGGTAACAATTACACCTTCAGCATCCTTATACGCATTGTAGTGCGAGCGAATTTCATCCGTCAAATTTTGGATGGTCAACCCGAGACTGGCAACCTGATCGTCTTCCTGCGTTGGCGAACCCTCTTTTCCTGTATCCTTTTGCCCCAACTTGACCCGTATCTCTTTTTCCTTGCCGTCTCTCAGAATGGTCAGCTTGACAATATCTCCCGGATTCTTAAGAGCAATGGTATTCTGCACTTCATTACTCTGAAAAACGTCTTCATCGTTAATTTTCAGAATAATATCAAGAGGTTTTAATCCGGCTTTTTTCGCCGGACTATCATCCATCACCTGTTCGATGATCACTCCCTTTGGCCGATCCATATGATATCGCTCGACCACCCTTTCATTTACAGGCCGCATGGCAATCCCCAACCAGGCACGTGTGACATATCCTTTATCAATCAGGTCAACCATAATCTTTTTTGCCAGATTGATCGGTATGGCAAAACCATATCCCTGATAACCGCCTGTTCTCGTCGCAATGGCCGTATTGATGCCGATGACTTCCGCTTTCAAATTGACCAGAGCACCGCCGCTGTTTCCCGGATTGATGGCCGCATCAGTTTGAATAAAATTTTCGATGGCATAAGATCCACCCGTCTGCTGTGCCTTTTCATCCTGAATAATCCCAATGGCACGTCCTTTCGCACTGACAATGCCCGCTGTGACCGTGGAAGTCAGATACAGGGGATTACCGACTGCCAGCACCCATTCCCCCACTTCGATTTTGCCCGAGTCACCCAATCTGGCAACAGGAAGATCTTCCCCATCAATTTTAATCACCGCTACCTCGGTCAGCGGATCCGCCCCGATGAGTTTTGCCTCAAATTCTCTCTTGTCATAGAGAGTGACCTTGATATCATCGGCATCCTGAATGACGTGATTGTTTGTGAGAATATAGCCATCGTGACTGACGATGACACCCGATCCCAACCCTTGCAGACGTTGTGATTCCGGCATTCTCTGTTGAAAATCCCGTCCAAAAAAATCCTTGAAAATGGGTCCCCAGAAATCATTTTCTTCCGATGAACGCTTGATAATCTTTGAAGTGGCAATACTGACAACGGTCGGAAGTATTTCCTTGGAGACGGCCGTGAATGCTTTCGATGTATTCTGCAAATTTAGAATCGCATCGGAAACGGCTTCCTGATTTCCAAGAACAACAGACTCCGACTTCTTTGAGGCAAATGAATTCGGCGTCCAGTTGAAATTGGAGGCGAAGATCATTCCAATCGCAACACCGATCAAAATAAATCCTGCCACAGCCATTAATTTCGATTTAGATGAACTCATATGACTAACCTCCTTCAAATCTTTTTTAATCTCTAATGTTTCTTAACAGCAACAGTCGGAGTAAATAAATCACCGATACCGCCGTTGCCGCCACATAGGTCAAAGCAGCCGCATTCAAGACCTTTTTGGCCTGACTGATTTCATGGGCATTCAGGTACCCCCTGGACTGCAAAAGTACAAGAGCCCGGGAACTCGCATTGTATTCAACGGGCAATGTCACAAGATGAAAGAGTACCGCGCCACTGAAAAGAACGATGCCGATATTCATCAAACCGGGAACAGTGAAAAGAAATCCCAAAAAGAAAAGTGGGAATGCTAGAGAAGAACCGATATTGACAACCGGGAAAATATTCTGTCTGATCTGAAAGGCACCGTATGCTTTCTGATGCTGAATGGCGTGGCCGACTTCATGGGCTGCCACCCCGATCGCCGCAACCGAACGACTATTTGACGTGGAAGAAGAAAGCCTCAAAGTTCTTGTTCTCGGATCATAATGATCCGTCAAACGGCCATCAATCTGTTCCACCGAAACATTCTGAAGTCCGCTCTCTTGAAGGAGCTGTTTCGCAACAGCCATGCTATTCAACCCCGTTTGAGAAGGAACCCGGCTGTATTTTTGGAATGTAGATTTCACCTTCAACTGTGCCCATACGGCTAAAAACATTGCCGGGATAAGCAAAAGCATGGTCGGATCATACAAAAAAAATGGCATAAAATGATTCACTCTTTTTTTCTAAACATCAATTGTATTGTTCTTACGATTAAGACTCAGGAAAGGTTCCTTTGATGAAAACTGGAATAAATAGTGATCAGGCTTAAAAATGAAGTACAAACTGAATTTTATTCGGAGCAACACTCACATTCAACCGGCCGATCGGTACTTTGACCTCAACCGGCTTCAATGCTACATAAAACGATCCGGCACTTATGATCCCCCATAAAATGCTTTCTGCCAAAATTTTCTTTTCATCCTTTGTATTGGAAGCATTTGACAATCCTTCATCGACAAGTTCTTTTTCGGCATTATCGTGGGCCTTCTGATAATCCCGATATCGTTTCACCGCATATCCTCCCGAAGCGACCCCAAGAATGGCAAACGGTAAAAACGGACGATTGACTGTAATCCGATAACGCATCCCCATTTCAAGATCGATCAATTCGTTTCCGCGATAGATTTTCGCGATTTTGTTTTTCGGAAGAATAATCGCATCACCGCTGGCCAACCGAACCACAAATCCTTTCTCGGTAATCTTAATCACCTTTCCATTGTATTTCTGATTCTGTTTGGTGACAATCACATCGCTTCTGACCAGTTGAGGTATCAACACAAGTAATAAAACAAATATAGCAATTTTTTTCATAGGTTCCATTTTCCTTTGATTAAACCAGATGTGGTTGCGGACGTATGTTTCATTTTAGTTATATCATTCCTATTTTATTTTGCACAAAACGTGCCATAATATAATAATGCAAACGAATTTAATCGGTTACTGCTCTCTATAAAGCAGCACCATAATTCTTCGGTTTAAATAACGTCCGACAGGTGTATTGTTGTCACCAATTAATATGCTGCCGCGGCCCTTCAAACGCATACTCAGGGGGTCTCTCTCTCCATATCCCACAGGTGCATCAATACGACTTTTAATAAGGTCGAATTGTTTGGGAAAGGCTGCTTTGACCTTCTCCAGAAATGCTGCTGTAAAACGCTGCGCCCTCTGAAAAGACAACCGTTCATTGACAGAGGTTGGTCCGATAGCACAGGCATGTCCTTCAAAACGCAATCGAAATCCCGGATTGTCTAACATCTCGCGCGCAACATCCATAAGCCGATCCCAATAAAATTGATAGACAGGCTCCACCTGACCGAATTTCGCAGCCCCAAAAATCTCCTGTCTGCGAATGATCTTTCTCTGGGATAAACGAATGGAATCCGGAGGCGTTTTGAAAGAACGATCCAAAGTATCTGTAAGCGACAGGTCATAATCGTACCATTGATTTCGATGCACCAGCGCTCCGCTCGAATCCATTGCATCCCAGATATGTTCCACATAGAGGCTGTCAGTCAGACCGGTTTGTTGATCTTGAAATGTGACGGATCCGGGCTGGATCTGGATCTGATACGTTTTAACTCCGGCTGGAGAAAATATCCGGGTTCGAAATGGGATGTTATTCTCTTTTAAAGTGGTATCGACAACAATCGTATAGGGTCTAAAAATCATTTCTTCCATTTTTTGGGGAACAGAAAAGGTAACGACACGATTTTCCTGCATAATCCACTCTGCATCCTGGGGATTCTTCGGCATCGGCCGTTTCCCCAAAACTTTATCGGGATGATTCCTTTCAATAATGAGACGATTTGCTGGAACACCCAATTCGACAAGTTTAGCTTTAACTTTTTCCGCCCTTTCGTCTGCCAAACTTTCGTCTTTTTCCTGACTCAGTGCATCGATCGATCCTGCAATATGTAATGTAACTTCAGGGTTTTCCTTAAGCCGGTCCGCCATTGTATTCAAAATGGAAGGGAAAACTGGTCCGTTAACGATATAAGCCGAATCAATTTCACTGGAGAATGGTGGGAAATAAACTTTGGGAACCACAGGGATCTGTGTCGAATCCATTCCGGTAGCTATTACTTCAACCGAATCGGGAGCAATTAGTTGTCCCTTGGGGATTGTTTCAAAAAACTCTGCTCGATGGTTATTCTCTTCATCCAGTTCAAATATCAACCTTTCAGGATCGAGAATTGTCTGAATACAATGAAGACCCTGAAGCGATGTATGCCACGAAATCTGGATCAGTGTATCCTCTTTTACTTTGAGACCGGAAATCCAGGTTTCAAGAAGTGTATCGACAGGCATGGATTCCGTTTCCAATCCTACTGCCAGACTGTCTAAAACAATAAAATGGAATTTCTCGGCAGGGCCGGTCCCATCACTATACACTCGGAATTTAAGTGTCCCCTGTTCCGGCGTGGTGGTAATCCAGAATGTCGGTGTAAATGCAATTGCGTCCACACGAAGATCCGGTGTCGCTACCACGAATTCCCCCATCTGCTCTCTGCCTTTTTTCGCCAGTCGAGCGTGATTATCCAGATCGTATGCAGCGACTGCCCAATAATAGACACCACCCTCCTTGGCGGTCACTGTGTACTGGGTCCCAAGAACACGCGCGCAAAGAATCAGGGATTCACAAAGGGGCGAATCTAAAAATGCATTCAAATCCCGTTCCATCGCATGAATGCTTTTTTCAACCTTGTCTTTTTCCTTATCGATAACGAGTATATAATTGACGTCATCAAATGGATCCGGATCGAACGTATTTTCCCATTTCAGTATAGCGGAAGTGGTAATCACTTTTCCGGAATCGAGTTCGATAGGTTCCTCCAACAGGAAGGGTTCCGGTGCGACCGAATAATGTGAAACGGCGCCACGATAGGTTTCCTGGAGCACATTGCCGTAACCGACCTCTGCGAGATCGATCTGAAACGCGTCTCCGTATCTTGTGGGCAGCCCCAGCAAAGAATTGAGCACATCCCCCCAGCGAAATCCAAGACCGAAACTGAAATCTCCCAAATTCTCACCGTTGTCCTCGTATCCGAAACGCAACCCTAACAAATCCCGCCACCAGACTTCGGTACCGTATCCAAAAATACTTTCACTGTCTCGAACCTTACTCCATTCGAAACCAAGCAGCCAACTCCATCCGTTGTATCGTCCCATCCGGAAGGAAAGGCCGGATCTCCAGGTTCTGGGAAGAGCAGAGAGCGCTTTATCAAATTCCATTCCGGTTCCGAGATGCAGTACCGAGGCACCACAGGAAAAAATTCCGTAATCAAAAAGTCCGATGCCCCAGGAACCCAGTTCGAACCGTTTTGGCCGAAAGAGAATTCCGATATCCGCAGCAAATGTATTTGCGGAATACGCTGCCAACTGGCTGTCAATATATTTTCCTGTAATTCCGAGAGATAATGAAGAGGTTAGCCAGTCGAGCCGTTGGGCCAGTGTAATCCCTGCAACCAGATGGTGAACCGAGACCGGTTCCTTTCCTCCTCCGGTCGCATCCCATTCAGGCATACCGAGATACCGGCAGGAAATACCGAGACTGGTTTTCCGGCTTCCCAATGCACGATATTGCTGTGCAAAAGTGGCACTGGCTTGATAGATATCTTCAAACCATTTGTTGTAGGCCACGGACCACTGCCATTGTCTGATATGTCCCAACCCACCCGGATTCCAATACAATGTATAAATGTCATCGCCAACGCCCGTGACAACGCCTCCCATACCTGTCTGCCTGGGACCGACACCCATTTTCAAAAACGGAAGGCCGATACCGCCATCGGCAAACAAAATAATCGGCAAAAATAAAATCAGCCACAATAACAGATTATATCGAATCTTCTTTTTCATCCGTCTTCTCCTTATCAACGAATGACGATGACTTTTTTAGCTTCGTGCATATCCCCCGAGGAAATTGTAACAACATACAATCCACTTCCTACGATATTTCCTCGTTCGTTGGTTCCATCCCAATACGTCGTATTCCAGCCCGCTTCAAAAAACCGGTTCTCAATAGTTTTGACGAAATGACCCGCAACATCATAGACTTTAATATCCGCTTTCCGATTCGAACTCAGCCGAAAACGAATCGTCAGATCTCCTCCTCCATCCGGTTGAAAATAATTATCATCCAGCAGGAAATCGTTCACACTTCGAATTCTAAAATAGGCCGTATCCGCTTTAACGACTCCCCACATGTCTTCCGTTTCCAAAACCACATTGACCTTCTCCTGCGCGTTCATCGTACGCATTCGGGTATCACCAAACTTCGGTGTAACCGTTTGCCAGACACCGGCATTAAGACCTGTCGATTGAATATAATCGTCTGCGTACACGGTGATCCATTCTCCAGTTTCAAACAGCAGTATCAAATCCCATTTGTCCTTTTCCACCTGGATCGGACTCATGACTTCAATCTGAACACTGTCTTTGGGATTGATCACAGTGGGAGAAACACGAACCTGGGGATAAGGTGTGGTCAATCCCACAACCCAAACCGTATCTTGGATATCATTATTTTCGAGGATCGTATCCGCATCACAGTCCACGATTGCATTGTTGATCAACGGAAGATCCCACGGCGGCAGCAGGGTATCCACGCGGCAGGCATAGAAAAAATTCACTTCTTCTCCTGTCGGGAGACTTTCCAGGGTCCATTTCACGGTATCCCCGCAAAGCGATTCGGGAATCAGATGATCCGGCAGAATATCTTCTATGAAAATGTTCTCGACATCCCAATGCCCGACATTCTGGACCGTGACTGTATATCGCACACTGTCGCCCGCGTACACAAACCAGATCGAGTCTCCATTCAAAACCGACAATGAGTCCCCTGTCCCCCGCTTTTTGATAAGGAGATCCTCGACAGCGATATTGAAAAAGGCCGTATCTCGTTTCGTGACATCCCAGACATCCGTGGTCTGGAAAATAACACCCACCTGTTCGTTGATTTGACCGGTCCGCTTTTTCGTATTTCCAAATTCCGGCACCACCGCGGTCCAGAGATTGGGCGTGAGTTCCGTAGCCTGAATAAAGTTGTCGGCATAAGTGGTATCCCAGGATCCGTCTTCGAAATAGATTTTCAAATCCCAGCTTTCTGCAAAAACCGGACTCATCACATCAACCTGAATCTCACCTCCCGGCCTGATCCACTCTGGCGATACAAGAACCTCCGGATCGGGAGAAATCATAGCGGTTGCCCAAACCGTATCCTGAACTTGATTGTTTTCCGGAATGTCATCCGCTTCGCAGATCAATCTTGCCCGGTTGATAATTGCCGTATTCGAAGGCGGCATGAGCGTATCGACTCGACAGTGATATTCAAATGCGGCTGCTTCGCCGATTTCCAGACCGGGGAGTGTCCACCGGATCGTGTCCCCGCAAAGCGATTCGGGAATCAGATAATCGGGCAAAATTTCCTCAACCGTAATGTCTTGAATGTCGAAATGTCCTTGATTCCGAACGGTGATCGTATAGAAAATACTGTCGCCGGGATGCACCCACCAAGTGGTTTTTCCGTTCACAACCACGGATGAATCCCCGACTCCTGTTTTTTCAATCCTCAGATCGGACGCACCTAAAGGCGCTCGATAATATCCGGTATCTATTCCTGTTTTTTGGAAAGCCGCAATCCCGACCTTTAGTGCACGCCATGTCTCGTTCTGAAGCGTGTCCGAAGAAAAGTGCGTCAAACCGTAATAATTACGCATCTGTGCTTCCGAGATCATCAGACCATCCTCAAAAGCATCGGCATCGGAGCCTTCGTGATAATGGCCTCCGGTCTTTTCGCAGAGTTGATCGAGCTGATTGGATCCGACATGATTTTTCAATCCAAACACATAAAGCGGAACACCGGAAATCTGCGCATGTTCGATCACATCGTTCAGGCTGTAATTGTTGGCTGTGTTCTCTTCACCAATGACAGCGAAGACAATCCTTCTTCCAGAGCGTGTTTTTGACAATTCGATGGCCTGATAGAAACCCTCGTAAACCTTGCCGCTCTGATAGGAAAAAGACTGATCGATTGCGCTGGCCAACAGTGCACCACCCATTGTAAAATTCTGAAGCAGGACCACTTCATCCTGGATTCCGATAACTGCGCCCTGATCGTTTGGTTGAAAACGGTCGATAAATTCTCCGAACGCTGTTTTTATACCCTCTTCCAAAACAGTCAGATCAGCGGCAAAATCCACGAGAAAGACCACGGATAAATCGGAATCCGTGATTTCGGTCACATGGATGGTGAATTGCACATCGGGATGGGAAGGAGTCGAGGGGATGTCCCGATAATATTCCAGAATCTCCTCCCAAACATTTCCAACCGGAGTTCCCAGTTCGCATTGATCCGAGACACCCAGCCATACATCGGAATCGGCCAGCTGATGAATCGGATTGAGATTTTGATCGACCACAGTAATCATGCTCAATACGGAATCCGGGAACTGCCCCTGAACGGCTCTCAATTGATTGGTATAAGAAATCCCGCTGACTTGAACACCGATCGAATCGATTCCCACATTGACACTGCATGTATCATCATTGTTGGTTTCGTTCGATTCGGAGATTGTATGATCCATGTCTGCCATGACAATCAATTGCTGAATTCCTGCTTCCGGTTCCTCCCACGTACACTGTACCTGTTGCGACTCGCCTGCTGCCAGCGAATAAACCGTATCGACTCCGACGGGTTCGGAAGCAAGGCTTCCAATATAAAAACCGACTCGAAACGCCTGATCGTTATCCGATTGACCGATATTTCCAACAATGGCAGTAAGTTGTGCCGAATATCCGGGAGACAGACTTTTATTCGTTTGGGCACAAGTAACGTTGAAATCACAAAATCCCATTGCGTAAAAAGTAACCTCACCCTGATTGTCGGTCAAAATAGAATCATAATCACACGCAATGAACACACGATTTGTAAGCGGATTGGCTCCCAGCGGCATCACGGGCCGCACCCGTGCACGATAAGAAATTTTAACGGTTTCATTTATGCCGACCTTTCCGATATTCCAAAAAACCGTATCGGTTCCTGTTGCCGTAGGACTAAAATCAGAATCCAGAAATGTCACCGAATCGGGCAAAGCGTCGCGGACGCTGGCATCGTATGCGACACCCGAACCCTGATTTAGTATATACAGATTATAATTGACCGTATCTCCGGCCGTAGCATAATATACCGTATCGGATCCTGATACCACCATGGAATCCGTTTCGATCTTCTTCGTAACCGAAATACTCGGGCGAAGCATAGGCACATAGTATTTCCCCTGACCTGCCCCCTCGGCGCCTTCATATTTCAAGTTCAAATCGACAATACGCCAGGTTCCATTTGTATGAGGGTCGGTCGTCGTATGAGCCAGCACATATTGACTTTTCACTGACTGATATATTTTTGCATAAATGTCCCCCATCTCTTCCGCTGTTTCGGCATGGGTATAAAATGCACCTGTTTCCTTTGCCATCCGTTTGAGCTCGTCTTCCTGCAATCTCGTACCCAGTCCGATCGTGTAGATTGATACACTGTCTTCTTTTGCAGCATCAATAATTTGATCGACCGTTACGCCTCCGCTGATGTCTTCACCATCTGTATAAAGAATGACCACCCTTTTCCCAGGCTCATCACTGCACTCGATAACAGCCTTGTAAGCAGCTTGATACAAAGCCGTTCCTCCACGCTCTGGCAGACGCTCATATATGGCATCGACCAAAAGATTTTTATCACTGGTAAAATCCTGCAAAAAAAGTACTTTCTCATAAAATTTGATTACTGCTGCCCGATCTCTTTCATCCATTTGATTCACAAAATCAGCTGCCGCATCGCCGATTACATAAGCATCATCCCTCAAACTCCAGCTGTAGTCCATTGTAATCGCAATAGAAAGAATCGTTCCCGAATATTCTGGAATTTCTGTAACTCGATATTCAGGCACCATTAATTTCACATCCTGAATCTCGGGGATATTTGTATTTTCCTCATGATATTCAAGAATAATATCCCAAATATCGTCCACTTTATAGCCCGATTCGGATATATCCTCTGGTCCAAGCCACTTGTCTTTATCGGCCAGACCATGAACGTATTGATTTTCATTATCAAATACGGAAATCACCGAAAGAACCGGATTGGGAAAATCGGCAAATAAACCGAGAAATTGAGTTGTATCGCTTATGGAAGTTAAATGAAATGTGACTTTTAATGAATCTGTTTGTGCAAACGTATTAAAGGGAAAAGAAAAAAGAAGAATGAAAAGAACAAATAACCCGTGGTTCTTGCAGGTTTTCTCCAAGAGTCTCTGTATCATGTTAACCTCTTCAATAAGTCAACACCAGTTGTTCACTCCGCCGCCCATATGTCACAACACTTCACAACTATTATTTATAGTCCAGAGACTCTCTCCCCGGCTTATATCGCTCATGGACTAATTTCAGTACTCCTGTTCACAAAAAGTCTCTGGTTTCGTCCATTTATCCGTATGTATGGATTAGCGATACAGTTTCTTCCCCTAAGGTTTTTTATTATAATGATATTTCAATAAAAAGTCAAGAAAAACATTAATAAACTATTAAAAATATGATAAAAAGAATTAATTATATTTTTATAAAAAATGAGGCCAAATTGTATGAAATTCATCTTCACCAAATTGCGATTCTGTATGAATAACATGACAGTGATAAATCATTATTTATCATACACTAATGTGGATTGCAGCTTTACCGATGTGTATCATTTATTTGACAAATCCGGCATACAACAAAATCAAAACAACACAAACCCAAAAAATAGATGTACCGTAAGATTCAGATTATCAATCACTTAAAGAATTAGATGTTAAGACCGGATAAATTATGGCACGTTTTTGGTCGGATTGCAAAGTGGACTATATTGAATGGAATGTATGAGACGATGAAAAACAAAAAGATAAAATATCTACTGAGTACAGGACTTTTTCTAATAATGACTTCGGTGAGTATGGCTCAAAGTTCGGCCTCACATAGCGTCCGAATTGTAGTACTCAAACACAACGAAATGACACTTGCCGGAAACAATCAGCAAAAAAACGCGAATACATTCAATCTTAAATGGCACTCACATAATCCGGCTCAAAAGATCACAATCGTTACAGAGAGTAACGAACCCGAGAATAATATTAAAATCGTCTATTCCGATATTTCCGGGAAAATTAGTCATTCCGAAATTCCGATTACAGATGTACCGATCAATTTGATCAGCGGAAATCGTTCCGATAAGGGCAATTGTCAATTCCAGTTTATTACGAATGCCGAAAATATCAATAAAGGAAAAAACAAGACACGGCCCACCGT
Source organism: uncultured bacterium (assembly GCA_964537715.1). Taxonomy (GTDB): domain Bacteria; phylum Zhuqueibacterota; class QNDG01; order QNDG01; family DSAB01; genus CAZTZL01. The sequence goes on along the minus strand of CAZIAH010000067.1, from coordinate 7,158 downwards.
GATGTATACTCTCACGGATGCGTAAAAAAAAAATCGACCCAAAACCTGTCCACTTTATATATAAATAAAGCCCTTCATTAAAATGAAAGGGCTTTTTTATTAGTCCTGATCAATCAAATATATTAAAGAAGTAATTCAAGAAAACGTTTTGATTTCTTGAATAAAATGAACAATACGATGAGCAATACTCTGCACAAGCACATCTGGAACACCGTCAGGATGCTTTGATTTCAATCGCATATCACACGATTCATTCACATAATCGACCACGACAAATCCTTCTTCTTCAGTCACAGCGATTTCTGTGGAAAAAAATCGCAGTCTGCAAACCCGGGCAATTTTTTGAACAATCTCAAAAATCGGCAGCAACCCGTATGTTTCAATCTCTTCCGGGAACAACAAATCATAAGTATGGGTTTGATCGTGCCACCAGGCACAGAACACCTCACCAAATACATAAAACCCCCGAAACCAGAAATGTTTTCCGTCTCTTTCCAGAGGTATCACTTTTTTCTGAAGCAGATATTTGTCATGAACCAGATGAATGCGTGCGTCTAAAACATCCTCGAATACTTCGACATTTCTCATCACGCCAGTACTACCTCCGGTTGTATTGGCCGGTTTGGCAACAAACGGACTGCCCAATTGAGCCAATTCGGACAAGGAAAGAAAAACGGATTTCTCCTCGATCCACGGCGGCAGGATAACAGTAAACGGAGTACGAATTCCTGCCTGAAGAAATTCCAGATGCATGGTCGCTTTATCGGAAGCCCATTTCATGCGCGAAACAGGCTCGATCACACAACCACCGTGATTCTGAATGTAATCCTGAAGTTTCAAAAAGGAGGGAGACGTGTCGGCAGCTCTGTCAAAAAGAGTTCTGAAGTGCAGAGCTTGATTTTGTAATTTTTCAAAACAGAGATCCAGGTTATCTTTATTGATAACGATTACACTAAGTCCTATTTCCTGAGCCTTTTGACTAATGAGTTCGATAAAATCAGAATCGTATTCCCAGTCCGTGGCCAGAGCCAGATCATAGATCATTGATAACAGTCTCAAGTATCAGTGTATAAAAACAGATTGCCAGAGACCCTGAAAAAAGGCCCGGGCATTTCTTCCCAAATTCTTTTGATTGTAACCGCCTTCCTGTACCACAAGAACAGGAATTTTTAATGTCCCGATCAGACGGCCGTTTTGTTGAAAATCTTTCACCGTCAAACTCCACGTGCCAGTCGGATCGCCCTTTGCTGAATCCAGCCCCAGAGCGACCACCAGATAATATGGAGAAAATTTCTGAATGCGTTTGATTGCCTTATTTAAAACTTCCGCGTACATTTCACCATCCACATTCTCCGGCAGAGGCAGATTGAGATTGTATTTCTCACCTATCCCCAATCCTGTCGAATCTTTAAAACCACTAAAATACGGATAGGCGAACTTTGGATGACCGTGGATTGAAATGGTCAGTACGTCCTGACGTTCATAAAAAATATCTTCCTGACCATTGCCGTGATGATAATCGATATCCAGGATGGCAACCCTGCCGTATTCGCTGAGATAATTAGCGGCCGCAGCAACAGAATTAAAATAACAAAATCCACCGAAAGCGGATCGTTCGGCATGATGCCCCGGCGGCCGTACAAGCGCGTATGACAGACGATACCCTTCCAAGAGAGACTTGGCGCCCGAAAGTGCGCAGTCCACGGCTTTACGAGCCGCTATATAGACATTGTTGTGTATGGGTGTGAACGTATCCATGCAGTAGTATCCCGCCCGGACAGGCAAATCCAAAGGCGGACGGGTTTGATTTCTCAGCGGGAACACATAGGGATAAATGGTCTTTCCAGGTTCCATTTTTTCGCAAATCCTTCGAAGATATTCGACGTATCCGGATTTATGGACGGCACGGATATACTTTTCCGAAAACCGTCCTGCCCTTCTCCGTTCAAAAAGTCCCGTATTTTCAATCCCTTTCAGAATAACGGAAACCCTGGCAGGAGACTCCACATACCCTCGTTCCCGAATGTGATGGATTTCATGCTTGTCGTTGACATAGAGTATGATCTTTTGATCATCGGCAACAGGGGGGATTTCCTGCGGAAGCACCTCCTTTTTGATATAGCGAAACGCTCTGATCTGTACTGGATCGTCTTTGAAAGAATTGACAACCATTCTAATGTAGGATTCCGGACAAAGATTTTGATACTTGCCCTCCAAAATAGCCCTCACAATCTTTTTTGCAAGGGATCGTTTCAGAGACCGGGAGTATCCGGCAGAATCGTAGATCAGATAGGGAGGATTGTCCTCTCCTGGATTGAGAGGAGTTTCGTACAGAGTATTGATGATCGGCCTTGCACCGTATCCTTCATAAAATTTTAATCTTGCCCGGTTCTCTTTCAGCACAATCGGATCTTTGCAGAGTTTGGGATCGTCCGGGAGACATTCAAAAAACAGCCCGAGAGTTTTGAGCAATCTGGCTTCCTGTCTCAGTCTGGAGTAGAGAGCCCCTCCAATTCCCCTTCCCGTCAGCTTCGGCGCTGCCGAAATAAAATCCAGAAAACAAAATTTCAATTGCGGATCGTGAGAAAGGATAGCGAATCCCTTAACATCTCTCTGATCCTCGGCCACGAACAAAATGACACGGAATCCATGACGAAAAGGATTCTGAAGTTGATCCGTGATCTTTTTTATTTCCGAGGTATGAAGACCGGGAAACTGTTTTCTGGAAATTTGCAGTACCTGCTGAATAGCAATCCGGTTTGTCAGAAGCGTGCTGTCATATATTCGTCGAATGTTGAACATATTCTTTAATACACATTGACAGTTTTATTAGCCGCCTTCATCCTTAAGTCTTCGATTCTTGACACTTACTTCATCGAAAGGCAGCTTCTATCCTTAGATTTAAGAAGAGAATCGTTCCGAACGGAGCATCCGGAACGATTCTTTGTCATATATTAAATTAAAAAAATCTGTTAAAGTTTCAATCCATATTTTAATGGATACTTCTCATGTTACAACAGAAGCAGGCACTCTTTTAACTTGTTTGTATTTGAAAACACGTCCTTGATAGTTATGTAGTACAACATCCGTATCTGTCATGTGATGCAGGTATTCGGGCAACAGCGGAATCTTTCCACCGCCGCCGGGCGCATCGATCACATAGTACGGAACAGCCAGACCCGATGTAAAACCGCGCAAGGACTTCATAATTTCCAGACCTTTTTCGACAGTGGTTCGGAAATGATCCGTCCCGAAAACCATGTCCGCCTGATAGATATAGTAAGGACGCACCCGTGCCATAAGCAGTTTGTGCATGAGTTTTTTCATCACTTCCGGATGGTCGTTTACACCTTTTAACAGAACCGTCTGATTGCCCAGCGGAATACCCGCATCGGCCAAACGTCCGAGCGCTTGAACAGCAAGCGGGGACAATTCATCGGGATGATTGAAATGTACGTTGATAAAAAGAGGATGGTATTTTTTCAGCATATTCACAAGTTCCGGCGTAATCCGCTGCGGTAGAAAACAGGGCATGCGCGACCCGATCCGGATAATTTCAAGATGAGGAATCTGCCGCAATGCCTGAAGCGTGGACTCTAAAACATCGTCCGTGAGTATCAGTGGATCTCCTCCTGAAAGAATTACGTCTCGAATTTCACGATGATCTGCGATATATTTTATTCCCTCCCGAATGTAACTGCGGTTGATTTTTCTCGGGTCCCCGACCTTGCGCTTCCGGGTGCAAAACCGGCAATAGCCGGCGCACTCCGCAGAAATCAGGAACAGACAGCGGTCCGGATATCGATGCACGATATTCGGTACGGGAGAATCCCGGTCTTCTTCCAGCGGATCCACGAAAAGACCATGATCTTCCAGTTCCAGAACATCCGGAATGATCTGTCTATAAATTGGATCGTTTTTCGATTTGATCAACGAAAGATAATAGGGAGTAATCTTGAAAGGAAAATTTGATGAAACTCGTTCTAAATCATAACGTGGCAAATCAAATCTTTTAGAAATGAAGTCAACATCAGAGACACTTTGCTTTAAGAGTTGTTGCCATTCTTCCATTTTAAAAAACCCTCCTACTACATAAATGTATGAAGTCGTTTGACATAAATCATCCGGTCGTCACCGATCCGGTAAAAATCCCGGATTCGGGATTCCAGAACATAACCTAATTTTTCATAAAATTGCTGTGTCGGCAAATACCTTTCTGTCGACGAGGTCTCAATGCAAATCATAGTCCCCTCCATGGCTTTAATTCTTCCTTCGACATACAATACCAATTTTTTCCCTACACCGCGGCCCTGATATGCTGGATCCACGGCCACCCAGTAAATATCGTACGTCTCCTCTGTTATCTGCACCGGTCCGAAATTGATAAATCCGGCTATGGAGTTGTTTTCCAAAACCGCTGCAAAAATGAAATAATCCTTTTGGGAAGGACTGTTCAAATAAACATCGATGGTTTCCATCGCAATATCGATTTCTTTCTCTGTAAACTTTTTGGTCTCGATTAAAATTTTTTGAACCGACTCACGATCTTCTCTTTGCATTTCTCTTATGTGGACCATAACACTTTCTCTGCATCGTTTGATTGATCACCGTTTCAACAAAATCGGAATAGGATAATCCGGCTGCTTTGACTGCTTTTGAAAAACCGGCACCATCTGAAATATCAGGATTTGGATTGCATTCAAGCACATAAACATGTCCCTGCGGATCCACTCGGACGTCCACTCTCGCATAATCGCGGCATCCCAGAATTTTATAGACCTGGATTGCAATATCTTCGAGGTGGATTTTCAACATCGGATCGATTCTTGCAGGACAGACGGATGGAGTTTGGCGGAACAGGGGATGACTTTCGATCCATTTCGACTCATAGCTGACAACAGATTCATACTTCTCGTCCAAATGTGAAAAATCAATCTCCGAAATGGCGAGAACTTTTGGATCCGGACAATCCAAAATACTGATGTTAAATTCCCTGCCCGGAATAAATCTTTCCACGAGCACCAATTGATTGTACTTTTCCAGTAAAGCATCCACCTGCTTCTTTAAGGACGCGAAATCGTAAACAATGGATTTCTGCGTGATTCCCAGACTGGCATCCTCCCGAGACAGTTTTACAAAAAGAGGAAACGGCAGATAGACCTTTTCCGGCGTTGTTTTGAACAACTGGTATGCAGGAGTGAGAATATTTTTGGATTCAAGAAGCTTTTTGGTGAGCACCTTGTTTTGTGCCACACCCAATGTCAGTGCGGAATTGCCAGTATAAGGAATTCCCATGAGTTCCCACAATCCTGCAATGTGCATCTCATGTCCGGCATTTCCCTGAAAGCCTTCACAAAGATTGAAAATCACATCCGGATCGAATGCAACAACAGCATGGATTGCATCTTGCAAATCCATAAAAGGCAAATATTCTGCAGCATAACCCAGCTGGGCTGCAGATTTGAATACCATCTCAGCTTCATCTCTAACAGCATGTTCTGAAACTTGATCCAAATTGCTGTCGGACTGAGAAAGATCCGTTTGATTATAGGTGATAAGCAGCCGTCGTCTTTTCCCGGACGGATCCATTCAATATTCCTGTCCTGCTACAGGCAATGTTTATTACTTTGTTTAACATTTCCTCATAAGTGTACCCGGCCGTTCGTGCTGCTTTGGGAAAACAAGAATTATCCTCCGGATTTGGCAAAATTCCAGGCAGCGGATTCACTTCCAGAATGTGGGGCACACCCTCGCTATCCATCCGGACATCGATCCGGCACCAATCCCGTATCCCCAAAATCTTCCATGTTTTCTTGACCAGTTTGGAAATCTGCACCTCCTTAACAAACGGCAGATCGGCTGGACAGTGAAAGATATTCAACGGTTTTTCCGGCGTATCCCAGATCCATTTGGCTTCATAAGAATAAATAGGCATCGCCCCTTCTGGTAAATCCTTGTATTGAATGGCAACGATGGGCAAGACTTCGAGTTTGTTCTCGTTTCCCCACACGGCCACTGTATATTCGTCCCCTTCTAAAAATTTTTCGATTAAAACAGGCTGTTCGTATTTATCCAGTATATTGCGGATTTTTTCAATCGCCATCTGATTATTATGGATGACCGAATCATTAAAAATTCCCTTACTGCTCCCTTCGGAAATGGGCTTGATGATCGCCGGGAAAAGGGATCTGAAAACAGCAATCTGATCACCGGGATAAATCACCTGGAAAGGGGCAGTCGGAATGTGATGAAAACCTAACACTTCTTTGGCTCGGACCTTATTCAGGCAGATCCCCAGCGTGAGTGGTCCAGAGCCCGTATATGGAAGCCCCAATCTTTCACAGATCATGGGAACATAAGATTCACGAAAATCCCCGTAAAGACCCTCTGCGACATTGAACACAAGATCGGGATGAAGATTCATAAGCCGTTTTAAAATTTGATGATCCACCTCGATACCGACAGCATCATGACCGAGATCGCAGAGACTTTTTAAAATAGCCTGGATGGTTCTCGGCGAATCTCCTTCCGCAAACATGTCTTCGATAATATTGTTGTCTTCTGAAACAGTTTTATTTCGAGTTTTAAATTCTTTCAGAAGACCTTTTTTACTGCTGTAAGTCAGTGCAATTTTCATTGGTTTAATTTAGCGACCCATTCATCCTAATATATGTATATGTTAAAACCGATTCCTGCCTTGAGATGAATAATTATATTCATCCTCATCTTCAAATCTTCTTCTTTTCATCTTCTCATTCTTTCTTCTCCATCTTCTCCTTTCTTTCGATCTGTCCCAATCATCCTGATCTTTATGATTACGATCGGGGAACTTGGAGTTATCATACTTGTTCATCTGCTAATCCTTTCGATGAATCCGGTGTAAAATCATATCACATAACTACTGTTTTAAGTGAATCACTCCTTCGCGAAATAAAACCCGATTTAATCCTTATTACTTTTTAATTTTTGATAAATCTCTTCAAACCATATCGTCATACGCATCAAGCACTTCATAATCCTGCACCTGAATTATGGAATTGCCGTCTTCGTCCCGACCGGTAACCATTCCCAGAATGGTAACCTGATTCAAAATTTTCTCAATCAACGTCTTGCCTTTTGTATTCGGCTGAATGATATACTTTTGAAAATCTTCGGTCT
>CAZIAH010000066.1:0-21760 GCA_964537715.1 uncultured bacterium | reverse complement strand
AGTTTATCGGTATATCTCCGGTCTACCAAACCCAAATAACTCGATACCATCCGCAGCGGTTCCTGCAAATCGTGCGAAGCTACATAGGCGAATTCCTGCAGTTCCTCATTCGATTTAGTTAGAGCTTCGTTGGATATTTCCAATTCTTTGGCTGTTTTGGCAAGAAAATTTCGTTGAGTCTCGACTTCTTTTCCGGTCTGTTCAAGTTCTGTATTAGATCGCTTCAATTCTTCTAATAAATGTTTTAGCTTTTCTTCTGTACTTTTTTGCTCTGTAATATCCCTGGCTATTATTACATATCCTCCTATGCTATCGCTTCTGTCCTTCAGAATAGAAACTGAAATACTAGCCGGAATCAACATTCTATCTTTTGCACGTAAACGAATTTCACGCATGTCAATTTTCTCATTTTTTATGAAATCTTCATAAGAAGAAACCCCACCCGATTTTATCCGTTCAGAATTCGAATTCAATGCCTTTTCCGATTTAAATAGTGCATCTATTTGAGTATTAATTAACTCGGGTTTAGTATATCCTAATACATCCGAAACTGCATTATTCATAGAAATAATCTTCCCCTCGTGATCAACGAGAAAAAACATATCTTTCATTGTAGAAATAATATTATCTGCGGCAGTTGTTGGATTTAAAACAAAAAGCTCATATCGCTGCATGGCGTATGTAATAATTATCACCATTAAAACAAACGATATATTTACAAAAACAAACGATATATCTACAAAACCAGGAAGAGATATTTTCAATAATTGAGGCAAGCCCTGTGTTAATATGCCGAAAATAATTGGAATCAGAATTGCAATTACTATATATATCGCTTGCTTTTTTGTTTTTCTATCATTCAATTTTAGATAATACATAAATATCATAAAGACACTCGCTATACTTGTAAGGGCATACCAAAAAGATGACATTCCATTAACCATATGCATTTTAGGAATGGCTGTTACCGTATATCCCCAAGTACTTTTTATCGGAATAATATCTTTTAAGCTTACAAAATAAATAAAACTAAGAATAATCGCAGGAAGATAAATCAGGATATATGTTGTTTTGTATCGCAACCATTTGGATTGTGTGAAGATTAATACAAAATGAAATAAAACTGACATAACAACAGGTGCGTAACATCCTATTTTAATCCACAATAATGCTGCGCCTGCATTTTCCACCTGCTGAACCATAAATTCTACAAAGATTAAGGGGGCTTGAAATGTACACAATATCGCAAATATTCTATTCAGCGGCTTTTTGCTATCTGCAAAATAAATCCTATTTGCCAGAACAAACAAGGTAACACAACTCAATAACAGTAATAGTGCTAATATATTCATAATGGATTTCTCTTTTTATGCCCTAAAAACTGGTATGGCAAACCAGAATGTGGATCCTTCATTCAATTTCCCGTCCACCCAGATTTTCCCACCGTGACGCTCCACGATCTTTTTACACACGGCCAATCCAATCCCCGTACCGGCATATTCCTCCCGCGTGTGCAACCGCTGAAATATGCCGAAAATCTTTTCCTGATATTCCTTCTCTATTCCGATTCCATTGTCCTGTACCGAAAACTCATATTCTCCTTTCTTCTTCTTTACAGAAACATGCACTTTCGGTTTTCGTTCCCCGCGATACTTAATCGCATTCCCCAACAGATTCTGAAGCAACCGCTCCATCTGAACCCGGTCTGCCATAATCTCTGGCAATTTGTCGTGAGTGACCTCTCCTCCACTTTCTTCAATCGCAATCTTCAGGTTCATCAATACTTTCTCCAGCACTTCTTCCATATTCGTCTTCTCGAACGGTTTACCCTGGGTAGTGACACGCGAATACTGCAGAAGATCATTGATCATCGCTTGCATCCGTTTGGCCCCACCAACTGCATATTCGATAAACTCTTTTCCATCTTTATCCAATTTATCGGTATACTTCCGGTCGATCAAACCCAAATAACTCGATATCATTCGCAGTGGTTCCTGCAGATCGTGAGAAGCCACATAGGCAAACTGCTGTAGTTCCTCGTTCGATTTGGTCAGGGCTTCGTTGAATATTTCCAACTCTTTGGCTGTCTTGGCAAGAAAATTCCGCTGGGTCTCAACTTCCTTATTCGCTTGCTCAAGTTCCTCATTGGATTTTTGTAACGCTATATTCATCTGCTCCAATGTTTCGGCTTTCTGGTCGATTTCTTTTTTTGCCCTTTCTAAAGCCTCCTGTGCTTCTTTGTGTTCTGTGATATCTCTTGAAATTCCAAACGTTCCGATGATATTGCGATGTCTATCAAAAAGTGGCGCCTTTGTGCTTGACACCCACGTTTCACGACCGTCAGGCCAAGTTTCCTTTTCCTCAATACCTTCCAGTTGTTTGCCCGTTTGTATGATTTTTTGTTCATCCTCATACGCCTGTTTGGCATGTTCATCCGAAAAGAAATCGAAATCGGTCTTGCCGATGGCTTCTTCAGGATCTTCGATCCCAAACCAATCGGCCAAGGATTTGTTAATCCGGATGAATCGACTCTCTCTATCTTTAAAGTAAATGTGGTCGGTCACTGTATTCAGAAGAGCTTTCATCAAATGCTGTTCCCGGGCAAGTGCAATATCTGCCCGGATTTTCACCCAACGAATAATAATGATTAAACCGAAAACGATGCAACCTGCAATAAAAAGAATGATCAGTATCCGAAACCACAAGGTCTTCCAGAATGGAGGCGTAATGGTAATCCGTATGGCTTTTCCTTTCTCATTCCAAACACCATCACAGTTGGAAGCTCGAACTCTGAACACATACTTACCGGGAGTCAGATTCGTGTAGCTTGCAAAACGTCTGTTCGCATCCGTGTAGTTCCACGTTTTTTCAAACCCTTCCATCATGTATGCATAGAGATTGTTCTCGGGAGAGACATAATGAAGCGCCGCAAATTCAAATGAAATGATATTGTCTTTATAACAAAGCGCGATTTCTTCGCACTCCGATATGGATTTTTCAAGAACCACGTGCCCATGGATTTCCTGACCGACAGCGACAGATTTGTTGAAAATTTCAAAATCCGTAATGACGACCGATGGAATACCGGGATTGTCTTTGATGCTGTCCGGATGGAAAATATTAAAACCATTGATGCCGCCGAAGACCATCTCGCCGCTGCCAAGCCGACAACAGGCATTGACACTGAACTCTTTGCTTTGCAGGCCTTCGTTTTCGGAATAATTTCTCACCCTGCCCGTATTGGGATCGAATCTTGACAACCCGTTGTTGGTACCGATCCACAAATTCCCATGATCGTCTTCCAATATACTCTGTATGGTATTGCTAGACAGCCCAGCCTTTACACCAAAACGGATAAACTTTTCGGTTTCCCAATCCCATTTATTGAGTCCTTTGGTTGTACCGAACCAGAGTGTCCCCGTCCGGTCCTCATGAATGCATAACACCTTATTATCACTCAAACCACCGGAATCCCCGGGCATCTCCGTATAATGAACGAACGTTTCCTTCTTAGGATCAAATCGATTCAACCCTCCGGTATTGGTTGCAATCCAGAATACGTTTTGAGAATCTTCATAAATGGACCATATAAAACGATCACTGATACTGTGCGGATTATTCTCATCGGGCATGTATCGAATAAATCGTTCATTTTCATAGTTGAATCGATTTAAACCGCCGGTCGTACCTACCCAAAGATTGCCCGTTCTGTCTTTGTAAAGCGTCCACACATCACTATGACTGATACTGTTGGGATTGTCTGGATCAGGAAAATACTTGATAAAATTTCTATTTAAAGGATCGAAACGATTTAAACCATTGTCTGTAGCCACCCAGAGCCTGTGATAACGATCTTCACAAATACTTCTGATTCTATTATCGCTGAGACTGGCAGGATTCCCTGGATCGTGAACATAGTGTGTAAACCGATTCCTTTGACGATCAAACCGGTTTAAACCGCCACCATTCGTACCAATCCAAATGATCCCCTGATTGTCCTCGTAAACAGAAAAAATAACATCGCTACTCAAGCTGTTTGAATCATCGGGACTGTTTCTGTATTTGGCAAACTTTCTTTTGCCCGGATTAAATTTATTGATCCCGCCAAAATCTGTTCCTATCCAGAGCACACCGGATTTATCCTCAAAAATGGCAAGAACCACATTACTGCTCAAACTATTCGGATCATTGGTATTGGTTCGGTAATGAATAAATTGATCTCTAATTTTTCCAGGAAAATCGGGATCAAATATATTCAGCCCTCCTCCATCTGTACCTATCCACAATTCCCCATCACGATCCTCACAAATGGAGCGAATCACATTGTTGCTTAAACTTTGAGGATCACCAGACTTGTGCATATATCTGGTAAACCGATTCCTTAGAGGATCAAAAAGATTCAGTCCCCCTCCCCAGGTACCTATCCAAAGACGTCCAGCCCGGTCTTCATAAATCCTATTTACAGCATCGTGACTAACACTGTAAGGATTGCGAGAATCATGCTGATATCGAATAAATGTTTCACTATCGCGGTCAAAACAATTCAATCCTCCATCGGTTCCAATCCAAAGTCGTCCCCGGCTGTCCTCGATAATACACAAAACGTTATCATGACTTAAACTTTTGGGATCGCTGGGGTCATGAACGTAACGGATAAATTGTTCCTTTTCTCTGTCAAATCGATTCAATCCTCCCCCATAGGTTCCCACCCAAAGAACACCCTGACGATCTTCATAGACACACAGGATATGATTATTACCCAAACTGTGTGGATTATCGAAATTGTTCTTATAATTGATAAACTGCTCTGTTTCTCGATTAAAACGATTGAGACCCCCTTCGGTCCCGATCCAGAGCATTCCCAAATGATCTTCAGTGATACATTCAATATGATTATGACTGAGACCATACGGATTTCCAGGATCGCTTTTATACACCTTGAAATTGTATCCATCGTATCGATTTAAACCTTCGTAGGTCCCAAACCACAAGAAACCCCTGCTATCCTGATAAATGGTCAACACCGAGCTCTGAGACAATCCGGACTCAATGGAAATTCTTTCGAATTGAATATCGTCCATGCGGGCATACGATTTTTGATCCAAAATAAAAAAGCATGCGATATAATAAAGGATTACATTATGTAATCTGACTTTCACTTTGATCCTTTCAACGCGAAAATCAAATAATTAGCTGTCTTGTGGAACTTTTGGAAGCAATACAAAATCCTTGTCATCTTTAAAAAAAACAAGCTACAGTATTTCCTGTTCTTGGAATAGAGAGAACTATAAACACTTCTTCATATCACCCATCACATGAAGAGACCCCAATTTCAGATTCTGGCAAGAATTGTTCCAACCCGGAGGAATATTCAGGAGGAAAATGGCTTCGGAAACAGAACAACTATTAACAGGTAACAGACATTCTCGGAACGACATTCATTGTCTGGTTTACTCCGAACTTAATACTAACACTTCCTTGACTGTTTGAAGTATAGTGGCTAAAGTATAAGGTTTTTGCAGAAAAGGCAGTCCTTTCCCCTGAATTTTATCCCATTGAGATTTCTGATCCGTATATCCGCTGCTGAGCAGCACTTTGAGATTTGGTTTGGTTGTAAGAAGCTGTTCGACTAACTCCACACCGCTACGATCCGGCAAAACCACATCGGTGAGCACCAAATCGAAATGTCCCTTTTCACGTTCGAAAACATCCAGTGCTTCAGCCACACTTGAAGTAGAGTATATCGTATATCCGTATTCACTGAGCGCAATTGTAGCAAAATCCCGAACGCTGATTTCATCTTCGACGATGAGAATGCGTTCGCCATTTCCCCTGTATTTATGCAAAGGAATTCTGACATCCCTAATTTTATCCACCTTTTTCCGAACGCCAGGTAAGTACACATCGAAAGTCGTTCCTTCACCTTTTACACTGTGTACATTGATCCATCCTTCATGCTGCTTGATGATACCGTATACGACGGAAAGCCCCAGTCCCGTACCTTTCCCCACACCTTTCGTACTGAAAAAAGGTTCAAAAATATGAGGCAGGATATCTTCATCAATACCTTCACCTGTATCAATAACAGCAATTCGAACGAATTCCCCCGGTCTCGCTTCCGGTATGCTTTTACTATATGACTTGTCAATCGTCACATTTGAGGTTTTAATCGTTAATTTACCCCCATTGGGCATGGCATCCCTCGCATTGACTGCAAGATTCATAATCACCTGTTCGATTGTACCACGATCTGCCTCTACGTTCAAGAGATCGGATGATAGCGATGTACTGATACTTATATCTTCACCAATCAAACGGTGAAACATCTTGAGTAAATTCTCTACCGTTCTATTCACATTGATGATGGCAAATTCCATGGGCTGTTTTCGACTGAACAACAGCAATTGACGCGTCAAGTCAGAAGCCTTGTCCGCAGCCGTTTGAATTTCCTTCAAGTCCCGATAAATCGGATCTGTCTCCGGTGTCCTGATGAGAATCATATCACTGCAGCCTTGAATTGCGGTCAGCAGGTTGTTAAAATCGTGTGCTACACCTCCTGTAAGCGTGCCGATCGCCTCCATTTTTTGGGCCTGGATGAGCTCCGCCTGAATGTGCTCTTTTTCCATTTCCGTCTGTTTGCGAATCGTAATATCTTGGGTAACTTCGACGACCCCCATAATCTCTCCATTTTCATTTCGAGCCGGATACCCGCGTACTGCCCATATTCTTCTATCATCAGTGGTCATTTCCGCTTCTTCCGGACGTCCGGTCTTAAAAACCTTTACGATAGGACAATCGTCACACGGCTTTTTACGTTGATGCCAGATTTTATAACAAAAATGTCCCACCATCTCCTGAGGATCCAAACCAACCGATTCGGCAGCAGCACGATTTGCCCACATAATCATCATATCACTATTTTGGAAAGTAACCAGTTCGGAAACACTGCTCAGGATCAGAGATTTTTCCTGTTCCGACCTGCTGAGCGTATCCTCAGCCTGTTTCCGTTTGGTAATATCCTGGGAAGTAATAATCGCTCCTTTGTGAAACGGAGCAATCGTGATCGAAAGATATTTGTCTTTATATTTCTGTTCCGGAAATTTTTTTACCTTCTGTTTCCGGATTGCGTCCATCAATTCGGCATACATGTCGATTTCGTGAGAGCGCGCATAATTTTTGTACATCGCATCCCCGATCCTGGGTAAACGATCACCTGATTTTTCTTTTAGCCGATTGAACTGTTTGACTCTCCCCTCCATATCGACAACGACTGTTTCGATTGGATTGTACTGAAACAGTGCATAGTTAAACTCATTGCTTTCCTGCAGGGCAATTTCGGCTTTTCTACGATTGGTAATGTCATGGAGCGCCAACACCACCCCCAGTATTCTTCCTTTATCGTCTATGATCGGAGCACCACTCACATCAATCGAAACTGTCTTTCCTGCTTTGTTCACCAAGACAGAATGACTTGTCAATTCAACAATTTTCTTTTTCTGGAGAACCTGCGTCGTCAAATCCTCTGCCGGTTTTCCCGTATCCTCACGTAAAATTTGAATGACCTTCTTCAACAATTTTCCTTTGACTTCACTCAATCTCCAGCCTGTCAAAAACTCTGCTCTCGAATTCATGAATTGAATACAACCATTTCCATCTGCAACGATTACAGCATCGCCGATACTCTTTAATGTCGTGGACAGCCATGCTTCCCTTTCCCGTAATTTCTTTTCCATCTGGTGCTTGTAAATAGCCATCTCAATCGTACTGTATAATCCCTGATCTTCAAACGGCTTGAGGATATAACCATAAGGGCTTGTGACTTTGGCTTTGTCCAAAGTCTTTCTGTCTGCATAGGCAGTGAGATAAATCACAGGAATATCATAATCTTTATAAATATCCTCGGCAGTTTTAATCCCGTTTGTTTTACCGCGCAGAACAATATCCATCAACACTACATCGGGCTTGTGTTCTTTCACTATCTTGATTGCTGCTCTTCCTGTCGAAACGACTCCGCATACAGTGTATCCAAACCTTTCCAGACTTCGCTTGATATCTTCTGCGACAATACTCTCGTCTTCGACAATCAAAATTTTGACCGGTTCCATAAGTATCGATCCTTATTCCAGTGTCGGACTTTTTACATCGGATAAATAATAAAAAATTGTCTCAATTTAAAATCGGTTTGGGGCTTATCAATTTTTTTAGTGATAAAAAAATCAACCAGCAAGATGGACGCATCCCGAACTGGGTTTGAAGTGAATAGAACTTAACATTTTTGATCCGTATGATCCGAAGAATTACCCGAAAAAAGATCATGTAAACTCTCCTAGATCCGGTTTTTATCACCGTCAAGATCAAAAAAATATAATTTTAAAAAATATAAACAACAAATCGTTTATTTTCAAGCACTAATTTGTAAAATCTTGTCGGCAAAAATATACCAAAATGAAAGAATGTTCATGAATGGAATAACTGAATATTCTATTGACCGGAGATAGGCAAATCAAATATTGTATCAAGATCAAGAAAGGCTTTATACATAAATAATAAAGAGTTACGATTTGTACCATGACGGCCTTTTATCTACACACGCAAGAGAAAATTCAACTTGAACAGATTAATTTGGCCTGTTTTTTGCAAATATACTGTTCACTGTGTTAATGTTACAAAACAATCTATGAGTCAAAGACGTTACATACTGGCATTCGGTGAATCTTCAAGCGATCGCATACGTTCATTGATGCTTTCGCCGTTAAAATTAGTAATCGCTCTTTCCCTAAGCGTTTGCTGTACTTTAACAGTGGCATGTTTCCTTTTGAAGGGGTTTCATCTTCTTCACGACAACTTTCGAGTATTGGAACTCCAAAAGGAAACCAGATTGTTGAAACAAATGAGTGTTTCATGGGAAAAACGAATCTCAAAAACCGATGCCGTCATACAGGAACTTCAAAAAAGAAATCACCAAATCATGACGACAGCCGGACTTGCGTTTCCCGAACTATCCTACGGTGTTGGTGGCCCGGCATCCAATCTGAGAGCCGGATACATGGAACTCCCCCAGATTCGAACCAACGAGATCAATCTTACCAAACTGGAAACCGAACTGGATTGGCTAAAGCAAAATACTGAATATCTGGAAAGTACGATTGCTTCAAAGAAACAGGAAATTGCGCACTATCCCTCGATCCAGCCCGTTCGAAAAGGATGGATTACTTCCAATTTCGGGAAGCGTATGGATCCGTTTACAGGAAAAATCGAAGATCATCCGGGGATCGATATATCGATTAAACCAGGCTCCGAGGTATTCGCAACGGGAGCTGGAATCGTCAAAGCAGTCAACACAAAAGTGATTAAAAACAAGGGATACGGGAAATATATTCTCATCGATCACGGATACGGATACCGGACACTTTATGCCCATCTGTCCGAAATTTTCGTCAAACCCGGTCAAAAAGTGAAAAGGTGGGATTTGATCGGCCTGAGTGGCAATACAGGAAAATCGACAGCACCACATCTTCACTACGGTGTACTGGCCGGCACAACACCCAAAGATCCGATGAACTTTATTCTCGAATAGTTCTTTCTATATCTTCCATTTTTAGACGAAACCTTTCCCCACAGATTTATTTCGGATCGTTTTTACAAAGGCGTCAATCAATTATTCGAAGAACCTTTTTTCTTGACAGGAATTAACGCTTCATATCGAGCAATACTTTGATTGTATCGGCTTCCTTCGTTTTTTCAAATGCCAGAAGGGCTTGATCAAAGGGATAAACCGCCGAGATCAGATCAGCGACCTGAATTAGCCGATCTCGAAGCAGCCGCACGGCAGGTTCAAACCGGCCGCATCTCGATCCGATGACCGTTATCTCATCGATAACCAGTTTCGCCGTATTCAGTTTCATATCCCCGTGCATTGTGGATCTCAAAACGAGAATACCGCGGGGTTTGAGCAGATCCAATGCCAACGGAAAACCTGAAGGAGATCCCGATGCTTCCACGATGACGTCGAATTTTTCACTGCACGATTGCGTCCATAATTTCGTTTTTATACCCGATTGTTGGATGAGGGACAATTTTGTCCGGTGCTTTCCGATTGCTGTCAACCGGCATCCCGTCAAACGAAGCACCCGAACAATTAACTGGGCGAGTTTGCCATCCCCGATGACAGCCACATGCTGTGTTGGTTCAATGTGTATCTGTTCCAATATTTCACAGGCGGCTGCCAGCGGCTCGATAAAAACAGCCTCCTGATTGGAAATCGTATCTGGAATGACAATCAGATTCTTCAAGGGAAGGGTGGTATATTCGGCAAAAACACCATCCTTTCCGGAAATACCCAGTACTTTTCGTCCCGGACAGTGACGTTCCATCCCACGGGCACATTGGTCACACGTGCCGCATCCCAGATTGATTTCACCGACGATCCGCTTTCCAATCCACCCTTTCTGTCTGGAATCGATCACCTCCCCGACAAATTCATGCCCCGGAATCCCTCGAAATCCCATATATCCTTTGAGTATCTCAATATCCGTGTTGCAGATACCCGCCATCAGAACACGGATCAGAGCTTCATTCCGACTCGGCTGCGGCGGATCTTTTTCAGTGAGGTGCAGCAACCCATCAAAGAACAGGGCTTTCATCAGGGTCTCCATTCGTCTGTTTGATTAATTTCCATTTTTTTAACTGATCTGCAAGGAAACCATATCCTTTGAAATGAATGGTTTTCATGCCCAGTTCTTTTGCAGTCTGAATATTGGCAGGCAGATCGTCTACAAACAGGCAATTCTCAGGTCGGGAGCCGGCCCGCCTGAGCGCTTCCAGATAAATTTCGGGCTCTGGCTTGACAGAACCGACTTCGTATGAAAAAACGAGATGATCAAACCAATGAAATATCGGGATATGAATTTTCAGGTATTCGATATGAAGTATATTGGTATTGGATACACATATCAAACGGCAGGATTTTTCCAATTCCGGGAGCAGCGCAATCACAGGCCGGATCGGCGAAAAGAGAGAATTCCAGATCTCTTTGAAGAAGTCGAATGAAAAATCCGTTCCCCATTCATCCAAAAGATAGTGATAAAACGTTTTGGGATCAATCAATCCTTTTTCGAAACGGCGGGTCAAATCGGAATGAGCGATAAAATCGGAAATTTCCTTTTCGGAAACTGTACCGATAGTCCGCGAAAGGCGGGAAAAGAACGGCAGGGGATTGACTTCAATACAAACACCGCCCAAATCTAAAAATAGAGTTTCGATCATTCACTCTTTTCCATAATAAAGAGATGAAATTGTGACTCAAGCAAGTTGACAGCCTTCCTGAAAAATGGAGATCAAGGCCAATCAAAGCTACCCATATTTTACCAATGAAGATGATAAATTGCAAGATTTATTCCTGAAAATTCAGTCAATAAAAAAACCGGTCCATCAATATGACACATCAAGACCGGGCATGCATCAGTCAAAAAGTAAGGAAAATAAAGACATTTTTTTATGCCGACACGTTGAATTTTACCAGCAACTGCTGTTCGCCTTTTGACATCTGTTCTAATAACTTGGCCAGTGCGGCCACTTCTTTCAATTGGGCACTGACCTGCTGTGTTGCGCTGTTCACCTGCTCCACTGTCTTTGTATTCTTCTCACTCACCAAAGCGACAGACCCCATCGTTTCTCCCACCTGATAGGAAGATCGCTGCATTTCTGTAATTGCTCCGGCAATTTTCTGCATCCGATCCCTGTCTTTCTTGACCAAATTATGGATGTCGCCCAGTAAATTTTGGGCGCTTTCCGTCATTGTTGCCGATTCTTTAATACGATCCAATCCAACCGATATGACCTTCTCTACTTTATGAATACCGCTCTGAACCGTATTCACCAGTTCGGTCACTTCCCGTGTCGCATCCGCCGTGTTTTTTGCCAATTTTCGAATCTCATTGGCCACCGCCATAAATCCTTTTCCATACTCTCCGGCCCGTGTGGCTTCTATCGCCGCATTCAATGCCAGCACATTTACCCGTGAGGCAATGTTATCGATCAAATCCACGACAATATCGATTCGTTCCGAGTGTTTGCCAAGTTCTTCCACGATATGCCAGGTGTCTCCTACCGATTTTTCTATTGTCCGCATGCTTGTCAGTGTCTTTTCCATGGCTTCGGTCCCCTGACTCACAGCCTTCTCTGTATTCTCCGAGGCCTTCGTGCTCTCCGTTGCTTCCTGATTCACCTGGCTGATATTATCTAACAGCGATTCTACAGTTTCCTGGGTCTGATATACTTCTTCATTCTGAGATACGGTTCCCCGGGCCATTTCATGCATGGCGTTGTTAATTTGAGTCGTTGCAATATCCACTTGGTAGGAGCTGCTGGCCAAATTTTCGCTCATTCCCATCAATTTTTCTGCCTGCTCCATAATCGTATAAATCAAGCCCCGCAAGCTTGCCGGTTCACTGTTAAAAGTAATCACTGGTATCCCGGCATCTACGATCTTATTGATATATGGAACGATCTCTTTATCGTGAACGACCATTGAAAGCCCGTCGTATCCTTCCGAGATTAGACGCTCAAAGTACGGCTCTAAATCTGATGCCTTCGTCACAAAATCTTTCGTTTCTTGAGGAATCCACTCCACTTTCACATTGAATCGTTCCAATTCTTTTGCTGCAGCCAGGACGCCGTCCCGAACCGGATACCAGAATACACTGTCCTCCTTGCCAAGTACCATAATTTTAAGGGGCCTCTCAGGCATTTTTTCAACCGGCTGGGCATACTGTTTGGAAGCCGATTGAATGACACCCCGTCCTTCCTTCCAGAATTGCTTGTAATTCTCCGGCTTCACCACATCCATATGTGATAGCAGTCTCGGAGTAGATGGACGCCAGCCTGCTACCGCATAATTGAAAAGATGAATTACAGGATCATGTCCCTGTGCAAACGGATCCTGTCCCAGCGTAGCCGTGACGACCCCATCTTTAACATATGGCATGACCTCATCCGTTAAATCATGACAAATAATTTTCACCTTGCCTTTTTTCTTCAATTCAAAAATCGCTTTTGCGACACCACTCGGCGTGCCCCCCTCTGTAACGTAAATTCCTGAGAGCTGGGAATACCTTTTAATCAGATCTTTTGCAATCGAATATGACTCTTCTATTTTATCATGATTTTCTTTCACATCAACAATCTGAATCTCTGGATACTTCTCGCGGAGCATACTCTCAAAACCTTTTCTCCGCAATTCCAGGCCCGAAGCTTTAAATGAAGCTGTAATGATAGCCACTTCTCCTTTGCCTCCGGTCACTTCTCCCATCACCTCTCCACATTTACGCCCTTCAAGAAACGAATCCGCTCCGACATAACATAAACGGCGGCAGGGAATATCTGTAATTGCATTAAATTCTGTTGCAGTTTCATTGAGACTTTGGATCATTTCATTCAGTATGTCCGCAAATTTCCCCAGTTCCGAAGTGACTTTTTTTTCTAAAATTGGTTCCGTTTGGAAGGACAGCATCGTCGCTAAATTTCCCTGGGCAAGCTCAGACATATTACTGGTTAAATTAGTACAATCTTTCTCTGCCAAAACACACCCTGTTTTTATCAGGTCGTTATATGGCTTGATTGCTTTTTTAAATATTGATAAAACGATCCATAGAATGAATATGGCACTCACAATCAAACTTCCAACAATAAAATATCTTCCGATAAGCATCGGCGTATTCGCAGCTGGAATTAACTGTTCGGCACGGAGAACATGGAAATATTGATTCAGGCAAAAATATCCTGTAAATCCAAAAATAAGAAAAACAAGGATGATTATCGATAAAAAATGGAATGTTTTATCAGACAATAGAGAGTAGATATAATTTTTTGTCATAATATCACCTTATTAATTTGCATTTCCAGACAGGTTAAACTTGGCCAACAGTTGTTGCTCTCCTCTGGACATTTGTTCAAGCAATTGCGCCAGCGTGGCCAAATCTCCCAATTGGGTACTGACTTGTTGTGTCGCAGTATTGACCTGCCCCACTGTTTCTGCGTTCTTTTCACTCACAACAGCCACAGTTTCCATCGCTTCTCCCACCTGATTTGAAAAACGCTGCATATCCATGATCGTCCCTGCAATCTTCTGCATCCGTTCTTTATCCATCTCCACCAATTTTTTAATATTCCTCAACGAATTCTGTGCCGTTCCCGTCATTTGTGTGGATTCTTTGACCTGATCCAATCCTCCTGACATAACTTTTTCCACTTTATGAATGCTGTTTTGAACCGTACTTACCAACTCTGTGACTTCCTGGGTCGCACTGGCAGTGTTTTTCGCCAGTTTCCGTATTTCATTAGCAACAACCATAAATCCTTTTCCGTAATCCCCGGCCCGTGTGGCTTCTACCGCTGCATTCAATGCCAATACATTCACTCTGGATGCAATATCATCTATCATTTCAACAATGGTATCTATCCGTTCCGAATGTTTACCCAACTCCTCCACGATGCGCCATGTATCCTCTACTGATTTTTCTATCGTCTGCATACCCGTCAGTGTTTTTCCCATGGCATCTGTTCCATGCCCCACTGCCTGCGCTGTATTCACCGACGTTTTTGCCCCTTCTTTTGCCTCCCGATTGACCTGTTCAATATTGGTTAACAGTGATTTAACAGCTTCCTGAGTCCGGTTCACATCCTCGTTCTGCGATACCGCCCCTCGGGACATCTCATGCATCGCGTCGTTAATTTGTGTCGTCGCCATATTGACTTGATTGGCACTGCTGGCCAGTTTCTCACTCAACCCCATCAAGTTCTTGGCCTGTTCGGTGATCGTATACACCAACCCACGTATACTTGCCGGCTCGCTGTTGAATGTGATTACAGGTATCCCAGAATCAACGATTTTATTGATATACGGAACCATCTCCTTATCAGGACTAATTGTAGAAAGCCCATGATACCCTTCCGCGATTACCCGATCAAAGTACGGTTTAAAGTCTGATGCTTTTATTTCATTGGTTTTTGTTTCTGGGAGAGTCCATTCGACTTTCACATTAAAGGGTTCCAATTCTCTACCCGCAGCCAAAACGCCTTCACGAACTGGATACCAGAATGAAGAATTTTCTCTTCCAAGCACTATAATCTTCAAAGGTTCCTTCGATATTTTCTGAATTGGTTTCGCATAATGGTCCGAAAGTGATTTGATCACACCAATTCCCTCTTTCCAAAATTTCTGATAATTATCCGAAGTCACTACATCCATTCGGGTCAACAATCTTGGTGTGGGCGGTTTCCAGTCTGCAATTAAATAATTAAAAAGATGAATCACCGGATCGTGACCCTGTGCAAACGGATCCTGTCCCAATGTGGCTGTAATCACGCCCTCACGAACATAGCGCATGGTTTCATCCGTCAAATCATGACTGACGATTTTGACTTTACCGGATTTTCCACCATCAAAAACTGCCTTTGCAACACTATAAGGCGTCGATCCTTCTGTAACATAAATTCCTGAAAGATGCGGATACTTCTTGATCAAATCCTTTGTAATTGAATAGGCATACTCAGGATTTTCTCGATTCTCTTCCACCGCGACAATCTGAATCTCAGGATATTTTTCTTGAATCAGGCTCTCAAAACCTTTGCGCCGTAATTCCAGTCCTACTGCCTTCAATGAACCTGTACTAATGGCCACCTGACCTTTTCCTCCGAGTGCTTCTCCCATGACTTCTCCACATTTGCGACCTTCAAGAAACGAATCCGCTCCGACATAACATAGCCGTGAACAGGGCAGAGCCGTAATCTCCCTGAAGATTCTGGAAACCTCCTGAAGACTTGCAATA
Organism: uncultured bacterium; assembly: GCA_964537715.1. Lineage (GTDB taxonomy): Bacteria > Zhuqueibacterota > QNDG01 > QNDG01 > DSAB01 > CAZTZL01. The sequence goes on along the minus strand of CAZIAH010000066.1, from coordinate 5,933 downwards.
ATAGAATTAATTGCCTGAATCCATGGATTGATTCTGTTTCGATTCAGCAACGGAATCGATTTGGACTGAACAGACAGATCGACTGTTAAATTTCCCTGCGCCAATTCAGCAATGGAAGTTGTCAACGAGGCACAATCCTTCTTTACCAGTGTTTGTCCGGTCTTAATGATCTTTTCCAGAGATTGATTTTTTATTCCCATCCCCCGCCATAGTATTAATATTACACAGAAAGCCAGCAGGCAACCGGCAATGCATATCAAGATGAAAATCTTTCCAACAATATAGGATGAATCCGGCGGAAGTTGCGTTGCGTTTGTCCGAATCAGGAGGATATTCTTCTCAAAAAGCCAGTATCCTATAATCTCGAAAGATAAAATAGCAGCAAATACGAGAAGACCCAAATACACCGGACTATTTAAAAAAATACGATTCAGCTTCTTTTTTAAATCCATAAGCTCCCCTTTATATCGAAAGTTTTATCGATTGCCATTATTGTACTATTTGCACATTGTCCTCTCATGAATGCGGGATTCCATTTTCAAATGTCTTTTCAAATAGAAAGATGAAATTTCCGCCTATTGGAATCATTTTATTACTATATATTTCAATAAATTATATGCCTTAAGATCATGCTGTTACAGTTCGCTCTACAAACATTTTTCTGATTTGCAAAACTCCTGCCATCCTTTTCATCTGACCGAATCATTTTCAATATTTAGGATGAACTATCCGCCACAAGCAACAGGGGATCAATTGTCAATATCATTAATATCGCCCCATTAAGGATAGAGAATTGAATCCTCCTCCACCAAAGCGGGACCAAAATTTCATAGACAGAAGTCGAATAATTCCAATCCGATACTTTTACTTATTCAATTTCATATTGGGAGGATATTATTTCATAATGAACAAAAAACGGGTTGCTAATAATAGCAATGCAACAGTTTACCATTGATTATTAAGGAGTTAAAATAGAAATTTTATATGTCCAAACCTTGGCATAGTATTTGTAAAATGATAAATTTGCACAATATTCTCACTCAAAACTTCATAATATTCAATCAGAAGGGATGATTATATCTATGAATGGTAAACAAATTAAAGAACTCCGAAAATCACTCAGATTGACGCAAGAAGAATTTGCCCACCACCTGGGTGTTACCCTTTGCACAGTCAACCGATGGGAAAACAACAAAAGTGTACCAAGCCGTTTGGCACTGCGACAGCTTGAAAATTTCGCAATAAAAAACCATTAAAGATATTTCGGAGGGAATTTATGACACATCAGATCGGAGTTGATTTCAAGCCTATTGATATTCTGCTTATTGAAGATAATCCGGCCGATGTTCGCTTGACACTTGAAGCATTTAAAGAAGGTAAAGTCAACAATACACTCCATGTTGTCGGAAACGGAGAAGATGCGATTGCTTTCCTCAAACAGGAAGGCAAATACAGCAATGCGCCTCGTCCGGATATCATTCTCTTGGATTTGAATCTTCCAAAGAAAGATGGACGTGAAGTTTTAGAGGAAATTAAAAATGAAACTTCACTGAAAAGAATTCCGGTGATTATCTTGACAACCTCCAAAGCAGAAGAGGATATTTTGAAGACATACAATCTCCATGCAAACTGTTACATCAACAAACCCGTAGATGTCGATGAATTTATTACAATTGCCAAATCGATCGAAAATTATTGGTTGGCTATCGTCAAATTGCCATCAATGTAGATTGATTGGACAAAGCAGTTCAAATTGGAAAAGAAAGTAAACCAAACCAACTATGGAAATAGAAAATGGAAGCATAAATATTCTTCTTGTAGAGGACAATCCAGGAGATATCCGCTTGACACAGGAAGCCTTCAAGGAAAGTGATATGGATGCTAAATTGTATGTCACTCACGATGGCGAAGAAGCAATTTCATTTCTCATGAAAAAGAGTGGATACCGGACCATGCCGAAGCCCAATCTGATTCTTCTTGATCTGAATTTACCTAAGAAAGACGGTCGTGAGGTCCTCAAAGAAATTAAAACCAACCCGGCGTTTATGCAAATTCCTGTTGTGATTCTGACGACTTCAAAAGCCGATGAAGATATCTCCAATGCCTATAATCTCTATGCCAATTGTTATATTGCTAAACCAATCGGACTCGAGGACTTTATTGATGTGATTCAATGCATTGGAAATTTTTGGTTGAAAGTGGTTCAGCTTCCTGTAAACTAAAAAAGGATTGTAACGAATATTTGTGATATTTAAGGATATTAAAGATGAAACTCAAAAATCTGAATATTTTATTGATTGAAGACAATTTCAGGGATGCCAGATTGTTAAGTGAAATATTAACGGAAGCGAGTTATCAGGAAGCACCAGGAACGACCTTTAAAATTGATCATGCGGAACAACTCAAACAAGGTATCGATTATTTAAAAAACGGCGAATACGATATTGTTTTGCTCGATCTTACTCTTCCGGACAGTCAGGGGTTGTCCACATTCGAAGCCATTCAGGAAAATGCTGCCACCCAACCCATCATTGTTTTGAGCGGACTCAACGATTCGGGAGTTGCAGTGGAAGCAGTTCGAAAAGGTGCACAGGACTATTTGGTCAAAGGAGAAGTGAGCGGTCATCTTCTCTGGAGGGCCATGAGTTATGCCCTGGAAAGAAAACAGACTGAAGAGAAACTGAAAGAAGTGAACAAGAACCTCAAACAACTGGATAAACTGAAAAATGATTTTCTTTCAACGGTTTCTCACGAATTACGGACACCGATTGCCATTATGCGCGAGGGAGTTTCACTCTGTCTCGACGGCATTGCCGGAGAAATCACGGATACGCAACGAGATCTGCTCAGCGATACCATGGACAACATGGACCGTTTGACCAGACTGGTCACGGATCTGCTCGACATTTCAAAAATCGAAGCGGGCAAGCTAAAACTGAGAAGAAGTTCTGTCGATCTTTGTGACATTCTGAAAAAAGTGCAACAAAATTACGAATCTCAGGCCGATGAAAAAGGAATCTGGTTAAATGTCGAATGCCCGCATAAATCCATCAAGCTTTTTGTTGACAAAGACAAAGTGATACAGATTTTTACCAATTTGATCAGCAATGCGCTTCGTTTTACGAGCTCAAATGGTGAAATCAAGATTGGGGTGAAAGACAATAGGGATTATGTCGAATGCTGCGTTTCAGATACGGGAGTAGGAATTGCCAAGGACAATCTGAATAAAATGTTTTCAAAATTTGAACAGTTTGGTAGAGTGGACGGTCCCGGATACAAAGGGACCGGACTGGGTCTGGCAATTTGCAAAGGATTGGTCGAGAAACACGGAGGCAAAATCTGGGTGGAGTCGGAGCTTGGCAAAGGAACAAAATTTTGGTTTACACTCAAGAAGGTTCCCTTTCCAAAGGTTCTCATTGTCGACGATGAAGAGAAAATTGTTGAGGTCATTAAAGAATTTTTGAATGATGACAGTTATCAATTTTTCGAAGCCAATGACGGTCTTGAGGGGATAGAAAAAGCGCAGGCTGAAATTCCCTCTCTTATTATTCTTGATATGAAAATGCCTAAGATAAACGGTTACGAAGTCGTGGGAAGACTGAAACATGATATTCGCACCAATAAAATTCCAATCATCATTGTAAGTGCATTTACTGTGGACAAAGACAGACTCAAACAGGAAGTTCACAATGCATTTCCTATCATTAAAAAACCATTCGAAAGGGAATATCTCCGGCGGGTGGTCAGAGATGCCATTGCAGGCTAAAAAGAGGATTGCTATGAACAGAAAGAAACCAATGGATTCATTACTTCGAGATCGCACCCATATAATGAAAAAAATAAGAGAAGGAGAAACCGTGAATAACGAAGAAACCAACAAAATGACCCTGGATGTGGTTATACTCATCGCTGAGGACAGTCATACGCAGGCACAGAAACTGAGCCATACGCTTCAACAGCATAAGTACGCGGTTACTGTCACATACGACGGGAAAGAAGCATTGGAATCGATCCGGCATCATCGTCCGGATATCGTCATCAGTGATGTACTGATGCCGGGTATCAACGGCTATGAATTGTGCAGAAAGATTAAATCGAGCAGAGATCTTTGCGACATTCCAGTCATCCTGCTCACTACACTTTCTGAACCCCAGGATATCATTAAAGGACTGGAATGCCAGGCAGATCATTTTATCACAAAACCATACAATGACGACTACCTGCTCTCTCACATCCAATACGTACTCGTAAACAAAGAGCTTCGCAGGAATTCGATGGCGGATTTGGGCATTGAGATCTTTTTCGCAGGTCAAAAACATTTTTTGACTTCAGACCGGATGCAGATTCTCGATCTGCTCTTTTCAACCTACGAAGCCGTACTTCAAAAAAATGAGGAACTTGAAAGAGCAAACCGGGAATTGAAAAAATCCATGGAAACCATTCAAAAACTCCGAGGTTTGATCCCGATTTGTTCCCATTGCAAAAAGATACGCAACGATAAAGGATACTGGCAGCAACTCGAAGTCTATTTCAGAGAATATGCCAATGCCGAATTCACACACGGTCTCTGTCCGGAATGCGAAAAAAAACATTATTCAAAATTTACGAAACGAATCAAAAAACAGGCAAATACCACAAACGTGAATAATGTTTCGACACCCTCATAAGGCGTCGAAATCGATTGATTGACTCGTACTATGTGCAAGACAGGCGGATTTTCGGTTGCATATATTTTCAGGATGTAAAACTTAAAGTCAAGATCTTATTATAGAAAGAATTATGGAAAACAAAATCGAAGTACTGGTCGTTGAAGACAGCCCAACTCAGGCCATGTTGCTTAAACACATGCTCAAACAGCACAGCTTTGAAGCTTCAATCGCAAAGAACGGTGCGGAAGCCCTCGAAGTCGTGAAGAAACAGAAACCCACTCTTGTCATCAGTGACGTCATGATGCCGGTCATGGATGGATATGAAATGTGTTATGCCATAAAAAATGACGAAACGATCAAACACATTCCTGTCATTCTGTTGACTGTACTGTCCGATCCCAAAGACGTGATTCGCGGTCTCGAAGCGAGGGCCGATGCTTTTCTCACCAAACCCTACAAGGAAGAACAACTGCTGGCCAAAATCAATGCGATTCTTGCCAATCCGACAGAATTCAAAACTGAAACTCCTGTGGAAGTGACCTTATCTGACAAACGTTATGTAATTACCTCCAATCGGCAGCAGATTCTGAATCTCCTTCTTTTCACATACGAAAATACAGTTCAAAAAAATCGGGAATTGACTGAGGTTCAAAATGAACTGAAAAAACTCAACGAACAGCTCGAAGAAAAAGTTGAAGAAAGAACCTCTGAACTGAAAGCAGAAATCACAGAACGAAAACGCATTGAAGAATCCCTGAAAAAAGCCAATGAAAAACTCAAGGAATTCGATCGGCTGAAAAGCGATTTTCTCTCAACCGTTTCTCACGAATTGCGAACACCTCTTTCCATTATCAGTGAAGGTATTTCCCTCTGTCTCAGCGAAATTGCCGGAAAGATTACCAGCGAACAAAAAGAGATCATGATCAATATCGAAGAGAGCATCGAATATTTAAAACGCCTAATCAGAGATCTGCTGGACCTTTCGAAAATCGAAGCGAACAAAATTGACCTTTACAGAACCTCTTTCGATCTTTGTGAAACCATCCGTAAAATCAAGAATGATTTCGAATCCAAAGCCAACGAAGCCAAAATCAGGTTCATCATCGATCAACCGGATAAGTCGATCAAACTGTTTGCCGATAAAGACAAAATCAAACAAATCTTCAACAATTTAATCAGCAACGCCATACGCTTTACGGATCCGGAGGGCAAAATTACAATCACAATCAAAGAATTGGAAGGCGCCGTTGAGTGCCGGGTTACCGACACGGGAATCGGTATTGC
>CAZIAH010000065.1:0-22254 GCA_964537715.1 uncultured bacterium | reverse complement strand
TTTCACAACTCACCTATTCCTTCCTACCTCCAGCTGATAAATGGTTAACTCAATGGGCTATTTCTCTATCGGCACTATTGCCTCTAATATTTCTATTGACTGCTGCATTTATATTAATGAGATATTCTGATAAAATTGCAAAAAGATTATTCATTAAAGATAAGCAAATCTCTCTATCTAAAGATGGCATTTCGGAAGGATGGTATGTTTTTGCTTTTAGTATTATTGGGGTCGTTCTACTCATATGGGAAATACCCTTGAATTTAGCTCAAATAGTTGTAGATTTTTCCATACCCGATATTCCTGGCCAGCCACATATACACAAAGCTGCAGGAAGAGGAGGCTGGATATTAATCTTTCATACTATTATAAAATTAGGTTTGGGATTATGTTTAATATTTGGCGCAAAAAAGCTATCAAAATTCCCAATGAAGATTAACAGTAATAGAAATTCAAATTGATGTTTAGACTTAACAGACATACAAATCATATCAGAAGACCTGGCATGTGTTTTTATAACTGTCAATCATTCTTAAACTCGAAATGATATTTATACAATTTCTGATACCCGCATCGGAAAGCATTGTGAATAACCGTGACAGAGTGCTTGAAAAAGCGATTGAAACATTAGAATAGACTGACGAAAATATCCTGTTACCTATTTTGGCATGGGGGAAAATTCACCCAAAGGGAGAATATCATGGATCATTTATATTTTCAGCCACTGTGCAAACGATCGATCTTGTTTCTGGTCATCATCTCAGTGACAACGTTCTATTTTTCGAAAACACTTTTCGCACAATCATGCACTGCCGATTTCAAAGCAGACAAAACAACTGTTTGTAAAGGAGGCCAGGTTTCTTTTACGGACCTCTCCCAGAACGCACAGAACTGGGTCTGGACTTTTTACGGAGGATCTCCCTCGGTCTGGCAGGGACAAACCCCTCCCTCGGTTACCTACAATGATCTGGGGGAATATGACGTCAAACTGGAAATTTATTGCCCGAAAAGCGGCACAGTGAGTGAACTGAAAAAGAAATATATCAAGGTACAGACCTGTCCCTGCGAAGCCGGTTTTTCTGTCAATAAAACTTCAGGTACAGTTCCTTTAACTGTTACATTCACAGATCAATCCGAAAATGCACTCAGCTGGTACTGGACATTCGAGGGCGGCAATCCGACCCATGCGCAAACACAGGGTCCCCATCAGGTCACGTATAACCAGACGGGGATTTATGATGTCACTCTTGAAATTTATTGCCTGGACGGACACGATATTTATACGGTATCCGATTTAATCCATGCGAATCCGGTTGCTTTGCCTTACGAATACGGGGATGCCCCCGAAGAAGCTCTTGCCTATCCCTACAGCGGACAAATTGGACATTTTCCTACCTGTAAAAATATCGGGCCAAACGGATATGTCCGGCACGGCACAGCAGGAACAATGTACTGGGGACACGATATCGATTATGAAACGGACGGCAACGGGGGCTCCTGTGCATTCAGCGGAAATTACGACAGCGATGAGGCACTGAATGAAATCCGCATGGACATTGTCAGCTATACGGATGTCGGTTTGAAACGCCCGCACATTTATACCATCGAAGGGGACGCGGGTGAAGAGTACGTTTACCGACCCAGCATTCTGGACCCCTATGGATATCTCGGTTCTCCGGGCACCTCGGCGGCATGGGGATACAGCGGAGGCAATCTGGACATCTGGTATAACGTCGGGGACTCGGACGCCTACGTCAATATTCTCTTTGACTGGAACCAGGACGGTGAATGGGACGGATCTTATGCGGTTCCCGGAGCCGGTACCGCGCATGAGCATGCCGTCCGCAATTTCCGCATTCCCGCCGGATCGGGATCGGACTATCTTTCCGAGCTGGACCCACCCCCCTTCGTCATTCCCTACACACAAGGGTATGTCTGGGCGCGTTTTACGATTTCTGAAAGTGAAGTGGCCGAAGATTGGAATGGTGAAGGATCTTTCATCGACGGAGAGACTGAAGATTATCTGCTCTGTGTTTCCAAGGTCGGATTTTACGATTACGGCGATGCGCCGGAAGGAGCCCTGGCCTATCCCTCAACCGGACAAATCGGCTACTTCCCGACATGCGAACAGTACACCCTGCGCGGTTATATCAGACATGAACCGGGGGCACATGGAACCACATGCAACCTGGGAAAAATCGTGGACTACGAACTGGACGGCAATGCCAACTTCTGCCCGGAATTCTTGATGCTCTATGATCAGGATGAAAAATACTACAATGCATCGACCTATGATGAACTCAACGATCCCGGACTGCGCGGCATTATTCCCTACACCATTCAAGGAACCACCGGTTTTCGGCACGTCGCCCCGTTGACCTCCGACCCGGATCTCAACGAATCACTCGGCGGTGCCTGCCAGCTCGCCGAGTGGGGATCCAACCTGGACCTCTATCTCGAAGTAAGCAGCGTACTTGAGGGTGCCTATGTCAATGTGCTTGTGGATTGGAATCAGGACGGAGAATGGGGCGGAACCACCCATTGCAGCCATGCGGACACGGATGTCGATGAACATGTACTGCAAAATTTTTATATCGCGGACTACCATTTTGGATTGCTTTCGGAATTGAGTCCTCCCCCGTTCCGTATTGGATCCCAATCCGGATACGTTTGGGCGCGTATGACCATTTCAAAATTTGCGGTTGCCCTGCCCTGGCCAGGTGACGTGCCTTTCACAGACGGTGAAACCGAGGATTATCTGCTGCACGTATCCAATTATGGGATGCTTTTCGATTATGGAGATGCTGCGTCCCGTTACGGGACTTTTCACAAGGATCTTGGAGCACTTCACACCATACAAGCCGGTTTCTGTCTGGGAGATACAGTCGATGCAGACCCGGACGGTTTGCCAGATTCCGCCGGAGAAGGGGATGATAAAGACGGAACGGATGATGAAGATGGTGTCAAATTTTTAACCGAGTTCATTCCGGGACAGACAGCCGCCATCGAAGTGACTGCCAGTACCCCTGGAATTTTGAATGCATGGATCGATTTTAACCGGGATGGATCCTGGAATGACGAATCGGATCACATTGCTGTGGACAATCAGATGGGGCCGGGGACAGATACACTGATCATTTTCGTTCCGGAAATCGCCGCTCCGGGCACGACCTTTGCCCGGTTCCGTTTCAGTAATACCGGAGGATTGTCATTTGATGGACCTCGTTATTTCGGCAATCCAGAAAACGATCAAACAGAGCTGCCCCCCATCGGAGAAGTCGAAGATTATATCATTCTCATAGGAATGGGAAGCGATTCCCTGTACGATTACGGCGACGCGCTTGATCCGCCTTATCCGACACGCAATGCCAGTTTTGGAGCCTACCATGACATCGATTCAACAATCTACATGGGTGCGTCTATCGATGCCGAACCCGACGGACAACCCCATATCAGTGCACTTGGTGATAATATCAACAATCTTCAGGATGAAGACGGCGTCCAGTTCATCAACACATGGGCTCCCGGCGATACGGCCCACATGAAGATCACGCTGTTCGGAAACGGTTATCTCAATCTCTGGGTCGATCTGAACGACGATGGCGACTGGGCGGACGCATACGAACACATGCTCAACGATACGGTATTTCTTCCGGGCACCCATTTCATCCATCTTCCTATTCCCGATTCCGTTCGTTTCGATTCAACTTACGCCCGCTTCCGTTTCAGCACCATCCCGAATCTCACTTATCAGGGCTTTGCCCCTGACGGCGAGGTGGAGGACTATATCGTTATCGGCAATGTCAAATACGATTTCGGAGATGCGCCCGATCCGCCTTATCCGACCCGCTTTGCCAGTTCCGGTGCCTATCATGTCATTGATTCTACAATTTACATGGGTGCGCTTATCGATGGCGAGTTCGACGGACAACCAAACATCAGCGCCCTGGGCGACAATATCAGCAATTTACAGGATGAGGACGGTGTACATTTCCACAATACCTGGGATCCAGGTGATACTGCCCATTTCGACATCACTCTGCACGGAAACGGTTATCTCAACCTTTGGGCGGATCTTAACGCTGATGGAGACTGGGACGATAGTTACGAGCACATGTTGAATGACACCGTGCTTCTGCCGGGTACACATACACTTCATGTTCCCATTCCTGATTCCGCAAGTTATGATTCAACCTACATTCGGTTCCGGTTCAGTTCGGTTCTCAATTTAACTTATCAAGGATTTGCAGCTGACGGCGAGGTGGAGGACCATGTGATTCCCAGAAGTATGACGAATGTGAATCACCAAAGTGAAAATAAGAGGCGTCCGGATACATACAAATTGCTCCAGAACTATCCTAATCCATTTAATCCATTAACGCAAATTCGGTATGAGCTTTCCAGATCCGCTCATGTCAAATTAACGCTGTTCAATATCACAGGCCAGCAAATCCGGGTGCTTGTAAACAAAACGATGGATGCAGGAAGCCATATCGTGCAATGGGACGGGCTGGACGAACAGGGCCGTCACATGCCCACGGGGACCTATTTCTATCACATCAAAACAGGAGATTTTCAGGATACAAAAAAATTGATTTTGTTGAAATAAAATCATACAATATGAAAGCACTGGTTAATGATAGGAGGGGAAAATGTCTAATAATCAAGATAGTGAAAGAAAAACAGAATCACCATCTCCGGTTGCCAAACAGATTATGTGGACCGGGGGAATCGCTTTATTGCTCACTTTGGGGATCACGTTTCTCATCGTCCGTCCTCATTATGTGAAAATCCAAAAAGAAATCACCAGTCAAAAAGATCAGATTCAGCGTGATATGCTAACGCTGGAAAGCAGCAATGCTCAAACCATTGGCACACTGGAAAAGAAAAACAAGGAACTTCAGGAAACCGTTGCCAACCTCAAAACAACAGAACAAAAATACAGGTACCGGATTCAAAAACTCAATCAGGAGATGGAAACACTGCATGCACAGATCCAGTCTTTGGAAAACGCACAAAAGGATTTAAAAACAGAACAGACGAACCTCGAAGCGGAAAAATCAAAACTTGAAACAGAACTTTCAAAACTGGAAAAAGAAAAAGCGGATTTGAACGATGAATTGAAACAGTTGAAACTGTCAAGCGGTCAAATGAGCATGCAGGAAAAAGCCGTACCCGGCATGGTTAAGCCCCAAAAAACCGATCGAATTCCAGACACGCAAATCATCCTTCATTATGCAAAAGAGGAAGAAAACAAGGCCAAACAGATCATGGATCGATTGCATCACCTGGGTGCTCATGTCCAATTGAAGATCCATAAATCATCGGAAGTAAACAAACGTAAAAATACGATCTATTATTACAAAGGAAACGAAACGGCTCAAGAGGCTCAGCAGATTCAAAACATACTCTCCGATACCGTATCTTTACAGATGGTCGAATCAAAAGTCTGGTGGTTCTGGATCGACATGAACAAGTTGAATCTCTGGTTGTGATACACATCCTCGTCTCGGAAGGAGCAATTTTATGAACGGCAACATCCCGGTTCTGTTTGTAGAAGGCAGCAATCTGGCCGAAGTTTGGGAAAACTCACTTGTACGCCTCTTTAAGGAAGGGTGCGATGTCAAAACCGAATACGACAAACCCGATGATCCGCCAAGCAAAGACTGCTCCATGACGATGGTCGTGAAAAAACCGCTTTCAGAACCGATGATTCACAAGGATCTTCCCGGTGGTCTGGACGACCTTCAGGAATATGTGATGGAGGTTCTGGACGGCATCAAGGATCATTGCATTAAAAATACCTCTGATCCCAATGACACGCGATGGGAATACACCTATCACCAGCGGCTGTTTGGTTATTCGCTTCCCGGATCAAACCAAATCGTTAATCAAATCGACCTCATTGCCGAAAAGCTGGCCAAAACGCCTTACACGCGCCGAGCCCAGGCCATCACGTGGAAAGTGTGGGAAGACAATGACTGCTACGATCCGCCCTGTCTGCAGTCGATCTGGTGTCGGATGCTGCCAGACGATGAGAATCACCGGATTTTAAATATGAATGTCCGGTTCCGTTCCAATGATGCGTATAAAGCCGCTTTCATGAACATGTTTGCCTTGATCCAGCTACAGAAAAAAATCGCGGAAAACATTTCCAAGATTTCAGGAATGGCCGTTCAATTGGGACGATATGTGCATCAGGCCGACAGCTACCATATTTACGGTTCCTATTTTGAGGAGTTTGAAAAACGATTCTTGAATGCCATTGATAATTTACCTTTCGAAGAACGGACCTACCGCTACGAAGACATTAAATTTTTAATGGACCAAGCCATCCCGAGGATTCTGGAAAAAGCCAAGAACATGGGAAGAAAAGAATAACCTGTAAAATTTAGAGAATCAGTAATGCTTTTTCGTCTGCAATCAATTTGTATGATTCTATGTGTAATGTTCTGCATCCAGCTGAGCCAGGCACAAGAAAAACCATTTAAACACTTCATTACCCGCTCTGGCCCCAAGCTCATGGACGGAGACCGCGAATACCGGTTCATCTCATGGAACATCCCCAATCTCAATTTTGTGGAAGATGAAATGGATTTCACCCGCGAACACGAATACGGACTGCCGACGTCATTCGAAATCCGGGATGCACTGGAGAGTGTGGAACAACTGGGCGGCTTGGTCGTGCGCACCTACACCATTCCGGTCCGCGCAAAAACAGACGTAGCGGGCGTGCCCAAATATGTCCTGGCCCCGGGCGTATTTGACGAACGCGCCTTTGCCACCATGGACACCATGCTGGCACTTGCCAACGAAATCGGGATTCGCCTGATTATCCCTCTGCTCAATGCCTGGCAGTGGATGGGAGGCCGTCCCCAGTATGCGGAGTTTCGCGGAAAATCTGAAAACGATTTTTGGACCGATCTCCAGTTGATCGACGATTTCAAGAAGACTATCGAATACGTTTTGACACGAAGAAACACTATTACGGGAATCGCCTACCGGGACGACAAAGCCATTCTCTGCTGGGAAACAGGCAACGAACTTCCCAGTCCGTCTTCATGGACGCGGGAAATTACAGCGTATATCAAGAAATTGGACAAAAACCATCTCGTTATGCACGGCGGATGGGTGCGCGAGGAATCCTTCGAAGACCCGAATATCGACATTGTCACCTCACATCACTACTCTCAAAATCCGTCCCGCTTGTTCGGATGGATGCAGCGAATCCTCGAAATGATCGATGCGCGCAAACCCTACATCATCGGCGAATTCGGATTTTCCGGAACGCCGATGATAGAAGAAATGCTGGACCGGGTGATTGAGAAAGAGATTTGCGGGGCCTTAATCTGGTCACTGCGCTATCACCGTCATCACGGTGGATTTTACTGGCACACCGAGCCCTTCGGCAGAGGAATTTTCAAAGCCTATCACTGGCCAGGATTCGAATCAGGTAAGGAATACGATGAAAAGGATTTGATCTCCATTATGCGAAAAAAAGCATATCAGATCCGAGGTCTCCCCGTACCACCGATACCCAAACCCAAAGCACCGGTTTTGCTCCCGATTGAAAATCCAACGGCTATTTCCTGGCGCGGCAGACCAGGCGCGTCAGGATACGATGTCCAACGCTCCGAAAAGGAAAACGGCCCTTGGCTCACAGCAGGACTGAATGTTTCAGATGCAGCCGTCCAGTACATGCCCCTGTTCCAGGACAAAACAGCAGAAATCGGGAAATCCTATTATTATCGTGTAATCGCGAAAAATAAAAGCGGCGCCTCCCCTGCTTCCAATGTGATCGGACCTGTCATCGTAAAATACCAAGCTTGGATCGACGAAATGGAATCATTCACACGGTTGTATTTTCAGGAAGGAAAATGGAAACTGGACACCCATGATTGCCGGAAATTCAAAGAGGACATCGACCGGATGGAAGGGAAGAAAAACAGCGCACTCATCTATCGCGTTCCCGGCCCCATTACGGGCTGGCGTATCTATTCTTTCACCGAAGCCAAAGGGCAAAACCTGACGGTCTTCGTATCCGGAGATGCAACCGATTATCAGGAAGCTATATGTAAAGTCACCGGCACATACAGCGGCGGTGACTACGATTACTGGCGGCCGATGCTGCATGAAAACGAAACAGAGATTCCAAACGGACAGTACCTGAAAATCAAATTGAAACAGAAAAGTCAGATTGGCAGGGTGGAGATTTATTACGGGTTGAAATAACACTGACAATAAAAGGATTCAATGCATAAAATAGAAAATTGTTAATTCGAATAATAGATCACAAAAATTTGTAAAGGAGTATTAATGATTGAGAAGAAATTATCTGTTTTCGAGAAATACTTGACATTTTGGGTTTTGCTGTGTATCGCTTTGGGAATTTTATTAGGAAAAATTTATCCGGTCTTGGCATTGAAATTGAATTCTTTTTCTGTTTATCAGGTATCCATTCCAATTGCCATTTGTCTTTTTTTCATGATGTATCCAATCATGGTAAAGATTGACTTCAGCAATGTGATCAAAGCAGCCAAAACTCCAAAACCGGTAATATTGACACTGGTTATAAACTGGCTTATTAAACCATTTACCATGTATTTTATTGCTTACCTTTTTCTGGGGCATCTGTTTAAGGATTTTTTACCCGGAACAGAAATAATCAAAACCGGTCAGGAAGTTGAACTGTGGAGAAGTTATATCGCGGGAGCTATTTTACTGGGCATAGCACCTTGCACGGCCATGGTTTTAATGTGGGGATATTTAGCCAAGGGAAATGACGGCCTGACACTGGTCATGGTGGCCATCAACTCTTTGCTCATGTTATTTTTGTACGCACCTTTGGGAGGATTTTTATTGGGCATCAATGCCATGCCCATCCCCTGGCAAACGATCCTTCTTTCAGTTACAATTTATGTGGCACTTCCATTGGTGGCCGGATATTTTTCCAGAAAATATCTGATCAACACCAAAGGAAAGGAATGGTTCAACGAAAAGTTTTTACATTATTTAACGCCAGTCAGTATTATCGCTTTACTGACTACTTTGATCCTGCTGTTTTGCTTTAAAGGAGATATTATTTTAACCAATCCAATGACCATTGTGTGGATTGCTATTCCTCTCTTCATCCAAACCATTTTCATCTTTGCACTGGGATATTTTCTTTTCTCACGGTTGTTGTCATTATCATATCATGATGCGGCACCTGCTTCGATGATAGGCGCATCCAACCATTTCGAAGTGGCAATCGCAACAGCGACTATGCTTTTCGGACTCTCATCAGGGGCAGCACTGGCAACTGTGGTTGGAGTTCTAATCGAAGTCCCTGTAATGTTAATGCTGGTCTCTATTTGTATTAAAACTTGCCATCTGTTTAAAGAATGCCACTTAAATCTGCCGCATTGTAAAAGTGCATTAGAAAGCAAGGTTTGAAACTACAGTACCTGATATTTCGTATTTAGTAATTAGTTATTAGTTTCCGGTCTCCAGTCTCCGATATTAAACTTGTTATGATGAGCGAAATCATTCAAAATTTACAAGAGCATTTATCAAATTTCGGATTTAAGAGTACCCTTGTTTCGATTCGACATTTAAAGGAATTGAAAAAGGATACAAATACTCTTCTCAAAGAAAAAACTTTAAATCCGGATTTTTACAGTGAGATTTCTTCGCGGTACCATTTACAGTGGAACTATGAAATTCCAGCTGGATTCAATAATGCGAAATCCGTACTGATTGTCGCTGCACGGCAGCCGAAAGTCGATGTTTCATTCCGGTTATCGGACAAAACCGTTCAAGCGACCATACCCCCTACCTATTTGCACGACATCGATAAGGAAATATTCAATGGTTCTTCACTTTATCTAAAAGACCATGGTTTTAAGATCGACAATGCGTTGCTGCCCGAAAAACATATTTCCGTGCACAGCGGCCTGGCCAGATACGGCCGGAACAACATTGCCTATATCGACGACTGGGGCAGTTATTTCACAGTAAGAACTTTTTTCACGGATATTCCCTGTTCTTCCGACAACTGGCAAGAGCTAAAGATGATGGATCGATGCCGGCATTGTTCAGCATGCGTCAAAAAGTGTCCGACACAGGCAATCCACGAAGATCCATTCCTCATATCCGGTGAACGGTGCATTACTTTCTTCAATGAAAAACCAGGTGCTTTTCCGGATTGGATCGATCCCAAATGGCACAATTGTTTAATCGGCTGCATGATCTGTCAAAATATCTGTCCGGCCAATAAGGAACAGTCGGACCGGATTATCGATGAAGTAACATTCCCAACTGAAGAAACACAAATGATACTGGAGGGCGTTTCCCAGGACAAACTGCCCGATTCAATGATCGAGAAATTAAAAAAGATTGATATGTTTAATGATTACCATTTGCTGCAGCGAAATTTGGGAGTGTTGATCAATAAAAATGATTGAATTGACAGACCGTTCGATTTCACCGGACGTCATCCATCCTAATAAAT
Organism: uncultured bacterium; assembly: GCA_964537715.1. Classification (GTDB taxonomy): domain Bacteria; phylum Zhuqueibacterota; class QNDG01; order QNDG01; family DSAB01; genus CAZTZL01. The sequence continues at coordinate 11,762 of CAZIAH010000065.1, read as the reverse complement.
ATGAATAACCGTCATTCGAACTGGCCCGCTTATCTGACATTGACCGTGGGTGTTGTCGTCATCGGATTCACGGCCATTTTTATCAAATGGGCGGGCGCGCCGGGCACTGTTACGGCTTTTTACAGGATGGCCATCGCTTCGGCCGCGATGGCCCTTCCATTTTATTTCCATTTAAAGAAATCGGGATTGAAACTTTCCGGAAAAGCCATCTTATTCGCCGTGGCCGGAGGACTCTGCTTCGGAACAGACATCAGCCTCTGGTCCACCGGCGTCATGATGGGAGAGGCCACCACGCCGACTTTGATGGCCAATCTGGCCCCGGTCTGGGTCGGTCTGGGAGCATGGGTCCTGTTTCATGAAAAACAAAGAGTCCTGTTCTGGATTGGAATTCTAATTGCATTAATCGGAGCGGTTCTGGTTCTCGGACAAAACTTCATGCATTCTTTCAATCTGGGAATCGGTGCATTGCTCGGATTGACAGCTTCGGTATTCTATGCGGCCTTCCACGTGTTTTCACAAAAGGGACGTGAACGTTTGAGTACGCTGGCCTATTTCTGGATTTTCACAACCAGCGGAGCGGTTCTGCTTTTATTCATAAATATTGTTTTACATCGGCCATTATTGGGATATTCCTCTCAAGCCGCATGGAATTTTTTGGCCATTGGATTGATCGGGCACGTGGCCGGTTGGCTCTGCATCAATTACTCCCAGGGGCATTTACCGGCTTCTCTGGTGGCGCCATCTGTTTTAGGTCAGCCCGTGGTAACCGCATACCTCTCTTATCTATTTTTTCAGGATCGATTTACCATTGTTCATTTCATCGGCGGTCTGGGTGTCATTGGTGGGATTCTTGTGGTACATCGAAGTCATATCATTGAATGATATTCTGAAAATCCTTGGAATAATCAGACCCAACAATACTGTTTCTTAAAAGAGAATGGATCAGTCATTGATCTAAGCTCTCCGGTAATTTTTCCACGAACCTTCGGATTTCGTCCCGCACCCGCCGGTAATGATTGAGCGCTTCTTCCTCGCTTTTTACATTTTTGGACAATGCGGGCGGGTCGTCAAATCCCGCATGCACTTTCTTCACGGGACGGGGAAACAGGGGACAGCTTTCCCGCGCACGGTCGCAAACCGTAATCACCACATCGAACGGAATATTGATCACCTCATTCAAATGTTTGGATCGATGTTTGGAAATATCCACGCCCGCTTCGGCCATGACTTGAATGGCTTTTGGATCGAGCCCGTGTGTTTCGATACCGGCAGACCAGACATCGATTCGATCTCCCTTGAGATGGTGCGTCCAACCCTCGGCCATCTGACTGCGGCATGCATTGCCGGTGCAGAGGAAAAGAATTTTCAGTTTGTTGGATGACATTTGTAATAAAAATACAAAATCAGAATCAATCCGCAAAGAAAAATTTAAAACAACTAACTTTTTATTTGACTTTTAAAACAAAAATCGCTTTCTTGCAAACGTTATTATTTCAAAATGATCGTTCATTCTGTATTTTCCCAGACGAAAAGTAAAACAGACATTTTCTAATCCCATATTCAACAGGGGGATTGGTCCATGCCAACACTGCAAACCCTCTCGAAATACATCGCAATCATTACACTAGCCGGAATGATCATTTCCATCATCGCATTTTTCGACTGCATCCGGAGGAAAAATACGGATTTCAAGACCCATCTGTTACCGGGTGGGAAATATGAAAAAGTGGTCTGGCTCGTCCTTATCCTCGTCTCCGCCAGACTGTTTGCCATCGGAAGTATCGCCTATTACCTGCTGGTAGTTCGGGCTCAATCCTTCAGGAATAGAGCATGAACGAGACAATTGTCATGATTCACGGCATGTGGGCCGGCGGATGGTACTGGAAAAATTATGAAAATTTCTTTACAGCCAAAGGATACCAGTGCCTCACGCCTACCCTTCGCTATCACGAAGCACAACCTGACGATCCTCCCCATCCTGATCTGGCAACCACCAGTATTCTGGATTATGTCAGCGACTTAAAAAAAATCGCTCAGAATCTTAAGAACACTCCCATCGTTATTGGCCATTCCATGGGAGCGCTTCTGGCTCAAATTCTTGCCACCCAGGTTAATTGCAAAGCACTTGTTTTGATCGCTCCTGCAGCCCCCAGAGGTATTTCATCTCTGAAATTTTCTGTTATAAAAACATTCTGGAGCTGTTTTAACCAGTGGGCCTTCTGGAAAAAACCGATCCGTCCCACTCTCCAAGAAATTGCATACGGTGCTTTCCAGCTCATGCCCTATGAAGAACAAAAACGGATGCACGATCAGTTCATATTCGAATCCGGAAAGGCCGCTGCGGAAATTGGTTTTGCTATGTTCGATAAAAACAAAGCCTCCCATGTGGATGAAGTCCGGATTTCCTGTCCCGTTCTGATTTGTGCCGGCGCGCAGGATCGAATCATCCCACTCAGTGCGGCAAAGAAGATACACAAAAAATATTCCCGCGTCGCCACACTCAAGGTGTACGAGGATCACGCCCACTGGCTTTTAGGCGAAACCGGATGGGAAACCGTGGCGCAGGATATAGACGACTGGCTTCGAAATACACGATCAATGAATTCATAACCCATCAATAAAAAAATGAACCGATCAGAATGCCATTTAAAACCGTTCCGTTTTATCGGATTATGCCGATGGTTTTTATCCGTGTTTCTGATAATCACACTCACGGCGAAACTGGCCGTCGGCAAAGAACGTCCCAAAATCGGTTTGGTCCTCTCGGGCGGAGGCGCAAGAGGATTTGCCCACATCGGCATCGTAAAAATGCTCGATTCCCTCGAAATCCCAATCGATTATATTGCCGGCACAAGCATGGGAGGAATTGTAGGAGGACTGTACGCCATCGGTTACAACGGCATCGAACTCGAAAAGTTGACCGATAGGACAGACTGGATCGAAATCTTTACGGACAAACCCCCTCGCCGCATGCTCCCCTATTTTCAGAAAAAAGAAGATGGCAAATTTCAGCTCGAATTCGGGATTCAGGAAGGCAAACCCACGATCAGTGGATTGATTTACGGGCAGAAAATTTCTCTGCTCTTTTCGAGTCTGACCTACCCGTATGAAACAGTGGAAAGTTTCGATTCGCTTCCCATCCCCTTTCGTTGCGTGGCCGTGGATCTCATCACAGGCAACGAAGTTATTTTAAAAAAAGGATTGCTCGCCAGAGCCATCCGCGCCACAATGGCGATCCCGACCATTTTCAGTCCGGTGGAAATGGGAGATTCGCTTCTGATCGACGGCGGCATTTTAAACAACCTTCCCGTGGACGTTGTCCGGGACATGGGCGCAGATATTGTCATTGCCGTGGACGTGATGGGACTGGACAAGAATCAGAAGCGGCCAGCCAATGTCATTGAAATCCTGCAGCAATCGATTCGACTGCTCGGAATCGAACGCTGGAAGAAAAACAAAGAAATGGCGAACATCTACATCCAGCCGGACCTGACCGGATTTTCCATGCTCGATTTCGAAAACGAACGGATCAATAAAATCATTCGTCAGGGGGACAAAGCGGCCCGCGAGCACATGAATGCACTGCTTGCACTGAAAGACACTTGCGGAATCGACTCGACACAAATAGCCATTTCTTCTCCATCTCCGGTTTTGCCGATCTACAAAGATACCTTGGAAAAACCATTCATTTTTGACATCCACATCAAGGGAAACAAGAAGATTTCCTTTTCATATATATATGGACTGATAGGATTGAAACCGGGCGACCGGCTCGACACAGAAGATCTGAACCGGCGGATCATGGAAGTCTACGGATTGGGATATTTTGAAAGTATCCTGTACGATATCGAGCCTGTCGGAGAGAACAAGATCAACCTGAATTTGACAGTCAAGGAACTTCCATTCAGAAAGGTTCGCGTCGGGCTTCGATACGACAGCCATCACAAACTGGTCGGTATCGTCGGCTTTCATGGAATCATCTATATATTATCCGGTATTCGCTTCGAGAGTGAACTGCAATTTGCCGGCCTGTCCAGATTCAGCACCAAACTCTATTATCCGTTTTCGCGTTTCTTTCAGGTTCAATATTATCCTTATCTGAGAACCGCTTTCAAAGATATCCCAACTTCCATTTATGATCGATACGGCAACAGCATTGCAGAATACCCGGATCGATCCACACTGATCGCTCTGGGAATGGGTTTCATGCTGGACAAATCGACCAATCTGGAAATCGAATACAATTACGAACACATCGATATACATCCCCTCATTGCCTATCCCGAACCGGGATTCTTTTTAAACTGGAACGACAATCTGAACAACCTGACCCTGCGCTTCGATCTCGACAACCTCGATCATGCCTTGTTGCCTAAAAACGGCATTCGCATCTATTCCGAAATCGAAAGAAGTTTCAAAATCCTGCAATCCCCCACAGAATACTTTAAAGCGGAAATCTCACTGAACCTGTACCACACCTGGAAAAAGCGGCACACATCCCGCTATTTTGTATTTTACGGATATTCGACTCAATCCACACCCATATACAAACATTTCTTTATCGGGAAACCTGAAAATTTCGTCGGCATGAATTACGACCAGTTGGCAGGCGCCCATCTTGGCATCATTCGCTGGGAGTACCAGTATCAGATCAAACCATCGGTCTATGTCAAATTCATCTCCAATCTGGTTCCGTATGGTGAATACCGCTACCGCGGAGAAACGATCTATTTTCGCAGGCTCTGGGGAATCGGAGTGGGAGGCGTCATCACGACACCGGTCGGCCCCATCGAGCTGATCGTCTCGGAGGGCAGCCACGGCCTGATTGTCCGTGAATCTAGAGGATATCATGTTTATTTTAAGATGGGATACAAGTTTTAGGTACATATACTAAATTAAAATCTCTGCGGAGCAGCAAAACGTATTGTATTTGATAAGAAAGAACACTCATATTAACCATATCAATATTCTAAATTCTGCGAATATAAATCGTTTATTTAAACCATCAATAAAGGTGTTGTTATGAACAAAAAAATTAATCTCTTGATTTCGATCGCTTATCTTATTGTTTGCTCAAATGGCATTGGGCAAAAAATTGAAAAGACAACATCCAAGTATATCCTCCCGAAAGAGAACGGACGGATCATACTGGCCTATAAGGCCTTTGACGACTTTCTTCATTCGGACAGGAGTTGGGAAACTTATCAAACAAATTTTCTAGACGCCTATCCTGAAATGCAGATTGTGCATCACAGTCAGCTGGAATGGGGTGCCATAGACTCGGTTAAATTTCCTGAAGATCTTAAAAATTATAAAAGAGAAGATTTCGAAAGTTACTTCAATCAATACAATGAAGACGATCTGAATCAATTGTATGATTCGGTCATCAAAAAAGCGCACACCATATTGCCTCCCGTCACAAATAAACCGGTCGATTTGTGTTTGTTTATGCCTTACGGCAGTTGCTTTATCGATCTCGGAAAAGAGAAAACCACTATTTTCATTTCCTTGTATATCAATCCGAATGATGTTCCCAAAATCATGGCACATGAATATGGACACAATCTGCATCATCAGAGATGCCCCGAAGAACCATTAACATTGAGAAGAGAGGTTGTTTCCGAAGGAATGGCCGTTTATTTGACCACATTAATCGATGAAACTCTTGGTTTAAAAAACGCGATCCCCTTCATGCCGGCAAGTTCCGTGGACTGGTGTATCGAGCATGAGCAGCAAATCAAAGATTCCATACAAGTGGAATTAGAAGACAGCAGACAGCAAATTTTTTTGAGATATATTTCGGATGGGAGCATCGCCACTCCGCCGAAAGGATTCGTTCAGAAAACTGCCTATTATGTCGGCTATCGAATCATTGAAGCCTGTATCAAAAAAGGAATGAAACTCGAAGAAGTATGTTCGCTCGATTCGAAAGCAGTCATTGACAGAAGCGGTTATTTTATTGCAAAGCAATAATCACTTTGGGAAGTTTTAATTACTGCAGGGCGGTACCCTGCGGGACGATAAAGCGCACTCCATTTTGCTATATTGAAAAACCGGTTTTAATCCTTCTTTTCGTTTGGCGTTTGAACCCCTGAGGAATGCCAAATATTTATCAGAACATTTCATGAAATGGATACGTGTAACAATAAATGATTGAATCAGGAGGTTATCATGAAAAAGGCAGGTATTTCGTCTTTGACACTCCTGGCATCTCTATTTGTCGCGGGCAGTGCCGCAGCTCACGTAGCACTGGATTATCCCATTGGCGGAGAAACTTTTACCGCTGGGGAAACCGTTGATATCCAATGGCATATTCTAATACCGCACGATCAAGAAAACTGGGATTTATATTTTTCTCCTGACAGTGGCGCAAATTGGGAGACAATTCAATTGAATTTACCGATATCCCAGCTCAATTACCAGTGGATCGTGCCGGAGTTAGCAACAGAACAAGCGCGGATCAAGATTTACATGGATAATACCGGCAGCGATTATGAAGATGTAAGTGGTGATTTTACCATTCAGGAGGTCTCTACCTCAGTTCAGATGCAAGAGGAACATCCGCAAATCTCAGCGCTATATTCCAATTATCCAAATCCATTTAATCCGATTACTTTAATCGGCTATAAGCTTTCAAACACTGGTAATGTCCAATTAACAATTTACAACCTGTTGGGAGAACAAATCAAAACCTTGGTGAATGAAAGGCAATCCGCTGGGATTTATCAGGTTCAATGGGATGGCCGAGATAATAAGGGCGAACCGGTATCGAATGGAGTCTATTTGTATCGCTTAAAAGCAGGCTCATTTATTCAGATGCGCAAAATGGTGCTGTCGAGGTGAAAATCTATTTACCGATGTCTCCTGCCTCTGATGTGGTGTAGAGCAAACATATCGAGTAATAAACCGTATCGATAATCATTCTGGATTTGTTTATTAATATGTAAAAAATCCAATATGAAAAAAATAATTTTTTTACTACTTCTTTTTATATCGCAATCTGCATTCAGCCAAAACTCTTTTATAGCTGTAGTTAAAGATGCGAAAACTCAGGAGCCTTTGATTGATGCAGATGTTTTTTTTGATACTCTTAAAATTGGGGGCATCACTGATACGAGTGGAAAAGTAAAAATTACAAACATTCCTGACGGTACATTTACAATTCATTTTTCTTATATCGGTTATCAAACGTTGAAATTTAATATCTCATTCCCACTAAAAAATCCGGCAGAAATAAAAATCATTAATTTACAATCAACGGCAATAGAGACCGAAGAAGTGCATGTCACTTCTACAAGAACGAATGGCATCATTGATGATATCCCTGTACGAGTAGAAGTTCTGGGGCATGAAGAAGTCAGAGAAGAAACGGCCATCAAACCGGGAAATATTTCAAAGTTGCTGGGCGAAACTTCTGGAATTCAGGTTCAACAAACATCAGCAACCACGGGAAATGTGAGTTTTCGCATTCAGGGTTTGCAGGGCAAGTATACACAGTTATTAAAAGACGGTTTCCCGATGTACAGTGGTTTTTCTTCTGGGCTTTCACTGCTGCAGATTCCGCCTTTGGATTTGCTCCAGGTGGAAGTCATCAAAGGTTCGGCCTCGGCACTTTATGGTAGTGATGCCATCGCTGGTATTGTCAATTTGGTTTCCAAAGAACCATCCGAAAATCCAGAATGGGTGGCCATTGCCAATCAAACCCAGAAAAATGGCAGAGATATCAGTTCATTCTACTCCAATCGAAACAACAAAATTGGAATCACTTTTCTTGCCAGTCAGAGCACTCAAAATGCGGTTGATGTAAATAACGACGGCTTTACGGATATCCCTGAATTTCAGCAGACCACTTTAAACCCAAAATTCTTTTACTACTTTGATAATGCAACCACTTTCATGATAGGCGTTTCTTCTTCATTTGAAAACCGTGAAGGCGGTGATATTTATGCTATCCAAAATGCACCCGACTCAATTCATACTTTTGTTGATAACAACAAATCAAATAGACTGACCACGCAATTGAAATTTGAAAAACAATTTAAAAATGGTAATCGATTTACATTTAAAAACAGTATGAATGATTTCCAGCGGGAAATTTTAGCGGCTAATAACAATTTTGGCGGTGAACAAATATCGAGCTATTCGGATTTATCCTATCTTTTAAAAACCCAAAAACATGATATCGTATTAGGATTGAATTATCTTACCGATGTGTTCAATGAAAATAAAAAACTTTCCCGGACCGCGCATTCATTGGATTATAATTATCACACCACGGGTTTTTATGCCCAGGACGATTGGGATATAACCCAAAAAGTGATATTGCAAACAGGGATGCGAATTGACCACAACAGTCAATATGGAACAGTTGTTCTGCCTCGTTTTTCTGCATTGTATAAATTTTCTGATCAATTAGATGCCAGAATAGATTATGGCAGCGGTTATAAAATACCGACCGTCTTTACGACGGATGCCGAGGAAAAAACATTTAAAAATGTCATGCCCGTCTCGCCTGATATGAAAGCTGAGAATTCTCACGGTTTGAATCTTGACATCAGTTATAAATTCTTTGTGGACGAATTTATGTTTTCTTTAAATCAAGCCTTTTACTATACAAAAATTTACAATGCGCTTATTCCGCAGTCTGATTCATTGGCAAAGGGTATTTTGATGTATAAAAATGCAAATGCATCTCTGGAAACCAAAGGATTGGATATAAATATTGAAGTATCTTTGGATGAGTTAGGGTTGTTTGTTGATTATACGTATACGGATGTGCGAAAAAATTATGATAAAATGAATCCTCATTTGGAATTGACTCCAAGGCATAAATTAAATATGACACTCACCTATGAAGTAGAACAAAAATGGAGAACAGGCATTGAAGCATTTTACACGGGCAAGCAATATGTAAGCGGCTTTACTCAATCCAGGGATTATTGGACAATTGGTTTTATGATTGAGAAGATTTTCAAAAATTTTTCAATCATAGGAAATGTTGAAAATATATTTGATATAAGGCAAACAAAGTATGAGCCGATCGTCAATAAACCGTACAACAATCCGACTTTCAAACCAATCTATGCACCATTGGATGGTATGGTGGCTAATGTTGCTTTGGAATTGAAAATAAGATAATAATGATTTATATTAGCCACATAAATAATCGTATTATTGGGTATATAATATTAGGTTAAACGACTGAACATCATTGAGCTAATGAATCCAAAATTTTTATGTTTTCAACGCAAGGAGAAAACCTATGAGTAAATTCTCTCCAAATGCCCTCGGTATCGCAATAGGCGTTCTTTGGGCTGCTTATGTCTTTTTCTGCGGCATCACCGCTATCTTTGGTTGGGGAACCGCACTTGTTGATGCAATCTCATCACTTTACATCGGCTACGGCCCTTCTGTTCTCGGTGCCGTCATAGGAGCCATTTGGGGGTTTATTGACGGTTATATTGCCGGTGTTATAATTGCATGGCTATATAATAAACTAGCGAAATAAGTAGAGATTGTTCGTTTTATTCGCTTGACCTCTGGCTGAAGAAGGATGCGGCGAAAACTGCTCGCACCTCTCAGCCAGCACGTTACATGCTTGGCAATTGCTATCAAAGCTGTTGAAATTTAAGAACATGCGTGCTACAATTTCTGCTAAGATGTTTTTCGGCACACGCAGGAAAAAGCGAGGATTCAAACCTCGCATATGATTACCCACCGGGGTAGGAATCTCGGCGCGATCAGAACTCTGACAATGCCGATAAGGTTTCGTGGTTTCTGTGTTATAGTATACTAAAGTCAAAACAAATTTTTGTACAAGGATGATTAAGGACACTGGGTGGAAATGAAACATTTAAACAAATACCGTTGGGTGATTCTGTCCCTTCTGTTTTCTGCAACGACTTTTAATTATTTCAACCGCATCGTCCTCTCGGTTTTAATTCCTGAAATTAAAAATGACCTGGGCATGGATGATATTGCGTACGGCCATATTTTAAGTGCTTTTCAAGTGATGTATATGTTAGGATTTCTGGCGGCGGGACGTATTATTGACAAGCTGGGCACCAAACTGGGGTATTTGCTTTCTATTTTGACCTGGTCGATTAGTGCTGCAATACATGCCATCTGCCGGACCCCCTTGTGTCTCGGTGTTTGGCGAGGCTTTCTCGGTTTTACAGAAGCAGGCAATTTCCCGGCGGCCATGAAATCTATTTCCGAATGGTTTCGGGTTAAAGACAGGGCTTTTGCCACCTCTCTGTTTAACAGTGGACCGAGTGTGGCCGCCATTATTGGTCCGCCCGTGATGGCCATTATTTTCACAGTTGCAGGCTGGCGTTGGACGTTTTTCTTTTTTGGACTGCTGGGATTTTTACTGGTGATGATCTGGCCATTTGTCTATCGGACACCCAAGGAAGAAATAGACCAGCCTTCCGAAAAGTCCGAAGCACAAGTTCCCTGGAAATTGCTTCTGAAGCAGCGGGAAACCTATGGTTTTATGATTGGAAAATTTTTAACAGATCCTGTCTGGTGGTTTTATATTTATTGGATGCCCAACTACCTGTCTTCCCAACGTGGATTTGATATAAAATCCATTGCGATTGCGGTTCCACTCATTTATATCATTGCCATCTTGCTTAGCTGGGTCGGGGGATGGTTTTCCGGTTTTCTTGTGAAACGGGGTTGGCCAGCATTAAAAGCCAGAAAATTCATTATGGGAATTTCCGCCGCCTGCCTTCCTGTAACCGCTTTAGCTGTCATGGCGGATAATCCCTGGGTAGCAATTCTCCTGGTGAGTCTGGCATGTGGCGCTCACAGCAGTTGGTCTGCCAATATTTTCACACTCGTTACGGACTGCTTCCCGTCAAAATCTGTCGGTTCGGTTACAGGATTGGGCGGATTTGCAGGCGGTCTGGGCGGACTCTTGATAGCCACATGGGCTCCGGGATATATTGTGACTTATTTTGGATATTTTCCGGTTTTTATCTTAATGGGCATTTTGCATCCGCTTGCATTTATTGCTGTTTACCTGAATATGAAAAAACAAATGAATGGATTGATTCCCGATCGCGTCAGCAAACAATAAAATCAACTCTCTTTCAAGAGTAACTCCATCATGGACATACATCTCAGAAACGAAGAAGAAAGAGATTACTTAAATCGTCCTGGGATTCCACCCCTAGACGCAGGAAAAAGCGAAGGTTCAACCCTCGCATATAATTACGCACCGGGGCAGGAACCCCGGTGCGATCAAAGAGGTTTTCAATGGTGCATTTGAACAAAACCGGTAGGACGCACCCCGTATAAAACCAGTGTAAATCCATAATACAAAAAAATATACGAGAAAAATAATATTGACTTCTTCGATCAAAATCGTTATTTTATTACCCATATTTTTTCAAAGAAAACAATAATAGAAATTGTTAAAATTTCTCCAAAGTTTTAAGTCGACATTCCACTCAGGCATAGAGAATCGTTGAAATTGATATCAGGTCAGAAAGTGCAGTAATCCTTTCTCTCCGTCCACGATTCGTTTTGCTATATTAAATTGGGAAGGAAAATATATGAGAAATTTCAAACTAATATTTGTACTTCTTATTTTAAGTTTTAACAGTTTTGTTTACTCTCAATATGTAAGTAAAAGAGTTGGGAATTATATCCGCATAAACATTGATGAAACTGATGGCTATAAGATCGGTGATACAATCACTATCCGTCGTTCAATCAACGGAAAGAGTGTTGTCATAGGTCAAGCAGAGATAGTA
>CAZIAH010000064.1:0-22538 GCA_964537715.1 uncultured bacterium | reverse complement strand
CAGGGGTCCAGTCGGGAGCACGCGGCTCTGGGGCCGATGTATCTCGGAATCAAAGCGGTGATCGCGAAATCGTTTGCTCGGATTCATCTGGCGAATCTCATCAATTTTGGTATCGTGCCTTTCACGTTTGTCGATCCGGATGATTACGAAAAAATCACGCAGGAAGATCAATTGGAAATCGATGTTACAAAACTGGATGATAAAAAACAAATTGTCCTGAATCGGACGAAGCATCTCGAAATTACGGTTTCTCATCCATTGACAGAAAGAGACATCGAGATCATCCGGTCCGGCGGTGCACTGGCTTATGTGAGACAGTCGCTCAAAAAATAAATTCCCAAGGAGAAAGCGGATATGGCTCTTTATGAAAAACTGGTTCCACCCGCCGACGGAGAAAAAATCACCATTCAGGACGGTAAACTGAACGTTCCCGACCGTCCCATCATTCCATTCATCGAAGGAGACGGGATCGGTCCGGATATCTGGCGGGCCACCAGGCCCGTGCTGGACAGTGCTGTCCGGAAAGCTTATGACGGGAAGCGTCAGATCGAGTGGTTTGAGATTCACGCCGGATTGTCCGCACTCAAACTCTACGGCAGTGACCGCGTTCTCCCGGAGGATACGTTGACGGCCATCCGGGAATATTTGGTTGCTTTGAAAGGTCCTTTGACCACGCCGGTGGGCGGATTCAAGTATGTCTGTCTGGTCTGTTCGGCAGAGCAGGATGGTCCGAAAGGAGCGAGACCGGAAAAATGCGTCAAATGTGGATCGGAATGGATCACTCCCCGATTCCGCAGTCTCAATGTTGGATTGCGGCAGATTCTCGATCTCTATGCCTGCGTGCGTCCGGTACGGTGGTTTCGGGGTGTGCCCTGTCCTGTAAAACATCCCGAGAAACTGAATGTCATTATCTTCCGGGAAAATACCGAGGATGTCTATGCGGGAATCGAATTTGAGCAGGGCACGGAAGATGTTGAGAGGGTCATCCATTTTCTTGTCGAGGAGATGAATAAAAAAATTCGGGAAGATTCGGGAATCGGAATCAAACCGATCAGTATCACCGGAACAAAACGTTTGGTTCGAAAGGCCATCCGATATGCCATCGATCAGAATAGAACTTCGGTCACACTGGTTCACAAGGGCAATATCATGAAATTTACGGAAGGTGCATTCAGGGATTGGGGATACGAATTGGCCAAAGAAGAATTCCGGGATCACATCGTTACGGAGAAGGAACTCTGGGATAATTATGAAGGTAAAATACCTCACGGCAAGATTCTGATCAAAGATCGTATTGCCGATCAGATGTTTCAGCAGGTTCTTTTGAGGCCCAACGAATACGACGTCGTGGCCCTGCCGAATTTGAACGGGGATTATCTTTCTGATGCCTGTGCCGCACAGGTCGGCGGACTGGGGTTAGCGCCCGGCGCGAATATGGGAGATCATATCGGATTGTTCGAAGCGACGCACGGGACCGCACCCAAATACACGGGAATGGATCGAGTGAATCCAAGCTCTGTTATCTTATCCGGTGCGCTCATGTTGGAATATCTCGGATGGAATGAAGCAGCCGAACTGGTTGTCCAATCCATAGAGAAAACGATTCAGCAAAAGCGGGTGACCTATGATCTTGAACGACAGATGGAGGGCGCAACCAAACTGAAGTGTTCGGAGTACGGTGCGGCCATTATCGAAAATATGTAGGTGGATATTCAATCAATGAATCGGTTCTCATAAAAGGCAGATGATCATCTGCCTTTTACTGTTTAAAACTCAGTAATAGAATGAAGAAACTTTTATCTGGAAAGGGGCGTTAGAAATTTGAATATCAAGGATGTCGATTGAAAATATGATTAATCATAGAATGGATCATTGAAGAAGTATTTTTTTTATAGTATCGTCACTGTTTTAATGGCCGGTTCTCTGGGTTGTATCAATCCATTTGCGCCCAAATTGATTCGCTCTTTGGAAAGTTCGGATCTGATTATTACGCCACAGCGTACGCCGGAGGAGGTTCTTCAAAATTTCAAGGTCGCTTATACTCTCAGAGATTCTTTGCTGTACAGCGATTTGTTAGATACAGCGTTTCTGTTTATCTACTATGATTTTTATGAGGGCACTTCTGGACAGTACGTGTCGTGGGGACGCGATGTCGATTTGATGACGACAGGCCGTCTGTTTCGGCATTTTGATGTGATCGAACTGGTATGGAATGAAACACTGTACGAATCCGAAACAGAAGAGAACGGAGATTTGGGGAAGAGTTTTAATTTGACTTTAATCGGGCAGGAGGGAGACTTCAAACTTTCCGGGAGAGCCATATTCTCCTTTCGAAAATGTCCGGATGAAAAATGGCGTATTACCCGCTGGAAAGACGAATCGGATGTATAAATTCATTTTATAAGAGGGTAGCATGATGAACTTAAGAATCATAAAAAATGTCGGCTATTTTGGAATGGTTGTATTGCTAGTTCAACTTTATTTAATCCAGTCTGTTTTTGCTCAAAGTTTTGGGAAGAACAAAGTCCAGTATCAGGATTTCGACTGGAAATATGTACAATCGAAACATTTCGATGTTTATTATTATGATGAAGAAAAAACATTGGCCGAATTTGTCGCCGATGTTGCGGAGTCCAGTTACGTGGCATTGAAAAAGGATCTTGGGTATCAAATTCAGGAACGGATACCTATTCTCGTTTATAACGGTCACAATGATTTTGAACAGACCAATGTGACCTATTCTATGATCGAAGAAGCTGTCGGTGGATTTACGGAAGTTTTTAAAGACCGGATTGTTCTTCCTTTTCAGGGAAATTATGCAGAATTCCGGCATGTGATTCACCATGAACTGACCCATGCGGTGATGTTTCAGATGCTTTACGGAAAAGGTGTGGGATCTATGGTTTCCGGGATGATTCGATTCCAGGTTCCCCTGTGGCTGGCAGAAGGTCTGGCCGAATATGAAAGTCTTGGATGGGATACGGACAGCGATATGTTCATGAGAGATGCTACCTTAAACGGGTATGTTCCGCCGATCCAGCAGTTGTATGGTTTTATGGTATACAAGGGGGGACAATCGATTCTCAACTATATCGCCGAAAAGTACGGGAGTCCAAAAATCGGGGAAATCCTTGCGAAGATTCGGCTTCATCGCAATGTCGAGCATGGTCTGAAACAGTCTATTGGAGTAGGCGTTGAAGAGTTGAGCAAGAGATGGCAAAAGTACTTGAAAAAAGCCTACTGGCCGGATATTGAAAACCGTGATGAACCCGAAGATATCGCAAAACGGCTGACCGATCATACCAAGCAAAAACAATTTCTCAACAATGCGCCTGCCCTGTCTCCAAAAGGTGATCAAATGGTTTATCTTTCGGATCGTTCGGATTATATCGACATCTATCTGAAGAGTACGGTGGACAGCAAGAAATCGAAGAAGCTGGTGACCGGAGAACGGTCCGATCTTTTTGAAGAACTTCACTGGCTGAGACCGGGGATGGATTGGTCGCCAGATGGCAAGAATGTGGTTTTCGCCACCAAGGCAGGGGGGGAGGATGCTTTGTATATCTATAATATCGAAGAAGAAAAGATCGTTCATTCGTTTCAGTTTCAACTCGACGGCATTTTTTCACCGGCCTGGTCACCGACTGAGGATTTGATCGCATTTATGGGAATGAAAGGGGGACAATCGGATATTTATACTTTTCAGATTTCCGATGAGTCATTGTCTCAAATCACCAATGATATTTTCAGCGACATGGACCCGACGTGGTCTCCGGATGGCAAAGAGATCGCTTTTGTTTCCGACCGCGGGGATTATCTTGGCCTGATTTCCCCCGATTTCAGGATTCAAACCTATAATTACAAGAAGCAGGATCTTTATACAATCGATGTCGAAGACAGACACATCGCGAAATTGACAGAGGAGTGGGGTATCATCAAAAATCCTGCATATTCACCCGATGGAAGAAAGATTGCCTTTATTTCAGACAAAAATGGGATCGATAACATTTATATTCTGGACAGGGATTCGGAAGACATTTATCCGATCACCAATCTTTTGACCGGTGTTTCTCAGATTTCGTGGTCGCGTGAAGGTTCCCGATTTGCGTTTTCTTCTTTCTACGATGCCGGTTATGATATTTATCTTATCAACAATCCACTCGATATCGAACCCGGTTTGGTGACTCTGCGCAATACCGCTTTGGTGGACAGAAAAGAGAAACAAATCGTTTTAGAGGAAAAGGAGCCGAAGAAACCGGAGAAGCAAGTGGCCCTGGATTTTCGTCATTTTGTTTTTGGGGACAAATTCCGACGCGGAGAGATCGATCTTTCGAAAAAAAATGAAAAGACATTTTTAGATTCGACAACCTATAAAAATTCCGAAGGTGAATACAAGACGCATCGTTACAAGATCAAATTCACCCCGGACTGGGTCGATGGTTCGGCCGGTTACAGTCAATTCTTCGGATTGCAGGGATCGTCATTGATCGTTCTTTCAGATATTCTGGGAAATCATCAGATCAATATCTATACGGATCTGTTTTATAATCTTAAAAATTCGAATTTTCAATTCGCTTATTTCTATCTTCCAAAACGTATCGATCTCGGTGCCGCAATTTTTCACTACTCCTATCTTTACTACACTTATTTTACGGACGGATACTATCTATACTACAATTACATCCGAGACCGGAATTATGGAATTTCTCTCTATGCATCCCGACCCTTCAACCGGTATCAGCGCATCGATGTCGGCCTGACCGGTCTGGGTATTGATCGGGATTACGGGGATATTGATCCCTACGGATATTCCAGCGAGTTTTTAACCGAACTCGGCAGCTTGTACAAAAGACGGGTTCTTTTGCTCAATCTGGGCTATACCACGGACACCGTGGTCTGGGGAATGACCGGACCTGTGAATGGAAGGCGGTCTAATCTGACGTTTACTTACAGTCCATCGATCAGCAATAAATACGGACTCGATTTCTGGACTATCCGCGGAGACTGGCGGCATTATCTCAGAATAAGACGGGATTACACGCTGGCACTCAGACTGGATGCAGGCGTTTCAGAAGGGAAAAATCCCCAGCGTTTTCTGCTTGGCGGAATGATGAACTGGATTAACTACAAATACCGGGAAATACCGAGCGACCAGCTCTGGGAAGATCTTTTCTATTTTTCCACATTTGAAACTCCTCTGAGAGGCTCTTCCTATTATGAGATGATCGGCACGCGATTCGTTCTGGCCAATATCGAGTTCCGGTTTCCTTTGGTCCAGTACCTGATTTTAGGATGGCCCCTGCCCATCGGATTTCAGAATATTCGAGGTGTGATTTTCACGGATGTCGGATCGGCATGGGACAATGATCAAAGCTGGAAACCGTTTGCCAAAGGGTCTTTGGGGTTGCCTAAGCTCAACGACTTGCGCGGGGGAGTCGGATTGGGGCTTCGGATGAATCTGGGCTTCATTCTCCTGAGATATGATGTGGCTTGGCAGACCGATTACTCTTCCACCAAGGGAAAACCCATGCACTATCTTACTTTGGGAGCCGAGTTTTAATGGGGTAAAAACAGAGAATGGATCTCGAGGTTCAGGATATTCCTGAACCTTTTCCATACATTGACAAGTCGGAGAGGGTATCATGAAACGGTCCTATTTTTTTGTTTTATGGATGTTATTCATCGCCCGTTTTTTATATGGCCAAATTCCCGAGAACATGAAAATAGACGCACATGTCGTTCCACAGGACGTACCCAGAGGCGGAGAAGCCAAACTCGTTCTGACTATCCATATTCCTTCCCACTTTCACATCAGTGATGCTTCGAGCGGTTTGTTAAAAGTTGTTCCCGACACATTGAATGGGATCGGATTTGGCTCCCCTGTTTTTCCAACCGGTATACAAACGAAATACGGTTCGATCTACCGCGGAGTGACGAAAGTGCATCTACCGCTGTCGGTCGATTCGCAGTCTTTACCCGGTGAGAAAACGTTTCTTGTAAAGGTGATTTATCAATCCTGTGATGAAACTGACAACACCTGTTATCCTCCTCAGACCCGAACCGTTGAAACGGTTTTTACCGTGCTTGATGAAGAGGCCGCCGTCCAACCCAACACCGGAATTTCCGAAGGGATCGCGGGAAGGCTCGTCCACGCTCTCGAAAGCGGGTCCATCCTTGCTTTTGTTCTGGTTTTTGCCGGCGGTTTGTTAACCAGTCTAACACCCTGTGTCTATCCGATGATTCCGATCACGATCGCAGTGATCGGCGTGCAGTCAGCCGGAAACAGATTCAAGGGTTTTATCCTTTCCCTCTTTTATGTTTTGGGTGTGGCAACCACCTTTTCCGTTTTGGGTGTTGCTGCTGCAAAAACCGGATCTCTTTTCGGTTCCTATACCCAGCATCCGATCATTCAGATTTTCATTGCGGCCGTGTTTTTAGTCATGGGGCTCTCCATGCTCGGATTTTTTATTCTCCAGATGCCCTCCGCAATATCGAGTAAACTTCAAAGGAAAAGAGGAAAAGGATTCCTCGGTGCCTATCTGACCGGTCTGGTGGCAGGTCTGGTGGTATCCCCCTGTGTCGGTCCTTTGCTGATCGTGATTCTCACCTGGGTTGCGAAAACAGGTTCCGTTTTTTTAGGATTCGGTCTGCTGTTTACGTTTGCTCTGGGAATCGGCGTTTTGTTTGTCATCCTGGGAACTTTTTCGGGCGTCCTGAGAAATCTGCCGAAATCGGGTGGGTGGACAGACTATATTGAAAAAGGGTTCGGATTCCTTCTCGTCATTCTGGCCATTTTCTTTCTGAAACCGGTTCTGCCGTCGTTGATTTATCAGGCACTCTGGGGAGTATTTTTAATCGTAACGGGTACATTCCTCGGAGCGTTTTCGCCTCAGGCGAAGGATGCAAAAAAATCCCAAAAGTTCGTCAAAGCTTTAAGCTATCTGGCAATACTTTTCGGTAGTCTTACTATCTTTTTCAGTTTTTATCAGCATTATCAGGCCAAGGCCGGATATTCACCAGGATCCATTCAAACAAAATCTGAGGGAAAATACTGGATCTCTTCTGAGACGGAGGGATTTCGCCTCGCACAGCTCGAACAGAAACCGGTTCTGATCGATTTTTTTGCAGATTGGTGCGCGGCCTGTCACGAGTTGGATGAAAAAACGTGGTCCGATCCATCTGTACAGAACGAGTTGAAACGGTTTGTCCCGATCAAACTTGATTTGTCCAAAGAAAATGAATCTGCCAAACAAATCTATCAAAAATACAACATACAAGGTCTCCCCACTGTGGTTTTGTTGAATCGTTCAGGAGAAGAAGTGTTTCGTTTCACCGGATTTCAGCCGCCTAATAAAGTCTCAAAAATTTTAAAAGATTTCTGATATCGATCGAACCTTCACGATTGTTTCTGGTAATTTGTTTTTCAATTAATGAAATATTTTTTTCGGGAACAAATCTTTCTATTCATTTGTATTATGTAGAACTTTAAAAATGGATAGAGGGAGAACATAATTTTGATGAAATATTTTAAAGAGATTTTGACAATATTGTTCTTTATTTTTGTTTCTTTATCTGCAAAGGAAACGGGCACAATCAGCGGACGTGTCATTGATGCGGATACCAAGCAACCCTTGTTCGGAACCAATGTGATTGTTTTGGGAACTGAACAGGGCGCAGCGGCCGATGAATCGGGCAGTTATACAATCCAGAATGTTCCTGTAGGGACGCATCGAATTCAATTTACTTTTATTGGATATAAATCACTTGTTAAAACAGATATTGTTGTAAAATCCGCATCGCCTGTATTTGTGAATGCCGAACTTGAACCGGAAATTATTGAAGGCGAAAGTGTTGCAGTGACGGCCGGTTACTTTTACAACCAGACAGGTGCTCAACCCAGTGTTGTTTCTCTGTCGCGTGAGGAAATCCGGCGTTATCCGGGTGGATTTGAAGATGTCGTGCGTACAGTTTCCACGCTGCCGGGAGTCGCGATTAATATGGCCGGCGGTCGGAATGATCTGCTCGTACGAGGCGGTGGTCCATCGGAGAATCTCTACCTGATCAACAATATCGAAGTTCCCAATATTAATCATTTCGGTACACCGGGGAATACGGGTGGCAGTTTGAGTTTTGTAAATCTTGATTTTGTGGAAGATGTTACTTTTTCCACGGGCGGATTTGGAGCCCGATACGGCGATAAAATGTCTTCTGTGATTGCATTGACCCTGGTGAAGCGCCGGCCGGATCAATTCGAGACAAAAGGCACAATCTCTGCCACTCAGTATGGATTCGATTTTGAAACTCCGATTCATGACAGTGGCAGCATGATTTTTTCAGCTCGGAAAAGTTATCTGGATCTGATTTTTAATGCTGCCGGACTGCCTTTCGTCCCAGTTTATACAGATTTCAATGTTCTTCTGAACTGTGATCTGTCGCCCAGGGATCGATTATTCATTATCGGTCTGTCGGCAATCGACGATGTAGACCGTAATCAAAACTCTTTGGAAAACAGGGTGTTCAATGCCGGATTGCTGGATAACTCTCAGTACAAAGGTATCGCGGGACTCAATTACCGCCGTTTGCTCCCCGACGGGTATGTGGATGCAACAGTCAGCGTCAATTTGTCCCGCTTCAGATTGAGTCAAATTGATGAGTATGAGGAAAAATATTTTACCAATCATACGGATGAATGGGAATATGCGAGCAAAATACAGTACTATCGTTCATTGGGAAAACGTCTAAATGTGCTTACGGGTTTGTCCATTAAGATTATTAAAAATGAGAATCATACTACTTTCGCAGATACGGTTTACGATCGCTCCGGTAATCGGCTAACGGCAGCGGAACTGGGTTTGCCTTCCGAATCAACTGTGAATGCTTTGGGGCGCAAACTGGCCGGATTTGTGGAATTGGAGTGGACGGTACATCCCAAACTTACCATCAACCCTGGATTGCGCGCGGATTATTTCGATTATATTAACCAGCCATTTTATCTGGGACCCCGTCTTTCTCTGCAGTATCGGCCTCATCCCAAGCATAATCTGCGCGTCAGCGGTGGTCTGTATACCCAATCGCCTTCCTACGTGTGGGTGGTTAATCCAGCCAACAAAGATCTTGTCGCACTTAAAAATAAAATGGGAGTGGTCGGGTGGGATGTCCTGATTCGTGAAGATACACGTCTTTCTTTTGAAGGATATTACAAGAAGTATACCGATTTGCCTACAGGAGTAATCCCGGGTGTAACGGATTATGTTGTGATGACCAATACCGGTGCATCATTTGGGGGGCGCGAGGATGATTTTCAATCTTTTGGCTATTTTACACTTGTTTCAGAAGGTTACGGGCAGTCAAAGGGTGTGGAATTGTCGCTTCAGAAAAAATTTTCACAATTTCCTCTTTACGGTCTGATCAGTTTGGCTTATAATGAAACTGAGTTTATGGCGAAAAATGGGAAGGTATATCCCGGCCAGTATGATCAGCGGTTTATTCTTAATCTTTCCGGCGGATATATTTTCAATGACAAGTGGGAAGTGTCGGCCAAGTTCCGTTATTTTACAGGAGTACCGTATACACCTGTTTATCGTCCGTCGGAAAATCCAGTTAATCCGGGCACAATACAGAATTTGCCGGAAGAGTATTTGTCTGCCCGTCTCGAACCGGGTCATCATCTTGATGTCCGTATCGATCGGTATTTTAATTTCAAAAAAGTTACTCTAATTGTATATGTAGATATTCAAAATGTCTATAATTACAAGATCCCCATGAAGCCAAGCTATAATTTCTGGAATGATACGATTGAATCGAGCAGTTCAATTGGCATTTTACCTTCGATTGGAATTAGTCTGGAGATCTAAAAAAATTTCGTCAATCGATAAAGTGTTCCTCTTTTTTATCTCTTGAATTTTTCCTTGATTTTTAGACGGTTTTCATTAACTTTTAAAATAGTGCGTCGAGGAGAATATGTATCTGATTACCTTTACATATGAAATGTCTGAAGCGGATCAGTCTGAATTCATTGAGTCGATCAAGGGGTTAAAGAGTTTTTGGAAATCTCACGGGCTTTCTCTTTCCTTGTATAGAGATGTGAATCGGAAAGACCGAATTCAACAGACTTTTTTAACCGAAAGAACCATGGACGAAATCACGCAATTGATCCATGAAGATCCCAAAGCGCGGGTATTTTTTGAGATGATGAAAACGGGGGCCGGTCACGTTGTTGTATCGGTTTATGACAAACTGCTGTAAAGAATGAATCCTCATATCGTTGTTTTAAAACGAAGATGGAGACGAATAAACGGATGACGTTATTAATACAAAAAGTTGTCGAGATTCTCGAAAAGAGTGACCTCCTTCTTTTTCCGGTGAAAGAGTTGTGGCTGGAATTGAAAGAAAGGTATGCTGATCTTAATGAGACCTTTGAAGATTTGGTGCAAATTCTGGATGAGGATCCACGGTTCCGGATTTACAAAAAGACGATGGCCCAAAATATTCACTGTTCCGAATCTACTATCTCGAATGAGGAGATGGAAGAGGCGGGTTTTTATCAGGGCCCCTGGGTTGTCCTGACAGACCGCATCCCGACGCGCCAAGATGTAGTGAATAATCTTATTGAAAAGGCTGACCGCACATTTGAGACACTTAAAAATGCGTGGGAAATTCGACCCCGGGACAACGATGTCATCGAGGATCAGCTTCTGCGCGCTCTGGCAAAAACACAGCAATTGCAGCATGAACTGAGAATGCTTTTTGGAAAAAAGGATTAGGAAATTAAGCATTGGCAAATTTTTATAATACCGTTATCGCTCAGCACGATACCTTTTGGATTGAGATTGATGCCGGATCGTTTTATTAGTCAAAAAATTCAGCAGGTGGATTTCGATTCGGGAAAACAACCGGTATCATTCAAGCACGGTTCCCGTCTTTATCAGGTGATCAAAATACTCAAGCAATGGCAGGATTATGATTACAGTCCGGTCGCTCCCAAGCGAAACTGGCGGTCTCGTCATCACAGAAATTATTATCGGGTTCTCGTCGATTCGGGACAGTGTTTTGAATTGTATTGCGACCGGGGAACCCGTTTGGAATCGCCGAAACAGTGGGTTCTGGTTCGTGAAATTCTGGATCGTGATACGTAAAAGAGAGGCCATCGGGTTCAATGATTAGTCGATGGAATAAACATTCCTACTGGCAGGGGCTGATGCGGAAGAGTGTGCGCACCTCTGAAGCATTGTCCCATTATTTTGATATCGATTTGTTATCAGCAAAAGAGGTTGAAAAACAGTATCCGATTCGGATCAATCCCTATTTTCTGGATCTGGGGAAACAGTACGGAGAGCCTCTAACGCGTCAGGTAATTCCCAACATCCGGGAAATCAGAGACGATGCCGGATGGATTGATCCTCTGGCCGAAGAGAAAAACAGTCCAGTTCCCAATCTTGTTCACCGATATCCGGACCGCGTGCTTTTCCTCGTTTCATCGGAATGCGCTGTTTATTGCCGGTTCTGCACGAGAAAGCGGAAGATCGGACGATGGAGTCCAATCACCGATCAGACCATCGAAGCGGGACTACATTATATCCGAAATCATAAAGAAATAAGAGACGTGCTGATTTCCGGTGGAGATCCACTGCTGTTAGCGGATAATAGACTGGATTGGATTTTGCATTCGGTCAGAACGATTCCGCATGTGGAAATTATCCGGATCGGCACGCGGGTTCCTTCCGTGCTTCCGCAGCGCATCACCAGACGACTCGTCAGAATGCTGCAAAAATATGCACCGCTCTATCTCAATATTCATTTCAATCATCCGGCGGAGTTGACCGAAGAAGCAAAACAAAGCTGTTGCCGACTGGCCGATGGAGGCATTCCTCTGGGCAGTCAGACCGTTCTTCTCAGAGGGATCAACGATCATCCCCGCATCATTGCCGATCTGATGAAGCAGCTGTTGATGGTCAAGGTCAGGCCGTACTATCTGCTTCAGGCCGACTTGGTCAGGGGAACGAATCATTTCAGAACGTCTATTCAGACGGGGATCGAAATCATGAGCTCTCTTCGGGGAACAATTTCCGGAATGGCCATACCCGCTTATGTGATCGATCTTCCCGGAGGGGGCGGAAAAGTGCCGATTCTCCCGGAATATGTAGTCAAACTCGATGAAAAAGAAATTGTTATCAAAAACTATCAGGGCAAAATCTACCGGTATCCCCAGCCTGATTCAGCGGAAACCGTATTTTGCCCGGATGTTGAAAATGTGCGATGCGAAATTTCGAATTGATCCAAACCCAGCCGGGACAGAACAGATGATGATTCAGGGAAACAATCCAAAGGAAAGCCAAATAATTCGGGCAGTGTACAACGCAAAACAGGACCATCTGTTCCGGTGGTGGGATGAACTCGATGAGAGATCAAAAAATCAATTATTGAAACAGCTCGAAAAGATCGATTTTTGCCATTTGAACAAATTGAAAGGGTGTTGCCTCAAACGATCACAAAAAGATTTGCTGAAACAAAATCTGGAGCCTCCCGAAATCATTCCGATTCCGAAAACGGAGACGCAGAAAAAGGTCGCAGACGAGGCGAAACAAATCGGTGAAAAATATATTAGATGTGGAAAACTCGGTATCATTGTGGTGGCCGGAGGTCAGGGAACGCGTTTGAGATATGATGGCCCGAAGGGATGTTATCCGATCAGTCCCGTGAAGAAAAAAAGCCTGTTTCAAATGCATGCAGAAAAAATATTGACAGAAAGCAGAGCGTATGGTGTCGCCATTCCCTGGTATATTCTGACAAGCGAGAGCAATGAGGAAGCCACAAAATTATTTTTTAAACAAAATCGATATTTTGGATTATTATCCGAAAATGTTTTTTTCATGAAACAGCAGATGCTTCCTGCACTGGACGAAACGGGAAAGTGCGTTCTGGATAGAAAAGATCATGTTTTTACCAGTCCGGATGGTCACGGAGGTGCTCTTTTGGCTATGGTCGAGAGCGGTGCACTGGAAGATATGGAAAGACGGGGGGTTAAACTGCTTTCTTATTTTCAGGTGGACAACCCGCTCATTCGCATCGTTGATCCAATCTTTATCGGATATCACATCCAAAAAAAAGCGGAGATGTCTTCAAAAATGGTCCGGAAAAAGGATCCAATGGAAAAGGTCGGCCATTTTATTATAGTGGATGGAAAACTCAAAGTGATCGAATACAGCGACATGAGTAGAGAGGAGCTACAATTGCGGAATCCCGATGGGACGCTGAAGTTTGAAGCGGGAAGCATCGGTATTCATTTGATCAATCGGGATTTTGTTGCTCAGGAAGTAAAAAAGGAGCCGGGATTGCCCTTTCACGTGGCCCACAAAAAGATTCCCTTTCTAAATGATAAAGGTTTTTCAGTTCATCCGGGAAAGCCCAATGGATACAAATTCGAAATGTTTGTTTTCGATGCGCTGCAGGATACGACGCAGTCCGTGATTATGGAAGTCCTCCGTGAGGAAGAATTCAGTCCCTTAAAAAATTTAAAAGGGGGTACTTCTCCCGAATCGGTCAGAAGAAATATCTCAAATTATTTTGGTAGCTGGCTGGAATCCGCAGGAGTAACGGTTCCGAGAGATAAACAGAAAAATATCTTGGGAAGAATAGAAATCAGTCCGTTTTTTGCAAGAAACCGGGAGGAATGGTTGAACAAATGTCCTCCAAAAATAGAGTTTAAAGAATCTCTTTATCTTGGCCCGTAATTACACGGAGAAAAAAATGGAAACGATCTTTGAATATTTTCAAATCCCCATCGTCAGCAAGCTTATTCGGTCGGTCCTTTTTTTCATCCTCTGTTTTTTGGGGATTCTGATCGGACGCCGTCTTCTCCAATCTTTGAAGGTCGATAAATCCAAGCTTCAAATGTTTAAAAAATGGGTGTCCTATCCTTTTTATGTGCTTTATGTGTTTATACTAGTCCGCATATGGGCTTTTAAAGACCTGTTCCAGTATTTTCAAAATCCGGTTATCAACAAACTGATGAAGTCCGTTTTTGCTTTTGGTGTTGTCTATTTGGCACTCTATTTTATCCGAAGCCTCATCAATTCATTGAAGATTGAAATCGCCAAGAAACACCAGTACCGGACCCGGGCAAACTATGCCGGCACATTGGTCTATTTCATTCTTCTCATTCCCATCTGGGCGGGAAGCATGCAACAGTGGGCCACGATTTTTTCCGTTATTGGTGCCGGTATAGCACTGGCTCTTCATGAAGTGCTATTGAATATCGCAGGATGGATTTACATCGTGATCCGGCATCCTTATCGAACGGGGGACCGAATCGAGCTCGGTGAAGTTCGGGGAGATGTCATTGATATCCGCCTGTTTCAAACGACTCTGCTTGAAATCGGAAACTGGGTTGAAGGCGATCAAAGTACGGGACGTGTCGTCGATTTGCCCCACGGGCAGATATTTCGCAACCCGTTGTACAATTATACCAAAGGATTCGAGTTTCTCTGGAATGAGATTTCAGTCTTGATTACATTCGAGAGCGACTGGAAAAAAGCCGGAAAAATTCTACTGAAACATGGGGAGGAAGAAAGCCACAATCCGCAGGAAAATGTCCGGAAGAAAATAGACAAGATGGCACGGGAATATCTTATCTATTTTAAAACATTTACCCCCATCGTTTATACCAAAATCGAAGACAGCGGTGTTAAGCTAACGCTACGATATTTGACCAATGCCAAACAAAGAAGAATCAGTGAGAACACGATCAGTCAGAAGGTCATTTCGGCGTTCAACCGTACCTCCGATATCGAGTTTGCCTATCCGACGTATCGCATTTATAAGCGTGGAGAAGGCGAGCATTTGAAGCCATAATATCCACAAGTGAGAATTCGTTTTTCTGCTGATGAAAACAAAATCCGTAAAACAAAATCCTTCAGGTTTTAAGAAACGGTTTTTGAGATTTCTGTTTTGGTTGTTTCTGATCCTTGTCATTCTCATTATCGTCTTGTTCCTTGTTTTTAGATATACCACTCCCCCGGACAAATTAAAAATCCTTATTGCCGAAAAGGTTACCGAAACCACTGGGAGAAGTTTCCATATGGAGGATTTATCGTTCAGCCCTTTTGGCAGACTGGATATTCGGGGACTTGAATTGGGGTTTGATCCCTCCGAAAAGATGGGGGATCAGGATTTTCTGAAATTCAGAAGACTTACTTTGAAGTTTCGGCTTCTGCCACTATTGATACGGAAAATCGAGGTCAAGGAAATCGTTGTTGAAGCTCCCGAACTTTATCTGGTCCCTCCGACCTCTCAAACAAAGGAAGAAGTCCGGGCAGCAGCAAAAGACACCAGTCAAGTATTAAAACCCTTGCCGGTTTCGCTGGGATTGTTCAGCCTACATCTGAATGATTTCCAATTCCGGATGCGTTTACCTTATCCGGACAAGGACCAGGAGTTTATCTTCAGCGGATTGAATCTCGATGTTACCGATTTGAAACTACCGAGATTCTATAACCGTTCTTCAAAGGATCTGTCGGGCATCGTTCATTTGTTTACCCGAAACAGCCGTTTGGAATACCGTTCGGGAAAAGAACGCTATCTACTTCGGCCGGATGTGGATTTGAAATTGCAAATGATACCGGACAGCACCTGGGCACTGTATTCAGAAATTGCTTTCAGGCAAATTCCTCCAAATTCAGAGAGTGAACTTCGTTTGTCGATACAAACCACGGGCAGAGGGTATGCCGATATAATACGAATCGGGGGAATCGCTTTGTCTGTCGATAAAAAGGATGTGGTCCGTGTCGAAGGGAAGTTGTTTCGGGTGGGGAAAAATCTGGAATATGGGATTAGTATCGGCGGCGATGTTTTGGACATCAACGATCTCGAACAGTCCTTCCTGAATCTTCTACCGGATTTTTTACGGAATAAAATCCCCCAAAATGAGTTGAACGGAAAACTCCGATTGCTTGCCGGTACAATCCGAGGAAACCAGGAACAAGCACGCATTCAGATTCAATCGCAACTCGATGGTTTGTCTGTTGGGCTGCCCTCTCAAAAAATCGATGCCGAAGGGGGTCATGTTCGCATCGATTTTTCCGGGACGGCTGGTCGAGATGGATTCGAAGAGGGAAAGATCTCGGCAGCCTTAAATCTGGAATCTCTAAAATACGGGATGAGTGATACGACGACTTTCGGGTTGGGAGAATCGGTGATTGAGTTATATTCCACTTTGGGAAAGAACGGTATTCCACTGCAAGGCTGGATGAAAGGTGATTTCGGGAATTTGTTTCAGGGACGATTGGCCGCTCTGATCCAATGGGAGAATGAGAACCGGTTTCCTGTGCAACCCGATCACTTCAATATCAAAGGCAATGTAAGGGCGGATTCACTCTCTCTTTCCGGACTTCCGATAAACGATCTAGGACTCGAAGGTTATCTCAATCTGGATTTGGATTTCAGGACAGATCGTCCGCAAAAACTGGCCACGGACCTGATCTGCGAATCATCGGAAATTCGCTATATTCTGAACGGGGAGAAGGAATCCGCACCGCCGATTCGCGTCGAATCCGAATTTAGGGCAAGCGCCGATCCGGAATTTCAAATTGTCAAATTGGACAGCGGTTCGATCACGATACCCGATATTTTCAAGGCAGATCTGACCGGTCAGTACCACCCCTCTCTTAAAACCCTGTCTGTTCAGCTGACAGGTGCACAGCTCCAAAATCAGGGCCTATACCGCTATTTTCCGGCTTCGATCAAAAGTCAAATTTCCGGTTTGGCTCTCTACGGATATGAGGATCTCAAGGTTAATGTCCAGGCGGCGCTTTCCGGAAAGTCGCTGGATTTAGGAATCGATGGCCGGCTGTCATTGGATCAACTTGGCATGAGTGCTCCCGATCGGGGGTTTGAAGTGCGTCAAATCAATGGAGGATTTGCATTTAGAGGAAACCAGAACCATTTCGAAGGCCAAACCGATATCCGTATCGGAGAGATTGGTTTTCAGCAGATGAACAGAGGGCCGTACCGGAATGCCGAACTCCAGTTTTCCTGGCATTTGTTTCCCGGAGACAGTCTAAGGGTTTTAAACGGAAGGATAGAAGCCCTCTCACTGGGATTTGCCGGTTCCTTTTCGTTCGGTCTTGGAAACATGAGCGGAATTCCGAGTCTCAGCACGGAAGCGGATCTGATGTTTCATTCCGAAGAAACAGTGTTTCCTGTTCAGGATCTGGAGTTGTCAGGCCTTCTTGGATTTCATCTGTCCGGTAAAACCATTCAGTTTGGTCAAAACCGGGTTCAATTCGACGGCCGGCTAAAAGCGGATCGATTCACCGTGTCGATGGGGAAAGATTTTACGGTTCGGAATATCAGTGGTTCCATCCCGATCGAATTGAAATACGATTTGGGAAATCAGAAAATCATTTCTGATTCCCTGTTTCGTCCATTGTCCTGGATCGAGTACGAAAATCAGCGGCAGCTCGAGCTGAGCCACTCCGAGTTTATTAAACAGATCCGGATCGACACGATTCGATTTGCCGAATACCAGGCGGAAAAGGTTATTGTCGATTTGGGTATTACAGAAGGTTACATTCAGATCCCTTCGTTTCAAATCAATCTATTGGACGGTAACTTGGGTGGATCCGTTTTATTGGATCTCGGAAGTCTGGAAAAAGAACAGGTGAGTTATGCTATTCAGGCGCAGGCTTCGCGGATCAATTCCGCTGTGCTTGTCGGAAAACAAGCCGCAAAGGAAGAGGAAACGGAACTCAACATGACCATGGCTTTCAAGGGAAAGGGCATCGATTTGGAACGTTCCATCGACCTGGAAGGATATTTTTATATTACAAAGATGGGACCCAAATTTGCCAGCACCCTGCTTGAGGGAATGGATCCCGGCGGTTCGGACCGTTCCATACGCATGACACGCTGGCTTTTAAATAGGGGATGGAAACCTAAGTTGTTTTCGTTCAATCTCCGGCACGGTTATGTCTATCCGTCGCTGATGCTTACTCAGCCGTGGTTTTCGCCGATTCGGATCCCAGGCAAGTTGGAATACAGCCGGCTGCCGCTGGCATTTTTTCTGAAAAATTTACAAACACCGGCAGAATAATATCATAGGAGGTCATTATGATACAAATACGCCCTGTCTGTTTATTCGTACTTTGTTTTTCCCTAATCTTAGGCTGCAGCATCAAGGCGCCTGAAGTGAGAGTAACCGGAGAAAAGACCGCGCTCGAACGCGAAGTGATCGGGACGTATCATCAGATGCGGGAAGATACGTGGATGATTGCCTCGACACGCTCGACCGCAGAAGACACATTAGCGGATGTTTCTCCAGAAAAAAAACAGGTCCTGGAAGCCCTTCGTGAACAGGAATACAACAAGGATGACGTCGATGAGTTCAAAAGGAAAGGTTTTGTCGGAGAGAACAACCAGAGTTTTCTTGAAATCCGGCCTTCGAAAATCCTTGAATCCGATCCAGAGACAAAACAACTCGTCGAGGAAATCGTTAGCGAAGAAAACCGGGACAGAAACGTCATCATGGGGCGGGTTATCGAATTGAACGAATCCCTAAAAAAAGCTGTCCGGGAGGAAGTACTGGTCATTTTTGCCCGCATGCATCAGGAAAACTCTCCGCAGGGAACTTGGATCCAGCAGCCCGACGGAAAGTGGATCAAAAAATAGCTATGGCCATTCGAAACCACATCTTTTTTCTTTTTATATTTGTTTTTTTCTCTTTAATCCGGAGCGAGGAGGAGCTTTCCGAGATCATCCAGATGACCACACATCCTGCCGTAGATTTTGCACCTTCCGTATCGCCGAACGGAAAGTGGCTGGCATTCACGTCAGATCGGTCTGATAATCTCGATATCTGGATCAAGGAACTTCCCCGGGGAAGAGTGATACAGGTGACCTCCCATCAGGCAGAGGACAGCTATCCGGTCTGGTCTCCGGATGGAGAGCGACTGGCCTTTATTTCGAAAAGACGGGACGCCCGGGGCGACATCTGGATGATCAAAGTGGACAGTCAAAAGAGCGGGGAACCTGTGGGAGACCCGATTCAGGTGACTGATTATTTGGGTGGGGACCGCAGTCCTTCCTTTTCCCCGGACGGCAAACAGATCGTTTTCGCTTCGGACCGTGATGGACAGATCAATCTCTGGATTCAGGAACTCAAAACAGGACGGAACAGGCAGCTCACTTTCGACGGCGGAACCGAGCCCAAATGGGCACCGGACAATGACTGGGTTCTTTTCACTTCCTACCGGAATGATCCCAACGGAGACCTCTATGTGATTTATGCGGGGAAAGAACAGCAATTGGCTGCTGGAGAAAGCACGGTTTATCCAATCATTCAAAGTCCATTTATTGAAGAACAGGGAAACTGGACGATTGACGGAAAAGGAATCGTTTTTGTTCGATTGAATAAAGACACGAACCGTGACGGACAAATCACCCCCCAGGACAATGGTTCGATCTGGCAAAAAACACTGGTTTTGGAAAAGCCGTTTATGCCAAGTGAAAGTTCTTTTTCTTCCTATCCAGAAATACAGATCACATCCGGATTTTACTTCGATGACTTTCCCTGTTGTGCCGATACAGATTTGATCGTCTTTTCTTCAGGACGAAGTGGTGGAACGGATGTCTGGTCGATTCCAACAGGGGGACTACCCGGAAAAGGCCATTCCGCAGAGAGTCAGTTTTTTATGGCCCTGGATCGGTTCGGAGAAGTGACGACATCTGCGGCTCTTTATCAAGCGGTTCTGGGGTATCGAAGGGTTCGGGAATGTTTTCCCCGAGATTCGGCATGGGTTGCGAAAGCCATGGTGCAGGAAGGGGAAATACTTAAAGTTCTTGGGGAAAATGCAGAAGCACAGATGATTCTGGAATCTGTGGTTCACAATTATCATGTTTATAGGAGAGAAGCAGCAAGGGCAGAACTCAAGCTGGCGACGTTGTCCAGCATTCCGATTTTAGAGCGGATCGAATTGTGCGGACGGGTGACCGACAGTTATCCTGATATCTCCAGTGCGGTGGCCGAAGCCTGGATTGTCAAGGGAGATTTGTACCATGAAATCGGGGAAAATGGACAGAGTTTTTCTGCCTACGGACAGGTGGTTCGCTCTTACTACGATTTGCGCCACTGGCGTGCGCAGGCTCAGCTTCGGATCGGGGACCTTTTGCAGGAGGAAGGGCAGATAGAAACAGCTAGACAGAGTTATTTTGCTGTTCTCAGGGATCTGAATCGGGTGCCTCTCTGGAGGAAACGGGCATCGGACCGGCTCCTGGCCCAAATCACAGGATCAGTCCCGGAGAGAATCAAAGGATATCAGAAAATTGTTCAGGAGGCATCAGAATTTCCCGATTTAAAGGCAGAGGCGCAATTGCGAATCGGGGAATCTCTGACAGAGGACAAAAAATATACGCAGGCCATACGGGAATTTGAAAAGGTCGAAGAGATTGTTCCGGAGGCGGTATGGGCGCATGCCAAATCGAGGATACTGCAGGCAAGGGTGTACGGCCGGATGCGAGATGAGCTAAAAGGTATCTATCTTTTGGAAGATGTGATTCAGAATTACCGTTCCATCGAAGGAGGTGTTTTTGTATCGGAAGCCAAAGCGGTTCTGTTCGAACTTCTTTTCACTTCTGCGGAGCGGTTGAGTGTTTCCGGAGATTTTGCGCTGGCTGCTGCACGTTATTTGAAGGCTATGGAGATCCGTCCGAGAGACGCGCGTCTGCAGCGGGGGCTGGTCGAATGTATGTTTCAAAGCGGGAAGATCGATGAGGCGGTACGGGACTATGAACAGAAACTGGAGTCGCACCCGAACGATCCCATCTATTTGTACGGATTGGGACTGGCGTTGTCCTATCAAGGAGAGAGATCTTCCGAAATTTTGAAGCGGTCGAATCGTTTCTTAGACGCCGCTTTGGCCGAAGATTACCGCATGATCTATCCTTACCGGACTCTCGGATTCAATTACGAATTGCTCGAAAAATTATCCGAAGCGGAGAAGCAGAAAAAGTACAATTTCTGGGGCAAGTCCAAACAGATAATCACGGTACCCGTCCGGCTTCTGGCAAGGATTCTCCCCTTTCGGCATCAGGCAAAGGAAGTCCATTACTATGAAAAGGCGATTGAGGTTCTTACCGCTGCACTGGAACTGAACAATGAAAAACAGGACCCGCAGATGGAAGCCATGCTGTCACAAAATCTGGCGAATAATTTCTATCATCTGGGTGAATTCGGATATTCAAAGGCTTATCAATATTACCGTTACCGGCTGGACCTCGATACCACTTTTACACGTCCTCTGGAGAAAGCTGTTTTTTATGAGCAGTTCGGTCACTGCGGAACCGTTGCCGAAGAATTTGAAACATCCGGCCAATCTCTGAAAACAGCTATCCGGTTGTATACCGAACTGGACCGCGAAGACGATCTGCTTCGGACACAGCACCGGCTGGCCCTTTTGGATCAAATTGCGGGAAAGTACGAAGAGGCTGTCAGTGTTTATGAAAAGATACTCGAACGCGATCTGCGGTATGAGCGATGGAACGAAGTGGAGCGGGATTACCGGAATATCGCCTATCAGTATCATCTTATGAATGAACCAGAAGATGTCCTTAAATATGCTAGAAAGGCCGAACAGTTGTTGTTGAAGCGGGATATATCGATTCGTCCCGCAAAGAAGAGTTATATTCATGCCGAGTTTTTGGGATTATCCATTCCGATATTTCCGATATGGGGAATGGGGGAGATCGGTGGAGCCCTGTCCGAAGGATTCACCGAGGCCGATGAACTGGCGCTGGTCTATGGATTGATTGGAAAAAGTCTGGAAACATTGAAACGATTCCCGCAGGCCGTTGAATATGAAAAGAAACGTCTCGAACTGTTTCAAAAACGAAAGGATCGATTGGCTGAACGGATGACTTTGAATCGGCTGGGCCTGCTCTGTTTTCGTTTGAGTCAATTCGACGAGGCCTGGGATTATTTTTACCGATCAAGAGAATATTGTAAAAAACAGGAAGATGTAAAAGGCCGGCTGATCAATACATTAAATTTGGGCAATGTCGCCATTGCAGACTATGAAATTCGTCGAAATGCGACTCATATCGATGAGGCAAAAATCTGTTTCCAGGAAGAATTAAACCGGTTGTCTTCAATCGGCGGAGACCGGGATTTGCTGTATCTTCGTACGGCACTTGGTAATATTTTGGTGATCCAGGCCAAAGAACAAACGGGTTCGGAGAAAAATCTTATCAGTGAAATCCAAAAAACGCTTCTCAAGATCGAGCATCTTAACCAGGCAGAAGATCATTTCAAAGAGGCTATCGTAATAGCGCAGAAGCTGGGCATGTGGCGGGAAGAGGGCATCCTGTATAAAAATTTGGCAGAGGCGTGTGAAATGGCTGGGGATGTTCGATCCGCTTACGATTATCTGGAAAAGAGTGAAGTCATTCTCAGAAAAAGTGGGGCGGAAGAATATCTCTGGAGAATTCAATACAGCCGGGCTCGTCTTGCAGAAAAAATCCAGAGCCTTTCCACAGATACAGAGCGAAGC
>CAZIAH010000063.1:0-23224 GCA_964537715.1 uncultured bacterium | reverse complement strand
TTGTAATCTTTTCCGAGAATCACCGTGGCATCGATCAGATAGGCTTCATTCACCTCCTGAAGGACGCGGTCTTCTCCGAGTCCGAGGGTCGAGGCGATTCGTATCCCATTTTGAATTTTCCCCCGCCGGTCGATGACCATCGTTTTAAGAACATTGAATGTTTCGTAATTCTCGGCACGGATGACATCGAATCCCTGTTTGCGAAGATAATCCATATATTTCCCGGCGATACCCGGAACGCCGCAGCCATTCAAAACTTCGATTTGAAGAACCTTTGGTTCCTCTTTGACGACAACTTCTTCGACCGGAGGCTTCGAACATTGTCTGATGATGAATAAAATCAATACGACATCGATCAAAACAAACAGCACTATGAGAGATTTTACAAGACTACCTTTCCAGTTCGTATTCGGTTTTAAAGGACGTTTCCTTCTGTAGGGCTGGTGTGCGGGTTTAGGCAAAGGACGAATTCTTCGTCTTCTCTGGGTAACCATTTTTCCCCTTTGTGTCAATAAAAAAATGACCGAGTGACAAAATCTCGGTCAGACGACTGTGAATTTTGTATTGCAAATAATCACGCCGATGCATCTCTCATTGTTACCATGTTCGGTAATAGGGATTCATCAGCGGCGAAGGATAGGTCTGATAATCGATGACCAAAGTCGTATTCTTGAAGGGCTGGTATTGAAGCATGGCCCTTTGCACAAAAAACTTGTTGTTGGTTTCCTTGGATATCATATTCGATCCGCCGAACGGTTGATGCAAATAGCCGAAGCGCACCTGCATCAGCAGGGGATCGGAAAATTGATAATTGATCGTGTTGAGATAAAGGCCCTGGTTGTATCCTTTTCCTCCGGCCGTATAGTAGGAGAGTGAATAACTGTGGGAGATGCTGAGCTTATTCGAATCGAAAAGCTGATCAAGAAATCCTCTGGTTTTCTGAAAACCTTCGGAAGGTTTGAAGACCACGCTTTTTTCATTTTGAATCTGCGCATTCAAAATGAAAGAGGTGATCAATAAAAGAAAAAGGATAATTTTGGTTTTCATTACTTTTTGTCTCCCCAAAAGAAGGCCATATCAAATGATAATTATATAAATAATATTCTAAAAGTCAACCCTTTTTTTCATTTCGTTTATTTTAGAATAAAACGATTTATCTCTTTCAAAAGTTTCCCGCTGTTTGGCTAGAATCTATTTGATCAAAACCGCTTTCAACTGTTTTTTGAAGGTTCCGGCCGACAGTTCAATCAAATAAACTCCGGAGGGCAGCAAGGTTCCTGTCGCGTCCTTTCCATCCCAGTCGATTCGATAGCATCCCTCTCTCTGGTTTCGTTTAAGCAGGGTGCGGACTTTTCCTCCCTGAAGGTTGTAAATCGTGATAGTGACTGTGGATTCGGTTGCGATTTTCGGGATGTTGTAATCGATCCAGGTCGTGCTGTTGAAAGGGTTCGGGAAATTGGGATAAAGTTGGTATAGGTCCGGTGTGTCATTGGACCGTAGATATGACCACGTAACCATTTCCGATTCAAGAAGCACCCAGCCGTCCGGGTCGATGGAAATGGACAGCGGTTCGGAATTAAGACGGAAAGAGAACACGTCTTTTTCATTTTCGATCCATACCGTTGTGTCATGGTTTCCCTCGGTTAAGGAGATCCGCAAATCAATCGGCATTTTAAAGACAGGTCCAACGGTCTGAGTTTGTTCGATATCGATATTGATTTCGTATCGATTTCCTTCAACCGGCCGGCTGTTCCAGGAGGTTTGAAGTTTCGGATATCCCGCCTGATAGAGCCATTCGTCGAAAAACCAGCTCAGATTCATGCCGGTCACGTTTTCACAGACGGTCTGAAAATCGGCAATGGAGGCGTTGCCGTATTTATAGGTTTCATAATACTGATTGAGAATGGCCCAAAAATTTTTGTCCCCGGTAACATGCCGTAACATGTGGAGTACCCATGCTCCTTTTTTATAGATAATGCCATAGTTGAAAAGCTCCACCCATCCCGGATTGTAGATGGGGAAGTCTTCCTGAGCTGCCTGGTCAAAATAGATCTTTTTGAAATGTTCCATGTCTGCCTTCAGTGCGTTCGGTCCTTCTTTGTGTTCGCTATAAAGCGCTTCGGAATA
This sequence comes from uncultured bacterium, assembly GCA_964537715.1. Lineage (GTDB taxonomy): Bacteria > Zhuqueibacterota > QNDG01 > QNDG01 > DSAB01 > CAZTZL01. Next base: position 21,097 of record CAZIAH010000063.1, on the reverse strand, counting down.
AGACGCGAATCCTTCGTTGAGCCAGATGGCCGGCCAGTCGTTCAGTGTGACGGCGTCGCCCCACCACATGTGGGCCAGTTCGTGAACCAGACCGTCCTCGTAGGATCGGTTTCCCTGAAGCCAGTCGCTGTTGATTGTGGTCATGGTCTGGTGTTCCATACCTCCGATCGAAAAGGGTTCTACCTCCGCCATTCCGTATTTTTCGAACGGATACTCTCCGAAGTGATCCGAGTAAAATGTTATCGCATCTACCATATTCACAAAATCTTTCACTCCATTGGCAGAATCTTCCCGGAAAATATAATAGGCCATTTCAACGGAATCCCCGAGACCGGTCACATACCAGTCTGACCAGTGCGCGTAATCTTCGGACATGGTGATGCAAATCAGATAAGTCGCCACCGGATATTCGGTTTTCCAGTAGAAGGTTTCCCGGAGATGGTCCGGACTGAGCTCCCGGCTCTTTAACAGGCCGATGGAGGCAACTTCGATACCCTTCGGCACAGTGATGAACAATTCTGCCGTGGCTTTGTCCCAGGGCACGTCGTGACAGGGAAACCAGTATCTTGAAAAAACCGGTTCGGTGAATGTGTAGGCACACCTGTCGTAGAAGTAGAATCCGATTTCATCGGGAGCGCCGTGATAGTAAATTGCCACGGAAAAGGTGTCGTCCCGGTGGATTGCCGGGGCGATGGATAGATCGATCAAATCCTGTGCCTGGTTGAAGGCTGTTTTTGCTCCCCGAAGGCAGACCGAATCCGCGGTCAAATCTACCATGTCAAAAGAAACGGTATTCAGGTTGTCCTGCCGGGACAGACATTTCATTTTGACGATTCCGGAAAACGCACTGCTCCGGTAAGGGAAGTTCAAATTGAGTCGGTAGTGGAGTACATCGAATCCCGAAACGGTATCGGGTATAGATGTGAAGAAAGGTATGGCCGGTTTGTTTTCGGGCCGGGTGGATTTGTCCTGTCCCCGAACCGATGCAAAAAAGAGAAAGATCAAAATAATATATCGATACACATTTTTATCCTGTTTAAAAAGCATGATTTTACTCCGCCAGAACAAAATCGATTTTCCGCATTTCTTTCAGCACATTGGCCACGCGAATACGAATCGAATCCCCGAGCCGGTAAACGGCCTTTCCATTCTGTCCGACGAGCCGGTAGTTTTTCTCATCAAAAAGATAGTAGTCATCTTTCAACCCGCTGATGTGAACAAGTCCCTCTACCAGATACTGAGGAATTTCCACAAAGATCCCGAAAGAAGTAACACCGGAAATGATGCCGTCGAATTCTTCTCCAAGATGATCTTCCATGAATTCGACCTGCTTGGCCCGGATCGATTCCCGCTCGGCTTCCTGGGCGACGATCTCCCGTTCATTCGCGATTTCGCAAATCTCATTGAGCCTCGCCGGCAGTTTGGGAAGCAGGGATTGGTTCTGCTGATAACTTTTCAGTAACCGGTGGACGATCAGATCCGGGTATCTTCTGATGGGAGAGGTGAAGTGGGTGTAGTGCTTGAACGCCAGTCCAAAGTGACCCTCATTGTGTGTCGAGTAAAGCGCCTTCATCATGGTTCGAAGCGCCACCTCTTCCAAAATAATTTCGTGTTTGGTTCCCCGGAAATGGTCGAGAAGCCGCTGGAATTGTTTTGGCGTGATTTTATTCCTGCTGTCCATTTTGTAACCGAGTGCGTACAGGAAATGCATAAACTCCTCCAGTTTTTTCCCTTTCGGTCTTTCGTGAACGCGGTAGACAAATGAGAACTTTTTACCCGTTTGCTGGCGCAGTTTCTGAATGTGTTCGGCAACGGTTCGATTGGTCAGGAGCATGAATGCTTCGATGAGTTTGTGGCTTTCCCAACGCTCCCTGACGCCCAGTTCGATGGGATGGTTATTGTTGTCCAGCACCACTTTCGGCTCGGGCGCATCGAAGTCGATGCTGCCGCTCTTTTCCCACCGGTTCCAAAGCAAACCGGAAAGGCGAACCATCAGTGGCAGGACGTCGAAGAGCTCTTGTCTGCTTTTTAAATCTACGAAGGGAATCAGATCATCGAACTTTTTCTCTCTGCCCGGCAATTTTAAAGCGTCGATGATATTCTGAACCTGACGGTAGCTGAACCGGGCTTTACTGTGGATGATCGATTCCCGAATCTGATACGATTTCAGAATCCCTTCGGAGGTAAGTTCCATCAGGACGCTGTAAGTGAGTCTGTCTTCATCGGGCTTCAGACTGCATATCTCATTGGAAAGACGCTCCGGGAGCATCGGAAGCACTCGGTCCACGAGATAAACGCTGGTGCCGCGCTTTAATGCTTCCACATCAATGGGAGAAGACGGTTCGACATAGTGGCTGACATCCGCAATATGAACGCCGAGACAAAAGTTGTCATTGGGCAGCTTTTCCAGCGAAATGGCATCGTCGAAATCTTTGGCGTCTTCCGGATCGATCGTAAAAATCAATTTGCTTCTCAGGTCCAACCGGGCTTCGACGGTCTCTCTAAATATTTCACCATCGATTTCTTCGGCGGCTTTGATGATTTTGGCCGGAATCTTTTCGGGCAGATCGTAACGGTGCAGGACGGAAAGGACATCGACTCCCGGTTCGCCGGGACGTCCGAGTACTTCGATTATTTTGCCCTCGACGGTTCGGCGGATATTGTTCCGCTTCAGGATTTCCACGACGACTTTCTGACCGGATTGCGCTTTTCCCCGGTTTTTTTCACTGATGTAAATGTCCCGGGACAGTTTCAGTTCATCGGGAATGACATAGTTGTACATTCTATCTTCCCGGAAAATCCCGACGATTTTATTGTGGCCCCGTGACAATATCTCGATAATTTTTCCTTCAGGAAGTTTATCAACCGGCTGTGTCAGGAGCATTACCCTGACGCGGTCGTGATGCGCGGCATCGGACCTGTTTTTCGGACTGATGAAAACATCCTGTCCGCCGTCGTCGCGAATGAGAAATCCGTATCCCTGGGTTTTGACGTGCAGCGTTCCTGTCACGATATCCGGTTTTTTCAACTTTCCGTACTTGTTGCCTTTGTATCTTGAAATTTTTTCTTCTTCGGCCAGTTGTCGGATCGTTTTCTTGAAAAGCTGATATTCCGCGTTTACGGTTCCGATCTTCTTGGCCAATTCCCGCTTTTTATAGATCTTTCCGGGATTGGCATCGAAAAATTGAAGAATCATTTTTTCGAACTGATTTTTCAATGTTTTACTCAATCGTACTCCGAAAGATTGTTCTATACGAATATATCCATTTCGGCGATAAATGCAAGGAAAAGGTGCGATACGACATGAAATGGTTTTCTCTTGGATTGTTCAAAATCTTTTTCTATTTTATCCGAGTAAGAAGTCACTGATTTTATTGAATGACAGTACTGTTGATGACAAAAGAATCTCTAGAAACCGTTCGAATCGACCGGTGGCTGTTTGCCGCCCGATTTTACAAAACGAGAAGCCAGGCTCTCAAGGCCTGCGAAGGGGGCAAGGTCAAGATCGATGGACGGTCGGTCAAGCCGCACAAGTTTGTCCGAGTCGGTGATCATTTAACCATTCACCACCACGACCGGTATCGCGCTGTCGAGATTCTTGCATTGGCTCAGCGCGGACTGTCTCCGAAAGAGGCAAGGCTGTTGTATCGTGAAGAAGTCAAGCATTCCCTGATACAGGAAAACGAAGAATTGCTCAACCTTTTTTATAAGACAGAGAAGAAATCCCGTTTGAAATATAAAGGAAGACCCACCAAGAAAGAACGGCGGAAACTGGATAATGTGAAAAAGTACCTTTCTTGATAAAATCGGCTCCATGCAGTTTTGTGTGAGGAATCATGAAATTACAAATCCCAATGAACAAATGACAAACAAACTGCAAAAGACAATGTCAAAATATCAAACAGAACACATCGAAGTATATTAAATCTGTTTTTATTTCCTTGGAGAAGATAGATTGGATACGGCGACCGTTGTCCGCGTTTTAAAAATATTGGAAAAAGAGTACGCCCACTGGCAGGCTCCGATTGTCACTCTGGTGGCCGAGAGATCGAAAGATCCGTATCAGATTTTGATATCGACGCTTCTCAGTCTGCGTACGAAAGACGAAGTGACCACTCTGGCTTCCGGGCGTTTGTTTGAAAAAGCGAAAACGCCGGATGCCATGCTGAAATTATCCTCGGAGGAAATTCGAAAGTTGATTTTTCCTGTCGGATTTTACAAGCGAAAGGCCGATACTGTTCTTGCCGTTTCCAGAATTCTTATGGAGCAATACGATGGAAAAGTGCCCGATGATCTCGATGAATTGTTGACCTTTCCCGGCGTGGGTCGAAAAACAGCCAATCTGGTGATTACCCTGGGTTTTGGGAAGCCGGGTATCTGTGTGGATACGCATGTGCATCGGATTTCCAACCGGTTCGGTTATGTTCGAACCAAAACACCGGAGGAAACCGAGATGGCATTGAGAGAAAAGTTGCCTGAGATCTGGTGGATTCCGTATAATGATATTCTGGTGGCCTTCGGACAGACTCTGTGCAAACCGATCAGTCCCTGGTGCAGCCGATGTCCCGTTAGAACATACTGTGAAAGAGTCGGTGTTGTAAAATCCCGCTGAAAGCCTGCTTTTCTTTTTAATGGTTGGTTCATTATAGTATCTTCCTGAAAATTTTATTCTTTTGTCAGATTATCCGATCTGATTTTAAATCTTACCGTTTATCATTTTTTAAATCATATTTTTCATTTTGAAAGGAAAAATTTTCCTAATGCGCTGTTATTTTAATATATTGGGAAATATTCAACTACGTTTAATTTTTATAACTATTTGTTATTTATCAATTTAATAACGTCTCTTATATTTTTTCCTGTACCCATTTTTCTGGTATGATATGTGCAAAGATGGAGGTGATATCTTGTTTATTTAGAAATGTAGTGCTAAGTCACTTATTCCATAGTTACTTATAGGGATCTTTCAGTGGATTTAAAATATCAGCGATTGATGATAACAATTTCAACAGGACTGATTGTTCTTCTAGGGCAGATTGTCTCAAATGCTGATCCGAAAGAAACTCAGAAGTCGTTGAGACCTCTTGAAAATATACTCAAAAACGATGGATCATTGGATTTGGATGCTGCCGACCCGAACGGAAGCTATAATACAAAAGGTTGGAACTTGCTTACCGATTCGAGCGGCAATCCCAGGTTTGTCAGGAAAAGGCACGTGACCTCTTTTTCGAACAGACCGGCTTCTATTGCCGGCGATGAAGATTGGGATGATAGCTTTGGTTTGCCAGGTGTAGATGGTTATGTTTACGCATTGGCGATTGATGGGGAAGGGAATGTTTATGTAGGAGGAAGTTTTACTGTGGCCGGGAACCAATCTGCCAATTATATCGCGAAATGGGATGGGAGTGACTGGGACTCACTTGGCAGTGGTATGAATGGCACTGTTTTTACGATTGCAATCGATGGCGACAATATTTATGCAGGCGGACTTTTTACGCAAGCAGGAGGGAATAGTGCCCGACATGTAGCAGTTTGGGATGGAAGTGTTTGGAATTCACTGGGTAGTGGGCCAACTAACGGTGTGAACAGCATTGTTTATGCGATTGCAGTAATAGATCATGATGTGTATGTGGGGGGAGATTTTACTGAAGCAGGCGGTAATAGTACGATAAGATATATTGCTAAATGGAATGGAACCAGTTGGACGGATGTAGGAAGCGGAGTCAATGCAAAGGTAAATGCTTTAACCGTGGATGCCCATGATAATTTATACGCCGGTGGTGATTTTACTGTAACAGGCGGCGGGAATGCTAACCGTGTCGCCAAATGGAATGGGAGTTCGTGGTCAGCGTTGGGTCTTGGGATAGATGATTCTGGTGGGAGTGTTTATGCTCTTGGTATTAAAGGGGATCTGCTATTTGTAGGCGGTTTTTTTAATAAAGCGGGAGGCCTGACTGGCGTTTCAAATATTGCCAAATGTGATACCAATGGTAACAACTGGTCTGCTGTGGGTGGGGGTGTCGATGGTGATGTTAAATCTATCGCGGTAATTGGAACGGATGTTTACGCCGGCGGTGTCTTTGGGCATGCCGGTGTCTTTGAAGCCAATCGTATTGCCAAGTGGAACGGGAGCAGTTGGTCTGCGCTTGGTCAAGGTGTGAACAGTACGGTTTCTGCGGTAGTCGGTGGAACGGATGTTTATGTTGCAGGATTTTTTGATCAGGCAGGTGATGTCGGTGTAAGTAAAATTGCCAAATGGAATGGGAGCAGCTGGTCCAGTCTCAATACAAATAAAACTTACGGTTCAAACGGTTCGGTTTATGTCATCACCGTCGATGGAATCAATGTTTATGTGGGTGGTGGCTTTACTGTGGTAGGTGGTGTCTTGGCGAATCATATTGCAAAATGGAATGGAGCGCAATGGTATCCTCTGGGAAACGGAGTAGACAATATTGTTAATGATATTATTGTAAACGGAAGTAATGTCTATGCATGCGGTGAATTTGAAGTAGCCGGGGGAATAATTGCGAATCATGTCGCTAAATGGAATGGATCCTCGTGGTCCCAGGTAGGACAGGGATTGAACGCCTCGGTCATTTCGATGACGATAAAAAATGGCACGTTGTACGCGGGTGGTGCTTTTATACGTTCCGGATCGATTCCTATGAACTATTTGGCAAAATTTTCAGGATCAAATTGGAGCGCATTTGCGAGTGAAGTCAATGATGTTGTCTATGCACTGGATTTCAAGGGAGACAGTTTGTTTGTCGGCGGCAGTTTTACAGAAGCGGGCGGTGATCCTTCAATACAATATCTTGCAAAGTGTGATACCAACGGAAATGGTTGGGCTGGGTTGGGAAGCGGTGTGGACGGAGTTGTCGAGACCATTACCGTCAATGGGAGCGATGTGTATATCGGCGGAATGTTTAGTACAGCCGGTGGAAATGTTGCCAATAACATTGCCAAATGGGATGGAGGTTCATGGAGTTCACTGGGCACGGGAAGCGAAAACGGTGTAGATGATGAAGTATATTCCATTTGTGTCAGCGGAACCAATGTGTATGTGGGGGGGGCATTTATTCAGGCCGGGAGTACAGATGCATATTATATTGCAAAATATGATGGAAGCGGCTGGAATGCATTTGGGAGCGGATTGAATAGTTATGTATACGCGATTGGTGAAGAAAATTTCTATGTCGGTGGGGACTTTTCATCAGCAGGAGGAAAACCTTCCTACTATATTGCACATTATGGGGCAGAGTCGCAGATGGTTCAGGTAGAAATCAAGATTTTCTTGGAAGGTCCTTATTATGCAAATGGCGATACGATGCGAACCAATTTGAAAAGAAATGGCTATATTCCATCGACATCTCCATATGCGGACGGCCGTAGTGCCACAGTTCCTGATGATGTGGTTGATTGGATCTATGTACAGCTCAGAACCTCTCCTGCGGGGACAGCAGTGGCTTCGAAAAGTGCATTTTTAAACAGCGACGGACGTATTGTCGCGGACGATGGAACGACTGGTCAAATAGCACTTGACGTTGCAGAAGGGAATTATTATATTGTGGTCGATCACCGAAATCATCTAAGAGTGATGAGTGCGAATCCGGTTGCACTGAGTAGCGGCTCTTCGATGCTTTATGATTTCACAATCAGTTCGACTCAGTTTTATGGATCTGGTGGCGTTAAGCAGTTGGAATCAGACCCCGAGGTTTGGGGAATGTGGGCGGGGGATGGAAATCAAGATGGTGGGGTATATGGTGAAGATTACACATTGTACCAATTAAATCAAGGTAAAAATGGTTACGAATGTAGTGATTTCAATTTAGACGGTGGGGTGTATGGTGAAGATTACACATTATACCAATTAAATCAAGGTAAAAATTCTATGGTTCCAGAATAAACATTCAGATAGTCAATAATAAATTATAGAGGAGATTTTAAAATGATTAAAAGGATACTGTTTATTGTAGCGTTGATAATTGTTTTATTCCTTAACTACCAAAGTGTGTGGGCTACTGGTGAAATAGATACACGTCTAACATTGGCCAGCCATTCTTTTAACACTCCTTCATCAGGATGGGCACAATTAAGTATTAATGTGCAAGCAAAATCAAATACATCTTCTTCCTATAATGTTAGAGTTTTTCAAGATGCGTTTTATTTAGATACGTATCTTCAAGCACAGATTCCGAATGATACTTATGTCACATTTTCGAATCAGCATTTTACATCACCAGACTATAATACTACTGAAGATTATAGTCCAACTGGTGTTTATCAAGGTAGAGTTCAATATGTTTATACGTATGACATTGGTACGCTTGAACAAATTGGATATGTAGATTGGACAACAATTGTTACAGTAACTATCGAATATCAGATGACTGATGCAACTTCAAGTATAACATGGTATGGTGGTATTCCAGATTATTTAGTCAAAGGTCATCCTCTTACTGTTGATTATACAGGTTCAGAGTTATCTATTCCTGGAACGTTAACGGATTTTTCTCTTCCGGTAGCCATGTCTAATCTTGTCGCTTCCGCAAGTAAGGAAGAAGGTGTCACAATCACGTGGCGCACGGAAAGCGAACTCAACAGTGCTGGCTTTCACGTATGGAGAAGTTTGTCTGAAGATGACGTTTATAGCAAAATCACTACTGCAATAATTCCGAGCCAGGGAAATACTTCAGTCGCTCAGGAGTATTCTTATTGTGACAAAAATGTTGAAAGCAATGTTTTATACTGGTATAAAGTAGAAGAAATCTCCACGGATGGGAAAAGCAAATTTTTTGGCCCCATTAGTGTTATGGGCATGAAGCCCATTCCAGAAAATTATGGTCTTGCCCAGAATTATCCGAATCCGTTTAATCCAGAAACAATGATCGAATTTCAACTGCCCGAAAATGCGGATGTATCGATTATGATTTACAATCTGCTTGGTCAGGAAGTCAAGACTCTGGTCGAAGAAAAAATGGAAGCGGGTTATCAGAAAATTACCTGGACCGGAAGAGACAATAACGGAGTAAAAGTACCCAGCGGTATGTATATTGTTCAGATGCAAGCGGGGAATTTCAGACAAATCCGGAAAATGACGATCCTCCGCTAAATTTGGATTAGGTAAAATTTCCTGATAGAATAATTCGAGGAGGGCGATGACCAGAACGTTAAGAGTTATCAGATCAATTGTATTTGTATTATTTATAGCACTTCCTTTACAGCTTAGGGGTGATTTTCCTCAATATAGTGGTTCGAGTCCCCTTTCCTTTTCAGTCCCTGAATGTCCCTGGGAATACCAGTTTTTAACAGTGGATATTGATCTCGATGGTGACATGGACTTTGTATTTCGTACAGAGAGTGCATTGTATGTATATTATTATGATCAGAATGATGGACAGATAAAAAGCCTTTGGGCTTCTCCTATTCTCATTGACAGTCCATTCGGTGTCGGTGAATATAATCGAGGTTCAAAACACGGCGCAGCGGATATTGATGGAGATGGAGAGATTGAAATTGTCGCGCTTGATGATGATAATATTGTCTGGTGGTTCGATGGTAAAACAGGTACATTCGAAGATTCAATACATGTCGAAAATTATCTTGAGAACGACGACCAAAAAGCAGCGCATATTATTATTGTGAACCTTCGAGGCGAAGGGGATCGTGATGCGATCATCCAAACCAATGATTTGACCGATGCTAATCATTCAGATGCAACCTATTATATCAATCGGTCCCTTTTCGCCTTTAATCTTGAAACTAAGGCGTTGATCTGGAGGGTGGATCAAAATGCATCTTATGGTCTTCCTTATACTAGTTACTATGAAGGCTATTGGGGGCAGGCGCATGGTGCTCCAATTTGTGCGGATGTAGATGGGGATGGGTTGGATGAAGTGGTTGGGGGGAACATGATTGACGATGACGGTACAGAGATTGACGAAGGAGGAGATCATTGGTGGATTTATGAGAATCATACGCATTATGTTGATCATTTGGATGGAGTCATCGTTGGAGATTTCCGGCGCGATCTGCCAGGCTTGGAATGGGTAGTTTGTAATGAAGCTTATGTGACTGGCCTTTGGAGTACATCTATGCTGCGGTATGTACCCGGGCATACAGATGTGGATTCGGTGTGGACCTGGCGGACCACTTCCCTATCGGGAAACTATCGCGAACCGCAGAGTATCGCTGGAGGTAATTTTGATACGGGAGGGGGGAATGATTACTGTGAAGTGTTCTGCCGATCGCCTGATATATGTACCACGAAAGCAATTCCACAACAGCCATGGGTGGTTGATTATTCGGGAAATCAAGATTACTTTTACAGTATGTATGACGCATTGCCCGAGGGTTTTAATACGGTCTCTCCTGATTCCAATGCCAATGGAATTGAGATTATATGCACAATAGACTGGGAGGGAACGGATAAGGAATATATTACAGGCAAGGCACGAAAAGCTTCAGGTACTCATGTTGGTATTTTTGATGCTATCGATGGAGACGATGTCTGGACGACTATGGGTTATACGCCGACGATCAGAGCCGGTTATTTTTTGTATGTGGCAGATGTGACAGGTGATTATCGAGAAGAAATTTTTTTATATGATACGACCGATCAAAAAATAAAAATATTTTGGAATGAAGATCCAAATGTAAATTCCAAACCTGCAAAATGGGACGATCCGCTTTATCGAAGGTTAAAGCAAAACTGGAATTATTATTCACCGGGAAGCTACACGCAGCGCACGCCTGCCAGACTTCAGTTAAAAGTGTTTCTTGAAGGGCCCTATAACACCAGTACTGATCAAATGAATACCGATTTAGCAGGTTATATTCCCACGGTTTCTCCATATGTGGAAGATCTTCGTGTGATCGATCCGATTCCATCGGGTGTGGTGGATTGGGTGTTGATCCAGTTGCGCAGTGAAGCAGATGGACACGCTGTCATTTCACGAAGCGCCTTATTACTGGCCGACGGGTATATCGCCGCAGATGATGGTCTAACCAAGGAGATCAATCTTTTTGTGGAGACGGGCAGTTACTATATTGTCGTAAAGCATCGAAACCATCTTTCGATCATGAGCAAGCTTGCACAATCATTTGCTCAAGGGAGCCCAACCCCAACCGATTATGATTTTGCAGGTAGTGAAGATCAATATTATGGGAGTGGTGGAGCCAAGCAGTTAGAAACAGGGGTTTGGGGTATGTGGGCTGGAGATTCGAATAGAGATGATGGTGTTTATGGAGAAGATTATGCAGATTATCAAGTTAGTCAGGGAAATAATGGTTATGAATCGGCCGACTTTAATATGGATGGAGGTGTATACGGAGAAGATTATACAATTTACCAATTGAATCAGGGTAAAGGTTCTCAAGTCCCATAAGTTTTAATTTAGAATAATACTTAAAGTAATAAGCCATAAGATTTAATTCTTATGGCTTTTTAATTTTAGATGTTATGCAAAAGGAAAAATTTGCCTCTTTTTAGTAATTATTCTGACAATTGTCATTCTGATTTTTAATAGAACTGTTATCGTTGAAGTTATAAAATCATTCATTATGTAAGATTCTAACAAGTAATATAAGGAATGGTATTTGCTATCATGATATATTGGTAAATAATTCCATGTCCTTATTTGGGGTAGTATTTTGAAGGAATGTTATTTTATTATTTTTCTGAATCTTATATTCATCAATTTTAGATATGTTTATTCTGGGAATATTTATAATATAAAAAATCAAATTGTCATTCCAACTGAATTGAGACATAAAATTGGAAGCGGTTATCTTGAAATCCAAATTCAGGAAAAAATGAAGGAAGCATCCATATATGCGTCAAAAAAACAGAACTTTTTCCCTTTGCTCAATGTCATTGTGTATGTTAAAAGTAAACCCACTTTTTTACAATTCAATGCCTTAGAAAAATTGGATATTCAGTATGATATGAACTGTTATACTCCTCCGTTTGAAAACCATCCCTAAGGTTTTTTTCATGCCAAATTACCTGTCGATAAATTGTTAGATTTGTTATCCCTACCGTTTGTCATCAGAGTGGATACTGCCGAACGGGAGTGTTATCCTTTAAACAATAATGGTTATAAAGCGATCCGTGCGGACAATGTATGGACCCAGGGTTGGACAGGTTCCGGCGTGAAAGTGGCGATTCTGGATTCCGGTCTGGATACCGATCCCGTCAATTTCGATCTTCCGGTCTCTTTTCAAAAGAAGGATTATTCTGCCTATTCCTCGCTTGATGATGATGTTGAAAACACAGTCACGGGTCACAGTACCCATGTGGTTGGTTCTGTTCTTGGAAGAGGCACCTTATCGAGTGGGAATACAGGGAATGGCTGGGGTGCCTATAAAGGGATGGCTCCGAATGCTATGGTAAGAATAAATGACTTAAGAGGATCAAACGTACCCTGAAAAAAACGTATTATATTTTATAAATGAGACAATATCTTTTCATTTTTTACAAAATTGCAACATATTGCGATTTGAAATGGCTTCTTTTTTTATCCTCGTTATGCCTCCAAAATTTTTCATTTATCAAGTGCTTAAAAATCAGCTATATAAGCACATAGTTTTTTGGTAATGTATATGGTATATGATGTGGTATAGTTATTGCTTATATCATAATTACATTACTACTTAGAATAAAAAATGGGTGCCAGTGAGATCATTGAATAAAATACCTATTATTTTCCTTTTTTTGTTTTCGTTTTCCTGGTTTGTTTCAAGCTTTGCTCGTCAAAATGAGATAACCCATCGCCTGATGACGGTTGATGAGTTTGAGCGATTTAAATCAGCCGTTGGTGTTTATCAAGAGGGCAAGAATTACAATGTCATTATCGACGGACATGGAACCGGATTGAGACCTCCTACGGAAAAACAGTTACGAGAGCTCAAAGATAGACGCTTTCTCGTCGAAATAAAACCATCGTATGATGCCCCTTCTGCTTATGATAATTCTGAAACCGACTGGTTTCCTCCTATTGGGGATCAGGGACTGCAAGGCTCCTGTGTGACATGGGCCTGCGGATATTATACGAAGACTTTTCAGGAGGCGAAAGAACATGGATGGGATCTTTCGGGATGTTGGTTTTCTGAAGTATCGGGACCAAGTTGGGAGTTCCGGGACTACATTTTCTCTCCAGCTTTTATCTACAATCAAATCAATGGCGGTGTGGACGAAGGTTCCTATTACAGCGATGCCATGGATCTGCTCTATCGTATTGGCTGTTGTACGTGGAGAAAGCTGCCCTATGACGATATCAATTACACCGATTGGGCGGACGAAGAAGGCTGGCGCCAGGCGGTTTTGTATCGTTCTCTGAACGGATTCAATGTAATGGATGTTTCTACAAGTGAAGGGATCGAAGCATTAAAAGAATTTGTCAGCAGCGGGAATCTGGGAGTGATTTCTGTGAATGCGGATTATTACCTTCTTATGGAAACGAATGACTTGTGGACGGCTGATATTTATGGTCCAATTGCGACAAACCACGCCAATACCATTGTTGGGTACGATGATTCTTTCGGTCCCTATACAGAATTCGGTAATCCAAATACATACGGTGCTTTTAAGGTGGCCAATTCCTGGGGTAAAGGAGATTGGGAAAATGAAGCAGACGGGTTCCTCTATATTTCTTATGAATGTATGAAACAGCGAATTATGTATGTCTATTTTTATGAAAATCGCTTGGATTACAATCCGCAGATGATTTCGGTGTTTTCCTTAAATCATAATGTCAGAGGGGATTGTCAGGTTTCATTAGGAATAGGAAATCCGGAGGCCCCCATTGCAACGATTTCGTTTGATGATTATAACTTGAATGGAGGAGACCATCCTTATCCGTTTAACAATATGGTTCTGGATATTACCGAATTCGTGCCTTACCTGACTGAGTCAGGAGATACACTTTTTCTTTCCGTATATGACCGCGATCCTTTGGAAGGGTACTCTGCGTTGACAGGCAGAATCGACCATTTTGCTGTGGAAATCTATGACGATTACCTTTCCGGGGATCCCATTTGCTCTCTTGTTTCCGGGGATGATTTTCCGATCAGTACGATCAACAGACACTCCGTATTTTCATTGATCATAGATCAACGCCTCATTGAAGTGTCCCCCACAGAGACTTTAGTGTCCTGGGAAACGGGAGATTATACGTTCGATGTTCAATGCTATTCCCTGGGTTCATTGAACTGGGAAGCTACCATTCTCGAAGGAAGAGACTGGATTTCTTTTGTTTCGGACACCAGCGATTCGGTTAGTGGAAGTTTTGCCGTTCACTGTGAAGAGAATACAGATGTTTTAAATGATCGTGTCGGGATAATCCAGATTCAATCTTCTGAAGCGGAAAATGGACCTGTCGATATTACGATTACCCAATCGAAAGCCACATATTTGTTGAATGTCGATCCTCTCACTGCAAATGTAACTTATCTCGAAGGAGATGTTTATTTTGATATCTTGGTGGACGGGCCGGATACGTTGTCCTGGGTTTCTTCGGTTTTGGGAGGGGAGTCGTGGCTGCAAATCGTTTCTGGCAGTACAGGCCAGGGAGACGGAACCGTTGCCGTGCATTACGACGTGAATATCGATCCTTACCTGTTGCGCAGAGATACGATACGGATCGAGTCCGCTAGAGCAGCCAATGCCCCCGTCGATCTTGTGGTCAATCAATCCGAAGCGGTTTATACGATTTCGGTTTCTCCCGGTAATCTTGTTCTGGCCTGGCAAAGCGGAGACAGCGTATTACAGGTTTTTGTAGAAGGACCCGTTTCACCGGATTGGAATATTTCTATCGTTGAAGGAGATTCGTGGTTGAATCTCATTTCCGGGCAAAACGGCAATGGTAGTGGAGAGATCGGGATTTCCTGTGAAGCCAATATGGACCCGGATCATGATCGTGTTGCCGAGCTTCAGGTTGATTTCGGCGAACCGATCAATGATTCTCGATCTGTTTCAATCACTCAACACGCCTGGGAGGAATTTGATCGAATCAGTACTGGACAAATTGTGAACGATGAAATGCTTTCCCAGGGAATCAGTTGGGCAGACTATGACGGCGATGGCGATCAGGATATTTTTGTCACACACGGAAGCGGCATGATGCAACGAAACAATATTTTGTATGATAATCGGAATGATGGATCGTTTACAAAAATTACCATGCAGTCCGGTTCGTCTTTCGGAAGCAGCTGGGGAGATTACGATAATGACGGCGATCTGGATTTATTCGTTGCGAATATGGGCAATAACTATTTGTATCGAAATAAAGGCAATAAAGAATTTGAGATAATCACCAATACCATTGTGGTTCAGGATGGTGGTTCTTCGCGGGGATGTGGTTGGGGAGATTTTGATAACGACGGATTACTGGACTTGTTTGTGGCCAATTGTGAAAATGAAATGAATTTTCTTTATTGGAACATGGGCAACGGTTCTTTCCAAAAAGTGACTTCCGGTGCCATCGTGAATGATGTCGGGGATTCGCGGGGATGTAGCTGGGGGGATTACGACAATGACGGTTATCTGGATCTTTTTGTCGCCAATTACAATAACCAGAACAATTTTCTCTACCACAATAATGGGGATGGAAATTTTACTCGGGTAACTTCGGGCGATGTTGTCAATGACGGCGGCAAATCGCAGGGATGTAGTTGGGGAGATTATAACAATGACGGTTATCTGGATCTGTACGTGACCAACCGGCCGGATCAAAATAATTTTCTTTATTATAATAACGGAGATGGTACTTTCAACCGGATAACGACCGGAGCGATTGTGACCGACAAAGGAACTTCTTTTGGCAGCAGCTGGGGAGACTACGATAACGACGGTGTTTTGGATCTCTTTGTGGCCAATCATTCCGGACAAAATAATTTTTTATACAGAAATCATGGAGATGGAACCTTTGTCAAAATTTCATCGAAAAAGGTCGTCGAGGATAACGGAGATTCATACGGGACTGGATGGGGGAACTGTGACAACGACGGAGATATCGATTTGTTTGTCGCCAATTACGATCAGGCCAATTTTTTCTATTCGAACAATGCATGTCAGAACCACTGGGTCAATATCCGGTGTGTCGGGACCGTTTCGAATGCTTCGGCCATCGGAGCGCGTGTAAAAATCAAAGCCACCATTTCGGGACAACCGGTCTGGCAAATGCAAGAAGTGTCTGGTCAGACTGGATATTTGAGCCAGAACAGCCTGAACTGTGAATTCGGTCTCGGAGACGCCATTTCGGTAGATTCGATACAAATTTTCTGGCCGAGCGGGATTTCCTGGGATTCAACCGAAATTGCTGTGGATCAATTTGTAGTTATCAAAGAGTGGGCGCATCGGCCAATCGCGGGAAACGATCAGGCGGTCACCCTAATTACCGATCCGATTGTCATAAATGTTCTTGACAACGATATGGATGAGGACGGAGATCAGTTGACCATTCAGTCCATCGATACCACGGGCACAATCGGAACAGTAATGATCGATCCAGGAGATACGACCGTCACCTATACTCCAGATTCCATCTTTATCGGCATCGACCATTTCTATTATATCGTTTCAGACGGATTGTGTGGGCGGGATACCGGGGAAGTCGTCATCGAAGTGAATCCAATTCCCAATACTCCCCCGGTTGCATGCGATGATCAGACAACCACAGTCGAAGATGTTGCGGTTGTGATCAATGTGCTTGACAATGATACGGATCCAGACGAGGACCCATTGACGATCCAATCGATAGATACGCTTTCGACCCGGGGTGACGTTGCCATTAATTCAGGAAATGCCGCACTCACCTATACGCCCCACACCGGGTATGTGGGTACGGATTCGTTGCACTATGTGATCAGCGATGGCAGAGGCGGACTCGATACAGCCAGAGTGACTGTCCAGATCACAGCAAAACCGAACAATCGTCCCATAGCAGCCAATGATTCGATTTCTGTTTACGAAGGAACGACCGTCATGATTTCCATTCTGGACAACGACGAAGATACGGACAGCGATCCTCTGTTTATTCAATCGCTGGATACCACGGCGACTGCGGGGTTGGTGTCCATTCAATCCGGGGATACCATCGTTGTCTATTCAGCACCGTCCGGTTTTGAAGGGGTGGATGTGTTTGGTTATGTTGTCAGCGATGGAGAGGGAGGTCTGGATACGGCGAATGTCATCGTCGAAGTGATGGCGCTTTCCGGCCTGGCCAACGGACCGAAAATTCCGAGGGTCTATTCCATCTCTCAAAATTTTCCCAATCCTTTCAATCCAAAGACAGAAGTGAGATATCAACTTCCGAAATCAGGCGATGTTCGGATCGTTATTTATAGTGTTGTTGGGAAAGAGGTCAAAACCATTTTTCACCAACAGCAGCCGGCAGGATACCATTCGATCCAATGGGACGGCAAGAATGATTCCGGATACAATGTGCCCAGCGGTATCTATCTTCTTCTCATGGAAGCCGATTCCTACCGCGCCGTCCGGAAAATGATGCTGCTCAGATAATCGACATGTTTTTAATCTAATAAAGGTTTTTAAAATGAGAAAAATGAAATACAATTTTTTCGAATCGGTCTTTGTCGGTCTTATCGTCCTCATGAATCTAACTGCATATGCCGGTATTTCAAATTATTCGACAAGAATGATGACCGATGAGGAATTTGAAAGATACAAAAGACATAAAGGAGTGTATGCCGAAAAAGAAGATCTCGAAAGAACGATAAACGGGAAAAAAGTGATGCGTCAACCGCCGACCGAAGATCAATTGGAACGTATCCGGTACAGTTCTGTTCTCGTCGAAAATGCACCTCTTGGTGCGTCTCCTGACAGTGTGGACTGGTCGGATGACCCTTATTTCCCTCCCGTTGGGGACCAGGGCTATTATTGGGCAGATGCAGGATGGGCGACCGGCTATTACATGAAAACTTTTCAGGAGGCGAAAGAGCACGGCTGGGATTTATCCTCGTCCTATTTTAGTAAAAATTATATTTGGGAAGTTTTTCAAGATACAGCTATTTTTACGCCGGCAATCAAGCTTGTGAATAATACGGATAAAATCTTTTCTCCGGACTTTATCTATCACCGGATCAATGCAGGATGGGATATATTCAGATACTGGTCTGTCGAGGATGCGATGGATCTTCTCTTCAATACGGGTTGTTGCACATGGCAATACCAGCCTGCGGACAGCACACCGTATACAAGAACAGATTCGACCTCCTGGTGCAACTACGAAGCGGGTTGGCGGGAAGCACCGTTGTATCGATCAAAGACTAATTACCAAATCATTGATTTGAGCACGAGCGAAGGTCTCGAAACATTAAAGCAGGTTATTGCGGATGGTCATCTGGCCTGTATCGAAATGGATCCCAGTTATTTTTACCATTCACTAAGCGATAGCGATTTCTTTTCACTAAACAATTATGTGTCTGATTATTACTTTGGTGTCAATACGATTGTGGGTTATAATGATAATTACGGACCGTATACAGAATTGGGAGATCCCTACGTATATGGCGCTTTTAAAATTGTGAACCAAGATGGTATTGGTGGTTTTTGGGAACACGTTCCGGATGGCTTTTACTTTATGTCGTATGCTTGCATGCAGCAACGCATTAAATATGCTTATTTTTATGAGAATGAAGAGGGATACAATCCCCAATTGATCTCCATCTTTAATATGTATCATGATTCAACACGTGGGGATTGCAAGATCACATTTGGATTGGGAGATACTGAATTTCCCGACATTGCAAAAAGATTTGATGATTATCCGTTTGTTGAATACACAAAGCCCATGTACTATCCTTATCAGAGTATGGTGCTGGATATCACTGATTTTGTGCCCTATATGGTTGGTGGTGCAAATACGTTTTTCATGAAAGTGTATGACCGGGACTGGACCGAAGGAGGATTTCCCAAAAAAGAAGATCCGGTTAGTATTAATATTGGAAGAATCGATGACTTTTACATCGAATTCTATGACGATTATTTGTCCGGCATCCCTACGGAGACTTATCTTTCCACGGACCCCTATCCTGTGGCAACCGAAGACGGGGATTCCGTATACGCCTGGGTGATCGATAAAGATTCGATCAATGTCACGCCGGTGGATACGACAGTCAGTTGGCAGGCGGGAGAAGTCTCATTTTATATCGACTGTATCTCATCGCAGCCGTTGAGCTGGACCGCTACAATTATCAGCGGCGGAGGATGGCTCGATTTTGTGACAGACAACACTGGTGTGGGAGACGGTTCTTTCGGAGTTTCTTTCGAGGACAATTTTGATGTTATCAATCCGCGTTCGGGAATTGTCCGGTTGAGTTGTCCTCAGGCATTGAACAGTCCCATCGATATCAATATCACACAGCCGAATGCTGAATATTTTATTGCCACACTTCCGGAAACACTGATGGTAGACTGGCTTGAAAACGATACGCTCTTTAACGTTCTCGTGGACGGGCCGGATACGTTGAGCTGGACCGCCACAGTAACAAGCGGTACTTCCTGGCTGGGGATTATTTACGGTTCTCCGGGAACCGGAGATGATACCGTTCTTCTTTGGGTTGGCGAGAATTCGGATCCAACCAGCAATCGAACAGGAACGATTGAAATTACCGCTCCTGCTGCCGTAAACAGTCCTTTTGAGATGGCCATTGTGCAATCCAGAGCTGAATATGCGATTGCTGCAGATCCAGTTGAAATCGATACGGGCTGGGAATCGGATGACAGTACTCTTCAGGTCACTATCGACCGTTCCTACGGGCTCAATTGGACAGCGAGCGTTACGGAAGGTGGATCGTGGTTGAGTATCACTTCGGGCAGCAGCGGTTCGGGGGACGGCCAGATTGGAATTCATTGGGATGAAAACAGCGATGCTCTAAACGGGAGAACCGGCACGATTCAAATCGATTGTCCTCTTGCCGCTGAGACTCCTGTCGAAGTGAATGTCAATCAGAATCGGCTCTGGGAGGCGCTTTTTCTACAACCCGAAACACTCAATGTATCCTGGTCCGCTGGCGATACGCTTTTCTCCGTGCTTGATTATTCGGATGCGCCTCTGGACTGGACCGCTTCCGTGATCCAAGGCGGTTCCTGGTTGAGTATCGTTTCGGGAGTTAGTGGTTCAGGTGATGGGACCGTCACTATGGAATACGATGCCAACCCCGATCCTTACAATTCAAGGCAGGGACGCATCCGTCTGGAATCCTCCACGGCGGTCAACACACCTGTGGAGGCGATACTGACTCAGGCCTGGGGCGAATATCTTGTCGAAATCCAGCCTTCATTTATGCCGGTTTCCTGGCAGTCTGGAGACAGCACGTTTCAGGTATCGATCGTTGGTCCGGGACCTTTGAACTGGACTGCCGCAGTTATTAATGGCGGTTCCTGGCTGAGTATTACTTCGGGCAGCAGCGGTTCGGGAGACGGATCGATCAATATTCACTGGGATGAAAATATCAATCCGGACATCGACCGCAGCGGAACCATTCAGGTGGTTTGTCCCGATGCAATTAACGATACAGTGAATGTCACCGTGAGTCAATCGCAGACCGTTGAGTTTTTCAAGATCACTTCCGGAGCAATCGTAAATGATGGAAAGCTCTCAGAAGGCGTCAGTTGGGCGGATTATGACAATGACGGGGATCAGGATATTTTTGTCGCGAACGGAAACGATGTCAATCAACAAAAAAATTATTTATATAAAAACAATGGTAACGGAACCTTTACTCAAATCGAAATGGATACGGGTCCTTCCTTCGGAAGCACCTGGGGGGATTACGATAATGACGGCGATCTCGATTTGTTTGTCAGCAATTACGGAGATAACTTCCTTTACAGAAATGAGGGTTCCGGTACGCTGATCAAAATCGAAACAGGCGTTGTGGTGGAAGACGGCGGATATTCGAGAGGGTGTGCCTGGGGAGACTATGACAATGACGGTTATCTCGATCTGTTCGTAGCCAATTACGGCAATCAGGCCAATTTTCTCTATCACAACGACCGGAACTGGACGTTCACAAAGATCACCCAGGGAGAGATTGTCACCGATCAGAACGATTCGAGAGGATGCAGTTGGGG
>CAZIAH010000062.1:0-23898 GCA_964537715.1 uncultured bacterium | reverse complement strand
ATGTCCGGTGGTGTGGGGGCTGGGGGGAGAAACCCCCCCGGCTACCCGATTAGCTGTTTGTTTGAATATAATATGTTGGTTAAATTTATTTATATTGCATACTTTAAAGCTGCTCTTGCTAAAATTCTCGTTGAATCTAATACTGGCAATGAAGAATCTTGAGGTAACACAATTAAAGGAATTTCTGTGCAGCCAAGAACAACCGAATCACACCCCTTAAATTTTAGATTTTCTATAACAGAAAGAAAATAATTCATAGATTCTTCTTGTATTATACCGTATGTTAATTCATCAAAAATTATTACATTTATTTTAATTCTTTGTTCTAATTGAGGAATTAAATACTCTATATTTTTTTCTTCAAATTTTTCACGATAAACAGGTCCTTCCATGAGAAATTTTGTCCCTAAAATTCCGACCTTTTTATAATTATTTTGTATTGCTACTTTAGTTACTTCTTCAGATATATGTAACCAAGGCAAAGGAGAGTATTTTTTTACAAAAGGAAATGATTGATGAATAGTATTATCAGGACTAATTAAAAAATCAGCTCCTAATTTGTATAATTTATTTGTAGATGATAGCATTAATTGAGCAACACTTTTCCAATCTCCCGACTCTATATATTTCATATATTCATTAAGTGGATGATTATGTAAACTTACTTCTGGATGTGCATGTTTACCTAAATATTTTGCTCCTTCTTTGCAAATAGTTTGATAACATAATGCTGCACCTTCATAACTACATGCTACTATTCCAATATGTTTCGTCATTCTTTAGTATCTCCAATATCTTATATTTAGTTCTATCAATTAACAGCTAACATGAGTTTATCGACCATAGATGCAATTTAAAAATGCATATAAATATAGAAATCAAATTGTCGCAGATAACAGTTTTTTAAAAAGTAATGGACTTTTTAAGTTACAATACAAATATCCGAAATTCAATAGAAAAGTTATTAAAACAGTTCGATTGATATTCAGGCAACAAATTATTTTTCATCACTACTAAATATATCTTGACAATTTCTGAAATTCTGCTTATAATAAGTCCGACAATTTGTTTCCCTTTAATTCGATCCAGCGAGGTCGCCAAGGGAGAGAAAGAAGTTTTATCTACTTCCCTGTAAATTCGCTGGGAAGTTTTTTTTTGCAAAATTTGAAAGATGGCCTATGAAAATAAAAAGTGAATTGATGGATGAATCCAGCATCGACCGAAGCTTGCGCAGACTAACCCACGAAATCATCGAGAGGAACCGGGGCACACAGGATCTTGTCATCGTGGGTATCCGCAATCGCGGCGACGCTCTGGCACGCAGGATCATTCGATTGATCGAAAAGATCGAAAACGCAAATGTACCTTTGGGCGTGCTCGATATCACACTTTACCGCGACGATTTCGAATGTGTCATGGATCATCCAGTGGTGCAGTCCACAGAAATCGAGACGGATATCACAGGAAAGCGGATCATTTTAGTGGACGATGTCCTTTATACGGGTCGGACGATTCGCGCCGCGCTCGACGCATTGATCGATTTCGGCAGACCAGCGGTGATCCAGCTTGCCGTTTTGGTGGACCGCGGACACCGCGAGCTTCCGATCAAGGCCGATTATGTCGGGAAGAATGTGCCGACCGCTTTGAACGAACAGGTTGTGGTCAAGTTGAAAGAGAGCGATGGAGAAGATAAGGCGTTTTTAGTCGAATTATAAAATGGATACAATTTGTGAAGATTGAAAAGATACACTCAATAAAGATCACAAAACTGTCGATTCATTCAAAGCGTAAGAAATCGACCGTGTTTTTTTGCACTTTGTGAAAAGATCATTTGACTGAGGTAAAGTATGCAGCTTAAAAGCCATCATCTATTGGGATTGGAGGGCGTGACCAGAGAGGAAATTGCACTGATTCTGGACACGGCTTTTTCTCTCAGGGAGATCCTGGATCGTCCTATTCCCAAAGTGCCCACATTACGCGGCAAGACTGTGGCCAATCTCTTTTACGAACCTTCCACGCGGACCCGTTTTTCCTTTGAACTGGCTGAAAAACGGCTTTCCGCCGACTCGATCAATTTTGCTTCTTCCACATCGAGCGTCAAGAAAGGGGAGACGCTCAAAGATACGCTTCGCAATATCGAAGCCATGCGGATCGATTTCGTGGTGATCCGTCATTCCGCAGCGGGGACGCCCCATTTTTTGGCGCAGTATCTCGATGCTTCTATCATCAATGCCGGCGACGGGGCGCACGAGCATCCGACACAGGGATTATTGGATTTGATGACTCTCAGAGAAAAATTTGAAAGGATTGAAGGATTAAATGTCGTTATCGTTGGGGATATCGAGCACAGCCGGGTGGCCCGCTCCAATATTCACGGATTGCTGGCTATGGGCGCCAGAGTGGGACTCTGCGGGCCCGCTACCCTGATTCCACGCGAGATCGAACAGATGGGTGTGACCATCTATCCGCACATCGAGGATGCGGTTGCCGAAGCGGATGTGTTGAACATACTGCGCATTCAACTCGAACGGCAGAAGAGTGGATTGTTCCCCTCACTCCGTGAGTACCGCGCTCTTTTCGGAATCACGCGGGAGCGGCTGGACCGACGGGGAAGAGACATTACGATCATGCATCCTGGGCCAATGAACAGGGGTGTTGAAATCGACAGCGATGTGGCCGATGGAGATTATTCAGTGATTCTGCATCAGGTGACCAATGGTGTGGCTATTCGGATGGCAGTGCTCTATCTTTTGGCCAGCGGCAAATCGAAACTTGAGGGAGAAGAAAATGGCTAAAACCGAACCGGTGAAAATCGGGAAATTGCTGCTCAAAGGAGGACGGATTTTAGATCCAGCTAATGCGGTTGATACCGTCACGGATCTTTTCGTGGACAAGGGGAAAATTCAAAAAATCGGTTCAGTGAACACACAATCCTTTAGCGGTAAAGTGATCGACTGCAAAGGCAAGATCATCGTGCCGGGATTGATTGATATGCATGTGCATTTGCGAGAACCGGGCAGAGAAGACACGGAAACGATTCAGTCTGGATGTCAGGCGGCCATGGCCGGAGGATTGACTGCTGTCTGTTGTATGCCCAATACCGATCCGCCGATCGACTGCCGTGGTCAGGTCGAATTCATCAAAGAGCGCGCGGAAGGTCTGATCGTGGATGTGCATCCCATTGCCGCCGTAACTGTGGATCGAAAAGGGGAACAGCTTACGGAGATGGGGGAACTGGTCGAAGCCGGAGCCGTTGGTTTTTCCGATGACGGGACACATGTCAAACAGAGCGGGATTTTACGAAGGGCACTGGAATATGCAAAGATGTTCGGACGCCCTATTATCGATCACTGTGAAGATCCATTTCTTTCCGAAAGCGGAGTCATGAACGAAGGATTTGTCTCCACGATTCTTGGGCTGTCGGGGATTCCCTCGATCAGCGAGGAAATCGATGTCGCGCGAGATTTGTTGATGGCGCAGTTTACGGGTGGATTGATTCATATCGCGCATGTATCGACCCAATATTCCATTCAACTGATCCGTGAGGCCAAATCGCGTGGTGTTTCAGTGACTGCCGAAACGTGTCCCCACTATCTTCTTCTGACCGATGAAGCCGTGCGTACATTCGATACCAATACCAAAATGAAGCCGCCGCTGAGAAATAAAACCGATCGAGATGCCCTGATCCAAGGAATTCTGGATGGAACCATCGATGTGATTGCCTCGGATCACGCGCCTCACGCCATCGAGGAAAAGGACACGGAATATGATGCCGCCGCGTTCGGGATCATCGGCTTGGAGACGATTGTCGGATTGGTGCTGAGTCATTTCGTAAACAAAGGAATTTTAACTATAGAACAATTTATAGAAAAGATGGCCACGAATCCCAGAAAAATTTTGGGATTGCCATCCTGTACAATCAAAGATGGTGTGCATGCCAATCTAACCATCATCGATCCCGATTGTCAATGGAAAGTGGATAAGAATCATTTTTTCTCAAAATCAAGAAACACACCTTTCGATGGATGGGAACTTCAGGGGAAGGCGATTGGCATCGTGAATAAAAGTCAGTTATATATATCAGATTAAATGATTACCATTCAGAGGAGGGAGTTCGATGCAGGTACCCAAAGAAGCTTTTTTAACCCGGGGGGTTGGAAGAGACAAAGAGAAACTTCAGAGTTTCGAGATGGCCTTGCGAAATGCGGGCATTGCTCATTTGAATCTGGTTCGCGTGTCGAGTATTTTTCCTCCGTACTGTAAATTGATTTCAAGACAAGCCGGTTTGAAGAAACTTGAAGCGGGAAGAATCACTTTTTGTGTGATGAGCGACAATGCGACCAATGAACCCCATCGTCTTCTTGCCGCTACCGTGGGGCTGGCCGTACCCAAGGACAGAGCTCATTACGGATACCTGTCGGAACATCACAGTTATGGGCAGAATGATAAAGCGGCCGGCGATTATGCGGAAGACCTTGCTGCGAGCATGCTGGCCACTATTTTAGGCGTGCCGTTCGATCCGAATGTCAGTTATGATGAAAAAAAGGAAATCTGGAGGATCAGCGGCGAAATCGTAGTCAGCAGGAATGTCACACAGAGTGCCATCGGCGACAAGAACGGACTCTGGACCACCGTGGTTGCCGCAGCCGTTTTCATCTGATCGATGCAGATCAATTTATACAGATAGTTTATCTTTTCTATGAATTTCTCAGCAGTACATCAATGATTCATTCTGGAGGAAGAATATTTTGACAAAATCAAAATATTTACAAAGTCCTGTGACGCCTTTTCAAATTGTTGCCAATGATCCGGTCTCTCATATACTGGATCGTATGGGACAAATTTCATTTCAGGGAAGGAATCTTTCTCAAGCTTTTCGGATCTGGAAAGAAATGCTGGAAGATCGAACGATTATCTTCCTGGGTCTTGCCGGTGCAATGGTTCCGGCAGGTATGAGACACATTCTGGTTTATCTCATCGAAAATCGTCTCATCGATTGTCTGGTTTCTACGGGTGCGAATCTTTTTCACGACATTCATGAAACGCTTGGAAAATATCACTGGATCGGCACTCCTCATATCAATGATGAATTACTGAAAGACGAGGGGGTTGACCGGATTTACGATACTTTTGCCGTGGAGGAAGAATTCTATCAGGCAGACCAGTTTGTCGGTCAATTTTCCGAAACACTCGATCCATCCAAATCTTATACGACTCGCGAATTTCTCTATCTTTTGGGAAAACATTTATCCGGGATTGGAAAAGAAAAGGGGATCTTGGTTGCCGCGGCCGAGCACGGTGTTCCGATTTATTGTCCTGCGATTGGAGATTCTTCCATCGGAATTGGACTGGCCATTCACGGGAAGAAATCCAGACGCTATTTCCAATTTGACGTCGTCCGGGACATTGAGGAAACAGCTAATATTGTGATCCACGCCAATCAAACCGGTGTCATCTATGCCGGAGGCGGGACACCAAAAAATTTCATTCAGCAAACCGAAGTGACGGCCAGCTATCTGAAAGGCGATGTGGACGGCCACAAATATGCTGTTCAATTTACAGCAGATGCACCGCATTGGGGCGGACTTTCCGGATGTACTTTTGAAGAAGCACAGTCCTGGGGAAAAATCCAGAAACATGCACGAATGGTCTCGGTCTATGTAGATTCGACCATCGCGCTTCCGCTGGTTGTGACGGCGCTCGCCGAGGAAAAAGCATTATGGAAGAATCGAGAAATTCCCTCGTTTGGTTTTCTGGATGATTCTGTGTAGGCGGGATATTGAAAACCCTCAATCATTTAAATAATTTTCTCGGAATCGAAAAAAATAGTTCGTGGCCGGAAGCACGGATAGTCGTATTGCCCGTTCCGCTGGAATTGACCACCACATACATGAAAGGAACAACCAAGGGGCCAGGTGCGCTCCTGAGGGCTTCTCATCAGGTGGAACTGTATGACGATGAACTTCATACCGAAACTTGCAGGCAAGGAATTGCAACCTTGCCTTCTTTAAAGATAAATACCGGTGATGCCGGTAAAGCGGTGGATCGGATCGAAAAAGAAGTTGCTCATATTTTGAATGAAAAAGAAAAACTGGTCCTGATCGGAGGGGAGCATACCGTCACCGTGGGTGCGGTTCGGGCATACAAGAAACGTTTTCCCGCTCTTTCCGTGCTGCACCTCGATGCACATACTGATCTGAGAGAATCGTACGAAGGATCACCTTACAACCATGCCTGTGTCATGTCCAGAATCAAAGCGGTCTGTCCTTTTGTCAGTGTGGGTATACGAAGTTTGTGCGCTGAAGAGGCCAAACTGATTCGATCAGAAAATATTCCCATGTTCGACATTCATGCCATCCGGAAAAATCCGAACTGGATGAATGATTCGATTTTGCATCTCGAAGATTCTGTTTACATCACACTGGATCTGGATGTGCTGGATCCTTCGGTGATGCCTTCAGTCGGAACTCCCGAACCCGATGGTCTGCTCTGGTCCGAGCTGACCGGATACCTGAAAGAAGTTTTTAAACGCAAACAGGTTGTCGGGTTTGATCTGGTCGAACTTTCGGCTCGGTCCGAAAAAGAATATGGCGCATTCACAGCCGCAAAATTGCTTTATAGAATGATCGGATACTGGTTCCAGGACCAATAAGAACCATCTTTTTTGATTGATTCTTTTAGGTCATTTTTATTGATTTAAAATAGTTTCTGCACCGAAGAATACTTCGCTATTCCGAATCCAGAAAAACTGCTGAAATGTAAAAACAACTACAATCAAAGTAGTGAAATGTTTGAAGCATAATTTCATGACAATGAATGATTATTTGGGAGGAAAGATGATAAAACGATTTCTATCGATCTGTATGATTGCTGTTCTTTTGATTGGTAATTTAGTCGTGTTTGCTCAGGATGATGAGGAAAAGGGAAAGCTAAATGAATTTGAAGAGGAAGTTAAGAAAGACGACAAAGGTCAAAGTGAACAATCAGAAGAAGCCGAACAGAAAGAAAATTATCGGAAAGATAATCACCACCGGTCTGGTTTTTTTGAGACTATTGTGCAGCCGGTGTTTGAGTTTTTGTTCTATGTGACTTTTATTGGTCCTCCTGGGGATGAATCATTGGTTAATCGGGATTGGTTTTGGAGTCAACATTTTTCTGTGTATCCGTATGAAAGTTCAAACGACGGTTTGTATTCAGCATCATCATTTAGAAAAATATCCTACAATATCTATGGGCAGTATTTAAATCACGGGAGTGATCTATACGGATTGTCCCTGCGTAATCAATTCTTGCCTTTACCATTTATAAGCTTGGAATTGGATTACAGTTACTTCTCCGAAAGGTTAGAAAATAGTACGGACAATTTACATTTAGTGAACTTTTTTGTCAATTACCATCGCGTCAGATCAGAATTTTGGACACTTTGGTGGGGTTTGGGAACGAAAGGAGTCATTGGAGAAAATGGGCATTTCGGTGCTGCGCTGAATTTTGGAACGATCATTTATCCAGGCAATCCGGTGAGTCTGCAGGCTGAATACAATACTGGAAGCATCAACTCAACTTCTGTTCAGGAATTGCTTTTGCAATTGAATTATCATCTAAATCAACATATCATTTATATGGGTTATCAAAAACATACTGCCGGTTCCACTGACTTAGATGGATTTATTGTAGGTACAGGGATGTATTTTTAAGATTCCCTGATTTCTTCGGAATTGAACTCCGAATGAGGAGCATTCATTTCGTAAAGCAAATATGGAAAGAATTTTGATTATGACTTTCCCTAAGAGAATATACAAATATCGTTCATTTGATAAATTTGGCTTGAGTATTTTAACTGAACAAGAAATCTATTTTTCATCTCCAAAAAACTGCAATGATCCAAAAGATTGTAGAATACCTATACTGTATGAGGCTGGTACAGAAAAACAAATGTATCATAAAAATTTTGAAAATTTAAAATATCCATTTCCAAACCTGACTCGTAGAGAGAGAAAAGCGAAAGCTAGAGAACTTGCTAAATTAGTTTATAAGAAGAGAGATAATGAGAAACTAAAAAAGGAATTTCGCCAATCTTTATATGAAAAACAAAGCAATGTTGGAATTTTCTCTGCTTCAATGATTAATGATAATAAATTGATGTGGTCACATTATGCTGATAGCCATAGAGGATTTTGCATTGAGTTTGATACCGATTTGCTTATAAGATCACTTGAAATTTATATGGTGAATGACATTATACCAATATGCAATGAAATAAATTATTCGGAGAAGAATCTAGTAATTAATCCATATAAATTAAATGATGAACAAGCTTATATGGTCTTTTATTTTACAAAATCAAGTGAGTGGAGTTACGAAAAAGAATATAGAATACTTATTCCAAGAAATCCAAATACTGTATTTAAAATGAAAGAGAAAACAATCACTTCTGTCATTCTTGGTGCTAAATGTTCGAGTGATAATAAGAATAGGATGAAAGAAATATTGACAAATATCCCGTATGAAATTTTACTAAAACAAATGACTTATGATGATTTAGAATTTGATCCTACATTCGAAGAAATTGATTATAAGTGTTCCTAGAGTTTAAAATTTTATTGTTCATACGGAGTTAAATTTCTAATGAACGAATGGCAAACATGGAAAAACTGTTAATTCGACCTTATCATCCCGACGATGAAGAAGCCGTTATCGGTCTGTGGCGGGAATGTAATCTTGTCACGCCTCAAAACAATCCGAAACGTGATATCGAAAGGAAGCTTCGCGTTCATCCGGGGTGGTTTCTTGTCGGCATATTGGAGAACAAAGTAGTTGCGACCTGTATGGCCGGCTATGAGGGACATCGGGGTTGGATCAACTATTTGGCAGTGTCTCTCCGGTATCGTCGTCAGGGTATTGCCACATCGATGATGTGTGAGGCCGAAAGCCGATTAAAGGCGGCCGGATGTCCGAAAATCAATTTACAGATCAGGGAAACCAATTCACAAGTCATTCAATTTTATCAAAGCATTGGATACAAAAAGGACCCGGTTGTAAGTATGGGAAAACGGCTCGAGTTCGATGAATCGGATATGGATAGACTGTCGTAGTAGTTTATAACATTATCTGTTTTAATCAAGGCTGTATCATAAGTCTCCCAGATGTCTTTGCGATTCCCGAACTTGTTTCGAGAAGAAGTTGAAAATCCGCCAATATTTTTGGTGGGCAATCCCATAAATTATGAGTGTAAACTATGAGATTGCCATGTCGTCTCGATATTCTTTTGAAAATATAATGAATAATCGGGACTCCTCGCAATGACATAAAATGGATTTTTGATACTGCCTTGAACGGGAATAAAGAATGGAGAGTGCTGAATGACGAATATCAGTGAGGAATTGCGGAAGACACTGCTAATTTATCAGAAAAATGAGATCACCGAACATCACATTTACCAAAGATTGTCCAGGAAAGTGACCCCTCTCGAAAACCAACGCATACTGGAAAATATCGCTGAAGATGAACTCAGACACTACAAAGCATGGCGAAAGCATACCCATCAGGATGTGGTTCCTAATAAATGGAAAATCTGGAAATACTGCTTGATCAGTCGCATTTTCGGATTCACCTTTGGCGTCAAGTTGATGGAGCGGGGAGAAGAGCATGCTCAGAACACGTATGAACAGTTGCGAGAGGTGATTCCCGAAGCAGAGGTTATTATGACCGAGGAAAACCAGCACGAGACCGCTCTACTCCAACTGCTTGATGAAGAGAGGCTTCGTTACACTGGTTCCATGGTATTGGGTTTGAATGATGCTCTGGTGGAACTGACCGGTGCGCTGGCTGGTCTGACTCTGGCTCTGCAAGATACGAAGCTGATCGCTCTGACTGGTTCGATCACCGGAATTGCCGCTGCGTTGTCCATGGGAGCCTCCGAGTATCTGTCCACGAAAACTGAAGAAACGATCAAAAATCCGGTAAGAGCTTCGATTTACACGGGCTGCACCTATCTGATCACCGTGCTGCTTCTTATCCTGCCCTATCTGATTTTCAAGAACTACTACCTGTGTCTGGGATGTACACTGAGCGGGGCCGTTTTGATCATCGCCGTATTCAATTACTATATTTCGGTAGCCAAGGATGAACCGTTTAGAAAAAGATTTCTTGAGATGGCAGGGCTGAGTCTGAGTGTATCGGCGTTCAGTTTTCTGATAGGCTTATTGATGCGTACTTTTCTACATATTGATGTTTGAAAAAGTGGGATTGAGGCAAAGATAGCAAACTGTCAATGGGAAGGGAGTAGAGGAAGGTTGTACACTATTAGGGCTATAACATAAGTCCTCAAAATGTCTTTGCGAGTCCTGAACTTATTTCAGAACAAAGCAATCCCATAAATATAGAGAGTAAACGATGAGATTGCCACGTCGTCCCGATATTCTATATAGAAAATATCATAATGAATAATCAGGACTCCTCGCAATGACATAAAATGGACTTTTAATACAACTCCGGGATTTCCCCTTTAAACTGTCTTCTTATATTTTAGTGACGCAAGAATTGTTGTCGAGAGAGCAATCAGGCTGATCAGGATCATATCCACCAGGATATCTTTCAATCCACTTCCTTTCAGGAGAATCATCCGTGCGACACGAATGAAATAGGCTGCGGGGTTGAGCAGATTGACTTTTTGCGCCCATCCGGGCATGCTTTCGACTGGAGTGAAGATGCCGCTCATCAGCACAAAAATCATCATGAAGAAGAAACAGAGAAACAGATATTGCTGCTGGGTCGAAGCAAATGTGCTTAAGAAAAGACCGAGTCCCATCACAGCAATGAGATAAATCAGTGCAAAACCAAAAAGAAGAAGCAGATTTCCCGCAAACGGCAGACCATAGGCCAGACGCGCCAAGACCAGTCCAAAAGCCAGGTCGATCACTCCGATGATCATGAAGGGAATCATTTTTCCCAAGATAAATTCATGTTTTTTGATGGGCGTCACATTAATTTGCTCGCTCGTCCCGATTTCCTTTTCGCGCACCAGATTCAATCCCGATAACAAAAATCCGATTGCTGTGACCAAAATGGCCAGGATGCCCGGCGCCATGTAAATCCGGTAATCCAGCTCTGGATTGTACCAGAAACGGTTGTTCAGAGCGATTTGAGGCGACGGCGCAACGAGTTTGAAGGCGATGTATTCCAGAATGATTTCCCTATTGTAATCCCTGAGGAGGCCGGAAAAATAGGCGGCGGTATTCTGAGCCAGGTTTCCGTTGATGCCGTTAATCAGAAGCTGTACAGGGGCGGCATCCGTACGTACAAGGTCCCGTTCGAATCCTGACGGAATAGTCAAAATCACATCTACGTCTCCCCGGTTCATGGCATCTTCTCCCTCTTTAACGGAGAAAGAGGTTTGTTCGATTCTGAAAAATGGCGATCCGTAGAGCTTGCTTGTTAGTCCACGTGAAATAGGGGAACGGTCTTGATCCACAATACCCACACGAATATTTTTGATATCGAACGTGACCGCTGGGACCAAGATTAACATCTGGAGAATCGGCATGATGACGATGACCCGCGCCATGAACGGATTCCGCCGAATTTGTGTAAATTCCTTATGAAGTAAGAATTTGAGTCTTTTCATGATTTATTCCAATCGAAGCCGGAATTGTTTGGCGCTCAATCCGAGGAAGAGAGTCGTCATCCCGATTAAAATCAGGGTTTCCTTCCAGACATACCGGAATCCGATCCCTTTGAGCATGATGGTTTTGATGATCTGGATGAACCATCTGGGCGGCAGAATCAGGCTGAAAATCTGATAAAATTTCGGCATATTCTCGATGGGGAAAATGAATCCCGAAAGGATGATGCTTGGCAGCATCAGGCCCAGAAAAGAAATGAAAATGGCCTGCTGCATGGTGGTCGAAACCGTTGAAATGAGGATACCCAGAGAAAGGGCCAGTGCGATGTAGAGCAGACTTTCGACAAGGAGTAGGGCCAGGCTACCTTTAACGGGCAGGCCGAATATCACATTGGCCATAATCAAAATAATCAGAACATCGATGAACGCGAGGGACAGGTACGGTGTAACCTTACCAATCACGATCTGAATGGGACGTAGAGGAGAGACAAGAAGCACTTCAATGGAGCCAAATTCCTTCTCACGAACAATGGTCACCGAAGTCATGAGTGCGCAGATCAGGATCAGGATGAGGGTCATGAGGCCGGGAACGAACATGTATTCGCTTTCGAGGTGTGGATTATAAACCATACGAATTTCAGGAAGAATTTTCATGCCGGTTGGTCGAGGGAATTCCTGGTTGAAATTGGTGATGATGGCCTGTGTATAAAAGGCAATTAATCGGGCCGTGTTTGGTTCAGATGCGTCGGTAATCAGGCTGATTGCTGCTTCGTTTTCGCGCATCAATTTTTTCCCGAATTCGGGTTCGAAAATCAAAACTTCTTTCACTGTTCCGTGTTTGAATAAGCCCTCTACTTTTGAGACGGAGGGTAATTCTTGAATCACTTCGAAGAATTCAGATGCGTCAATTTTGTCGATCAGCCGCCGGGTGATTTCGTCATGCGACGGATCGATCACTGCAATTTTGGCCTCGCGGATATCGGTCGAGACCACATATCCAAAGATCATAATCTGCGATGCCGGGATGCCGAACAGGATAATCAGTGTGCGGAAATCTCGAAAAATATGCAGGAATTCTTTATGGATGAAGCTGAGCAGTTGTTTCATTATTAAGAATTTCCCAAACTTAAAGAATCTGCCAGAATTGACACAATACACAGGATTAAATTTCTCTTGTTTATCCTGTCATCCTGTCGAAAAATTGTTTCGATGAACCATTTGACACCGTGATGCTATTTCTTGTCCGCAATCATTTCCGGTCGAGCGATTTTTACAAATACATCGTGAATGCTGTCCACGCCGTACTCTGCTTTGAGGCTTCGCGGCTCACCCAACGCAACGATTTGTCCTTGATCCATGATGCAGATCCGATCGCAGTATTCCGCCTCGTCCATGTAATGGGTGGTGACGAAAACTGTGATGCCGTCGTGCGCGGTCTGGTAGATCATATCCCAGAACTGGCGGCGGGTGATGGGATCGACGCCTCCGGTGGGCTCATCCAAAAAAACAATCGAGGGCTGATGGATGATGGCCACAGCAAAAGCCAGTTTCTGACGCCATCCCAAGGGTAATTCAGAAATTAAAAGGTCGCGCTGGCCGGTCAGACCGAGCCGGTTCAATAATGCATCGATGCGGGATTTGATTTCTCGGTCCGTGAGTCCATAGATACCGCCGTAGAGCCGCATGTTCTCCGATACGGTCAAATCTTCGTACAGCGAGAATCGTTGGCTCATGTAGCCAATGCGGGTCTTGACCTGTTCCGCATGCGTGGACACATCCAGTCCCGCCACACGCACGTCACCTGACGTGGGTTTGGATAATCCGCATAATATACGCATGGCCGTGGTCTTACCCGCTCCGTTCGCGCCTAGGAATCCAAAGATCTCACCGCGAAGGACATCAAAAGTCAGATTGTCGTTTGCGACAAACGATCCAAATTTCTTGACCAGATTTCGTACTATGATGACCGGATCTTGCTGCATTCCTTAATCCTTCTGCATCAAATTCAGGAAACAATCTTCAATTGTGGGGTGCACGGGCGTGACAGAAATTGGTCCTGGGATTTTGCGAGACAGGGCGGTGGTCTGTGCAGTAACATCCAGGGTATTATCCCGTGTTGTGATATGAATGGTATCTCCGAACGCATTCACGGAATCGATGTTCGGATCATCCCGTAACGTTCGGATCAGGTCGTACCGATCTGGACCGCTCACGGCCCAGAGTGATTTTGTGTAAGATTTCAGGATTCCCGAGGGTGTGTCAATGGAAAGAATTCGTCCTTTTTGGATCAGGGCCACACGGTCGCAACGGCCAGCCTCGTCCATATATGGGGTCGAGACCAGGATGGTGATGCCTTGTTTTTTGAGGGCTTTCAGCATTTGCCAGAATTCGGTACGCGAAACCGCATCTACACCGGTCGTGGGTTCATCCAGCACCAAAAGCCGCGGCGCGTGGATTAGAGCACAGCAGAGTGCCAGTTTCTGTTTCATGCCGCCGGACAGCTTGCCGGCCTGACGCGATTCGAACGGTTCGAGGTACATGTAAATATTCTTGATCAGATGATAATTGGACTGAATGGTTCCGCCGAACACGGACGCAAAAAATTGCAGATTTTCACGCACAGTCAAATCCTGATACAGAGAAAAACGTCCGGGCATGTAGCCGATCATGCGGCGCAGTTTGCGAAAATCTTGCACCACATCCAGATCGAAGAGGGTAGCGGATCCAGAATTCGGTAAAATCAGGGTCGTCAGAATCCGGAACAGCGTGGTTTTGCCTGCACCGTCCGGGCCGATAAAACCGAAGATTTCGTTTTTATTCGCCGAGAAAGAGATACTGTCCAAAGCCTGGACAGAAGCGTATTTTTTCGAGAGATTCTGAACTGTAATCATGGTTTACTCGAAAATCACTTCTCCAGGCATTCCGATTTTGATCGCACCGTCATTGTGTACGGCGACCTTTACCGCATAAACCAGATCGATGCGTTCTTTTTTGGTCTGGATAAATTTCGGGGTAAATTCCGCCTCGTTTGATATCCACTGAATCGTTCCCGGATAGGTTTTATACGATTTTCCATCATCCACACGGACCTGACAGTCCTGTCCGATCTGGATTTGATCAAGCTGTCCCCCGGAGACATACACTTTGAGTTCCATTTTTTTCAGATCGGCAATCTTGTAAAGCGGTTTGCCGGGCGCAGTCATTTCGAATTGTTCCACATAGGTTTCAAGAACCCGGCCGTGGATCGGGTTGAGCACCCGGCTACGGACGATTTGTTCGTTCAACAGTTCAAGTTTGGCTGCCATGGCGCTCCGTTCAGAAACAGCTGATTGTTTCTGTGTTATGGCCGCTTCCAACTGTTTTTGAAACACTTTCTGCGAACCGGTCAGATCATCCAACTGTTTCTGGGTTGCAGCGTTTCCTGCGACCAGCGCTTCAACACGGACGAGATCTTTGTCCAGATTCAAAAGCTGCTGATTGATGACTGCCATCTGGGCATCCACCTGTTTGATCTGTCCATTGCTCGCAGCAAGATGGGCGAGAAGTTCCTTTTTTTGCAGCGTCAGCAATACCGTATCCACGGTTGCCACATGCTGACCGGTATCGAGCAAGTCGCCTTCATCCGGCGCAAACATGACCAATTTCCCAGTGGCCTCGGATGAGACAATGACTTCGGTCGCTTCAAAATTTCCATACGCATCGGCCGGCTTGTTGCGATGTGAACAGCCGGCGATGAGTAGTCCGACAATACACAGAAGTTTAATTATCTTCATGGGTTTTTCCTTGATGATTTGATCCATAATCAATTTCTATTTGGACGATTTGGTTTTGACCGCGTTGATCACCAATTTAGGCAGCTCTTTTTTGCGTTTTTCGATGAACTCATTGAATGTCATGTTTTCCTGTTCCAGCAATTTTTCCAGTAATCCTCTTGCGGCAAAGGGAAAAACGCTGAGTGCGATGAGGTTGATGAGTAGCTGCATTTTGTCCATGCACAGCATGCGGCCCCGTTTCATATCTTCTTCGAGTTGATCGAATAAATCACGCCGGAGTTGGGCAATTCGTTCCGATATAAATATGCGGGAAATGCGTTCAGGATGCTGATTGATCTCGTTCAGCAGGAACGCCGGGAGCAAGGGATGTTTTTGCAAGAATGAGATGTGTTCTCTGTAGAAAAGCGTCACCTTTTCTTCCCAGGGAAGATTCTGGTCTAAACAGGTGAACAGTTTACTGAAAAGGAATCCGGCCATGTGCTCGAAAACAGCATCGAACAATTTCTCCTTGGTCCGAAAATAATAATGTAGCAACGCTTTGTTGATGCCGGCTTTGTCAGCGATTTCCTGCATGCGTGCCCCTGTCAGTCCTTTTTTTTCGAACACATCAACGGCCGCTTCGAATATTTTTTCTTCGGTGTTTTTTTGATGATCAGCCATAAAAATTGACCTTCTAATTATATCATATGGTTTAACTGTGTGGTTAAAATAATAAAGGATTTCCAAAAAAGCAAACTGTTTCTGTTCTATAATTTTTAAGAGATTAATTATTTTTGATCACAACACTGATTTTTTTCTTGACATAGAAAGTAATATTTATTAAATTTGTTTTCAATAATTCACAGGTGATATTTATTCTATACTGAATTGAGAACGGCACGTATGAATATTTTTAAAAACAAAAATGTTAATGATACAATTTCAGCCCTCAATAAAGGTGCTGTTCTCTTGCTTTTGAAAAGCAATCTCCTCATTATTCTGCTTATCGTGATTGTATTGGTAGGGATTATCTCTAACCTACTTCTAGTGTAGGTCCATAATAAGAGGTCATTCCTACAAAATCTAGATCTAAAACAGTTTCCCAAAATTATTCAAGTAGGCCTGACCTCTCAGGAGTAAAGTATATAAGTATATAGAGAGGAGCTTATGAAAAGCGATAAGATTAAAAAAGGATTCGAACGGGCACCGCACCGGGGTCTTCTCAAGGCGTGCGGCTTGAAAGACGAAGATTTTTCCAAGCCGTTTATCGGGGTGTGTAATTCTTTTGTGGAACTTATTCCGGGACATGTGCATCTTCAGGAATTCGGCCGAATGGCCCGTGAAGAAATCCGAAAAGCCGGCGGCGTGCCTTTCGAATTTAATACGATTGGGATCTGTGACGGTATCGCTATGGGGCATATCGGTATGAAATATTCATTAGCCAGCCGGGAGCTGGTCGCGGATTCTGTTGAATCCATGGCCATTGCCCATCAGCTGGACGGATTGGTTTGTATACCGAATTGTGATAAAATCATTCCGGGCATGCTAATGGCATCGCTTCGGCTGAATATTCCCACGATCTTTGTCAGCGGCGGCGCGATGGCAGCCGGGAAGACGCCTTCCGGGAAAACCGTGGATTTGATTTCAATCTTCGAAGGAGTGGGATCGTATAAGTCCGGTAAAATCTCAGAAGAGGAACTCAAGGAAATGGAAGATTACGGCTGTCCCACCTGCGGTTCCTGTTCCGGGATGTTCACTGCCAATTCCATGAACTGTTTGACCGAGGTGATCGGTTTTGGATTGCCTTACAACGGCACGCGGCTGGCGGTTTCCGATGAGAGAAAAGATCTTGTCCGCAAAGCCGCCCGTCAAATTATTCCCCTGGTCGAAAACGATCTGAAACCGAGGGATATTCTGACACTCGAAACCGTGGACAACGCGTTTGCCGTAGATATGGCTATGGGCGGATCGACCAACACCGTACTTCACATGCTCGCCATTGCGAGAGAAGCGGGAATCGAATATCCGTTGGACCGGATCAATCAAATCGCGGAAAATGTGCCGCATCTATGCAAAGTATCTCCGGCCTCACACTGGCATATCGAAGATGTGGACAGAGCAGGAGGCGTGCCGGCCATCATGAAAGAAATGAGTCGTAAAAGCGGGACACTGCGTCTCAATCAGAGATCCGTCACGTTGAAAACGATTGGCGAAAATATTCAGAAAGCCGAAATTCAGGATGAAGAGGTTATTCGGCGGCTGGGCAATCCGTACAGCGAAAAGGGCGGTCTGGCGATTCTGTTTGGGAATCTCGCACCCCAGGGTGCTGTGGTCAAAACCGGCGCTGTAGATCCGGCAATGATGGTACATGAAGGTACGGCCATTATTTTTGATTCCGAGGAAGAAGCAGGCCAGGGGATTTTGGAAGGCAAAGTGAAATCCGGCGATGTGGTTGTAATTCGTTATGAGGGGCCCAAAGGTGGACCGGGAATGCGCGAAATGCTCGCACCGACGGCCAATATCATGGGAATGGGACTCGGAGAACAGGTCGCATTGATTACGGACGGACGATTTTCAGGCGGCACAAGAGGAGCGTGCATCGGTCATGTTTCTCCTGAAGCAGCGGCTGGCGGTCCGATTGGTCTCTTGGAAAACGGAGATGTGATCCAGATCAATATTCCAAACCGGACACTCGATGTGAAACTTTCCGAATCGGAATTAAAAAAGCGGAGAGCAGCGTGGAAACCGATAGAACCCCGAATCAAAACCGGATGGATGCAGCGATATGCTGCCATGGTGACTTCGGCCAATACGGGAGCAATACTCAAAACGAAAGACCAATAAATGGCGTTTTGAATTCTAACCAATAAAGGTAATGATTATGGCTACAACAAAAAAATCACAGAAGGGTGCTTCACAGAAGGAACAATTGAAATCAGGAAGTGAAATTTTAATACAAACACTGTTGGATCAGGGTGTCGATACCATCTTCGGATTTCCTGGCGGTTCAGTCATTGGTATTTACGATGTGTTGTACAGGACTCCTCAAATCAAACATATCCTAGTCAGACATGAGCAGGGAGCTACGCACGCAGCCGATGGCTATGCACGGGCTACAGGAAAATGCGGTGTCGTAATGGTTACTTCCGGTCCCGGTGCAACCAATACAGTTACAGGCATTGCCACTGCTTACATGGATTCAGTTCCGATTATTGTCTTCACAGGTCAGGTTCCTTCTGCGATGATTGGCAACGATGCTTTCCAGGAAGCTGATATTATCGGTATCACCAGGCCCATCACCAAACAGAGTTATCTGGTCAAGGATGTGAACCAGTTGTCGCAAATTATCCCTGAAGCGTTTCACATCGCTACGACGGGACGACCCGGTCCAATTGTGATCGATTTGCCAAAAGATATAACCATCGCAAAAACGGTTTATAAAAAATTAGATGAACTGCATATCAGAGGATACAATCCAACTTACAAAGGTCACTCGCAACAGATCACAAAAGCTGCACAAATGATCAACAATGCCGAACGGCCATTGCTCTATGTTGGAGGGGGAGTGAATACGGGAAATGCAGCGGAAGAGTTGCGTGCTTTGTCAAAGAAGGGAAATATTCCAGTCACAACAACCCTGTTGGGACTGGGTACTTTTCCAGAGGATGATTCCTTGTCCCTGGGAATGTTGGGTATGCACGGTACCTGGTATGCGAATATGGCCACCATGGAATGTGATGTATTGGTTGCCATCGGTGCGCGTTTTGATGACCGTATTACCGGAAAATTAGCAACATTTTCAACCAATTCAAAGAAAATACACATTGATATCGATCCAACCTGTATCTCTAAGAATGTTCAGGTCGATATTCCAATCGTGGGGCATGTCAAAGAAATATTGCCCAAACTTACTGAAGCGGTAAAGGAAACCCATTCAGAAAAATGGTTGACACAAATTGCACTGTGGAAAAAGGAACATCCTTTGAAGTACAGTTCTGAAAAAGATAAAATACTTCCTCAGTTTGTCATAGAAACCATTGCTAAAGTGACAAATCATAACGCCATTATCTCGACTGATGTTGGGCAGAATCAAATGTGGGCAGCACAATTTTTCAAATATAAAAATCCACGATCCTTGCTATCTTCAGGCGGACTGGGAACCATGGGGTATGGATTGCCCGCTGCGATTGGTGCGAAGATTGGATGTGAAGACAAAACCGTGTTTTGTATAACTGGAGATGGCGGATTTCAAATGAATATTCAGGAATTAACCACAGCAGTCAAATATCAGGTTCCAGTTAAGATTGCAGTTTTGAACAATGGATACCTGGGAATGGTTCGACAATGGCAAGAGCTCTTTTTCGGAAAACGATATTCACAAACGATATTGGAAGATGGGAATCCAGACTTTTTAAAACTGGCAGAAGGGTACGGAGCCGTAGGTATACGCGTCACTAAAAAAGAAGATGTCGAACCGGTTATTCGTGATAGCTTAAAAGTGAATGATAAACCTGTTGTGATGGATTTTATCGTAGAAAGAGAAGAGAATGTCATGCCCATGGTTCCGGCAGGTGCCTCTTTGACCGATATGATTGAAGGTACAGTATAAAGGAGTCGACCCATGAAACATATCATTTCTGTTTTGTTTGAAAATAAATTTAATGCCATTCCCCGTATGGTGGGATTGTTCAGTGGCCGCGGATACAGTATCGATAGCATCAGTTTTGGCCAGGGAGAAGAACCCGGTTTGACGCGGGCAACGATCACCACGGAGGGAGATGCACAGGTCATCGAACAGATTGCCAAGCAGCTGCATAAGCTCGTTGATGTACTCAAGGTTGTCGATTTAACGTATGAACCCTTTGTCGAAAGAGAACTGGCGCTTGTGAAAGTCAGTTCGACACCATCGAACCGTGCTGAGATCATGCAGGTCACTGACATCTTCCGAGCCAAAATTATTGACATCAGTCCGAAGACACTGACAATCGAGGTAACCGGCAAATCTGATAAAGTCAATGCGGCCATCGGTATGTTGATGCCGTTTGGCATCAGGGAAATTGCTCGGACCGGAAGCGTGGCATTGAAACGTGAATTTCAAGGACATATTTAAACCATTATTTGAAAGAGGAGAGAACCATGAAAATTTATTACGAAGCAGATTCCGATAAAAAGCATCTTATGGATAAAACCATTGCGATTATCGGTTACGGAAGCCAGGGACATGCCCAGGCACAGAATCTGCGGGACAGTGGATTCAATGTCATTGTTGCCGATGTTCAGGATTCTCCGAACTGGAAACTTGCCGAGTCACATGGGTTTCAACCAATGTCTACGGATCAGGCATCGAAACAGGCAGATATTGTTCAGATTCTTCTTCCCGATGAAATCCAAAAAAAGATTTACGAAAGCGACATCGCACCGAATTTGAAGAAAGGGAATGCTCTGGTTTTTTCTCACGGTTTTAATATCCATTTCAAGCAGATCAAGCCCGAAGCCGATATCGATGTCTATATGGTCGCTCCCAAAGGGCCCGGTCATCTGGTACGGCGAACTTTTACGGAGGGTGCCGGTGTTCCTTCCTTGATCGCGGTT
This sequence comes from uncultured bacterium, assembly GCA_964537715.1. Classification (GTDB taxonomy): domain Bacteria; phylum Zhuqueibacterota; class QNDG01; order QNDG01; family DSAB01; genus CAZTZL01. Next base: position 2,934 of record CAZIAH010000062.1, on the reverse strand, counting down.
TACCAGGATAGTTCCGGAAACGCAAAAGAGTTGGCTCTTGCGCATGCCTGCGGAATCGGAGCCGGAAGAGCAGGGATCATCGAAACGACATTTGAAGAAGAGACCGAAACCGATCTTTTCGGAGAACAGACTGTGTTGTGCGGTGGTGTAACTGAACTCGTCAAAGCAGGATTTGAAACGCTCGTCAATGCCGGGTACCAACCGGAGATTGCCTATTTCGAATGTATGCACGAACTGAAACTTATCGTCGATCTTTTCTATCAGGGCGGGATCGGCGGCATGTATGATTCGGTCAGCAATACGGCAGAATACGGCGGGATGACACGGGGACCGCGTGTGATCGATGCGGACACGAAGAAGCGAATGAAAAAAATTCTTGAAGAAATTCAGGATGGATCTTTTGCCAAAGAATGGATCGCAGAGAGCGGAGCGGGAAGGCCCCTTATGGAAAAACTTCGCAAGGAACATCAGGAATTGAAGATCGAGCAGGTCGGGAAGAAATTACGGGAAATGATGTCCTGGATAAGAAACAAATAGGCCAAATGATTTGTCTGACCGGACTGCCAATCCAAAACAAAGGATATGGATTGATATGAGTAAAAAACAAATCAAAATATTCGACACGGTGCTTCGGGACGGAACACAGGGAGAAACGATTTCACTTTCCTCCGAAGATAAAATCCGTATTGCCGAGAAAATGGATGAATTCGGTATTCAATACGTGGAAGGCGGATGGCCCGGCTCCAATCCCAAGGACTTCGAATTTTTTCAGATGGTACAGAAAAGGAAGTTCAAGCAGACAAAAATCGTGGCATTCGGAAGTACGAGAAGGGCGGACCGACGTGTCGAAAAAGATCCAAACATTCGGGCGCTGATCGAGTCCAATACCCGTACCGTTTCCATTTTCGGAAAGTCGTGGATTCTGCATGTGAAGAAAGCACTGAAAATCGATCCCGAAGAAAATTTAAAATTGATCAGCGATTCCGTACGCTATTTAAAATCCCATCAAAAAGAAGTAATTTTCGATGCGGAGCACTATTTTGATGGATATAAGGATAATTCAGGATATGCGCTCAAAGTCCTTGAAGCCGCTCAGAAAGCAGGTGCCGACGTGCTGGTACTCTGCGATACGAACGGAGGTACGCTCACCTCGGATCTTGCCAGGATTGTTCGTGACACCAAGAAAGAGGTTTCGTGTACTCTCGGTATCCATACTCACAACGACAGTGATTTGGCCGTAGCCAATTCCATCATTGCTGTCGAAGAAGGCTGTGAGCATGTCCAGGGTTGCGTCAACGGATACGGAGAACGGTGCGGGAACGCCAATTTATGTTCGATCATTCCTATTCTTCAAATCAAAAAGGGATATGCATGTATTCCCGAAGATAAACTTCCTCACTTGATGATACTTTCCCATTTTGTCAGTGAGGTTGCCAATGTGGTCAATCCCAACAACATGCCTTTTGTCGGCAGAAGCGCATTCGCACACAAGGGCGGTATTCATGTTAGCGCCATGATGAAGGACAGCCGGACATACGAGCACATTATGCCTGAACAGGTCGGTAATGTTCGACGGGTACTTGTTTCGGATCTTTCCGGGCGGAGCAATGTCCTTTACAAAGCGGAAGAGCTGAAGATTGATATAAAGAAACACAAAGACAAGGTACAGCAAATCGTCAAACGGATTAAAGACCTCGAAAATCGGGGATATCAATTCGAGGCGGCAGAGGGTTCTTTCGAGTTGATGGTGGAACGGATTCTGGGTGAGGTCAAAAGTTATTTTGAACTGGAAGGATTCCGCATCATTGTCGAAAAAAACAAAAATGAGGAATCCCGATCTGAAGCGACCATACGTCTGAAAGTCAACGATGTGCAGGAACACACCGCTTCTGAAGGGGATGGACCGGTGCACGCGCTCGATCAGGCGCTGCGTAAGGCGCTCAGTCAGTTTTATCCCGAGATCGAGAAAATGCATCTTTCGGATTATAAAGTACGTGTTCTCAGCGGGAAAGACGGTACAGCATCCAAAGTTCGTGTTTTTATCGAATCCTGTACCGACAGTACGGTCTGGAACACGGTGGGTGTTTCCGAAGATATTATCGAGGCCAGTTGGCAGGCGTTAACGGATAGTTTTATTTATTTTTTGATGAAGAAACATGAAAAGAAAATTTCAAAAAGCAAATCGAAAAAAGGGGATAGTGTTAGCGTTCCTTTATGAAAGAAATTCCGATTTGCCAATCAACAAAAACAAAAATAGAGGAGTATCCCGATGGAAGACCGGGTCATTGTGTTTGATACGACATTGAGAGACGGTGAGCAATCGCCAGGCTGCAGCATGAATGCGGATCAGAAGATGCAAATGGCCAAGCAGCTAGAGCGTCTGGGTGTCGATGTGATCGAAGCCGGGTTTCCCATTGCATCCGAAGGGGATTTCGAATCGGTCAGAAGGATTGCAAAAGAAATCAAAGGATGCAGTATCGCAGGGCTTGCGCGTACCACAGTTAAGGATATTGACCGGGCTTGGGAAGCACTCAAATATGCGAAGAAACCGCGCATTCATACCTTCGTTGCGACTTCCGATATTCACATGAAGCACAAGCTCAAAAAATCCCGGGAAGAAGTTATGGAGATGGCTGTTAATTGTGTTCGGCATGCAAAATCTCTGACTCCGGATGTCGAATTTTCGGCCGAAGATGCGGTCAGAAGCGATCTAAATTTTCTCTGTCAGGTGATCGAGGCGGTGATCGATGCTGGCGCTGTCGTGGTCAATATTCCCGATACCGTGGGGTATAGTATCCCGGACGAATTCGGCAAGATGATCAAAAGCATCAAGGAAAGAGTACCCAATATTGACAAAGCAGTGATCAGTGTACACTGCCACAACGATCTCGGTCTAAGTGTGGCCAATTCCATTGCCGCGGTTCAGAATGGCGC
>CAZIAH010000061.1:0-24238 GCA_964537715.1 uncultured bacterium | reverse complement strand
CCTTTGGGACGTGCCGGTTCGATTCCGGCTCCCGGTACTCATCATCCAGGGATAACTGGCACCCACCAGAAGGTGGGTTTTTCATTTTAATGGATTTCCAAAATCAATGACGGATGCAATCACCCAGACCATTCAGGCAGTCATACTCGATATGGACGGCGTGCTCGTGGACAGCGAACCTCTGCACATCAAAGCAGAAACAAAGACACTTGCTCCTTACGGCATTGAGCTCTCGAAAGAAGAAATCAACCATTACATGGGGATGGGTGTCAAAATGATGCTGAAATCCCTGATCATAAAATACTCCCTGCCGTTCGCCGAAGAAGCCCTGTTTCGCATTCATGAAAAAAATTTGTCGGATTTGTTTCAGGCAGAATTGAAAATCATGCCGGGCACAATGGAGATGATCGATCATTTGAAGAATCGAAAAATTAAACTCGCACTGGCTTCCAGTTCAAGCCCCGGTCTTATCGATCTGGTCCTGAAAATAATCGGTCTAAAATCCGCTTTCGATGTGGTCATCAGCGGGGAACAGGTCGTCAATGGCAAACCGTTTCCCGATATTTTTATAAAGACTGCCGGACTCCTCAGCATTCCACCGGATCGGTGCGTGGTAATCGAAGATTCAAAGAACGGGGTTTCTGCCGCCAAAAGCGCAGGCATGCTCTGCATCGGATTCCGAAGCCCGCACAGCAAAAATCAGGACATCAGCCAAGCCGATTATATTGTGGATGATTTAATCCAGATCAAAGATTTGCTTTCGGCATAAACTTACAGTAAAGGAACAACAATGGATCTGACCAAACAATTCGAATCTGTTTTTCAATGCCCGCCGGTACTGGAATCGAAGGCTCCGGGACGAGTCAATCTCGTTGGCGAACACACGGATTACAATGACGGCTTCGTCCTCCCCATTGCGATTCAGTATGCGGTGACGATTCTGGCCTCTCCGCGGGCCGATGACGAAATCCATCTTTATTCCGCGGATTTTAATGATAGTACTTCCTTTCCAATTTCGGAACGGATTGATCATGACGAAAAGCATCCCTGGAGCAATTACCAGCGCGGCATCGTGGATCAATTCCAGAAACGGAGCGAAAAAATCAGCGGCGCGAACCTGCTCATCCAGGGAAACGTGCCCATCGCCTCGGGATTGAGTTCCTCGGCCGCAGTGGAGGTTGCCACGGCCATGGCGATAAAAACGCTCGACCGCATCGAGATTTCCGATCTCGATCTGATCAAACTGTGCCAGACCTCGGAAAATGAATTTGTGGGTATGAAATGTGGCATCATGGACCAGTTCATCTCACGCATGGGTCAAAAGGGGAAAGCACTTTTTCTCGATTGCCGAAACCTGAGCTATGATTTGATTCCGTTCCCGGCCGAGCATTACACCGTGGTCATTCTGAACACCAAAATGAAGCGGGAGCTTACCGGTTCCGAATACAACGAAAGGAGAAGCCAGTGCGAGGAGGCCGTCCGGTTGCTCAATAAATCCTTACCCGGAATCAGCGCGCTACGAGATGTTTCCATCTCCGATTTTCAACGATATAAATCCGAACTCCCCGAATTGACACAAATGCGGTCGGAGCATGTGGTCTTCGAAAACGAACGGGTCTGTCAATTCGTAGATGCGATGAAACAGAACAATGCCGAAAAAATGGGCAGACTTCTTCTTGATTCCCATAGAAGCTTGCGCGATCTCTTCGAAGTAAGCTGCGACGAACTCGATGCGATGGTCGATATTGCAATGACTGTCGAGGGTGTGCTCGGCGCCCGCATGACCGGCGCCGGATTCGGGGGGTGCGCCATTGCCATGGTGCGCAACGGATGCGAAGAAAAGTTGAAGGAAATCGTTTTTGAGAAATATCCTGAAAAAACAAACATTGAGCCGGAAGTGTACATTTCCTCCCCATCCCAGGGAGCAACAGTCCAATATATTTAAATCCGACCAATCTTTGGCAAATTTCTAATCCAATTTATAAATATTTTGGAAATTTGGGAATTGAATCTTATTGGGATTTTGGATTTTGACATTTGTAATTTAAATCATTGATCAGTAAAATTTCTACCAAAGTTACGTTTAATAAATTGGGTTGTCATCATGCAAATCATTCAAATCCCCGTCAAAGAAATCCTTGAGGATTTCTTTTTTTCTTTTGCATCGCTCAGGGATATCTCATTGCTGAAAGAATCCATCAAAGCAAGCGGTATTCGGACACCCGTGTATGTCCGATCCAAAAATGGCAACTATCAGTTGATCTCGGGATTTTCAAGAGTCAAAATTGCCAGAGAATTGCAAATCAAAGAAATTCCTGCCGTACTGATCGACGAAACCGTCTCTTTGGAAAAAACGCTCCGAGACATTCTGCTGGAACATCTCGTTTCGGCCTCATTGAATCTTGTCGAAAAAGCAAAATTGATATCCATTCTCGAATCCGTCAAAATCGATCCGCAGCGTATCGATCAAACTTTCCTTCCCCTGCTCGAACTTCCACCCGATCCGGATCTTCTCGACAAAATCAAAAAAATATTGGGCTGGCCTGCGGAAATGCAGACCTACATCGAAACATTCGATCTCTCTCTCAAACAGACGGACGGGTTCCGGACACTTTCTGAAAAGGAACAAATCCTTTTGGCAAAGCTGGGACTGCAGCTCCAGATCCGAAGCGTGGAACTTTCTGAAATCGCCAGAATGCTGTATGAGATTTCGAAAAAGGATGAAACGGATATTCACACGATCTATCGAAATCTGGACATCGAAAAAATTATCAAAAACGAAGATTGGACCCGTTCCCAAAAAATCACGAAGATTAAAGAACGTCTTTACGAAAAAAGATACCCGCGTCTCCATGCATGGAATAACGATTTGCAGAATCTGAACAAAACAATGAAATTGCCGGAGAAGACCCGTCTGCAGTGGGACCGCTCTCTCGAACGTCCCGGAATCGATCTTCGGTGTCAGATTCAGTCGACCGAAGATATCAAGACAATCGTTGAAGTTCTCTCCAAAAATGAGAACCAGGAAAGTATTGCGCGGATGCTAAAAATCGTTTGACATGGTTGATTTCATCAAACATATCTGGATCGATCACCACGTGCTCGATTATCCATTGACGAAAACTATTCTTGAAAAGGGACCGGAAATCCCGCAAGAAACGATCGGCAACGAAGAAGCGATTCGCCGTTTCCAGAAATTGACGCTGACTCAAGGAAAGAAGATTCTCTATCTCACTTTGCAGAAAGGCGAGATGGTCAAACCCTGTCCCGGAACATCACCGCCCTATCTCTGCTGCAAATACACTGTGATCAATCAGACAACCCACTGTCCCCTGGATTGCACCTATTGTATTTTGCAGGAGTACCTCGACACACCGGTCATTCTGGTCTATGTCAATCTTCCCGATATCTTCGGACAGATTGACATGCTTCTGAAAAATCAACCCAGACGATTTTTTCGTATCGGCACCGGAGAGCTGACAGACAGTCTGGCTCTGGATCGTTTGACCGGACTTTCGAATCAGTTTATCGGTTACATTTCAAATCAGAAAAATGCACTTCTGGAATTGAAGACGAAAACCGACCGTATTAAAAATCTGATCGGTCTGCCGCATCAAAATACCGTAATTTCTTGGTCGCTGAATCCACAACCGATAATCGACCGGGAAGAATTTCTGGCCGCACCGCTCGATAAACGTTTGCAGGCCGCCGGAAAGTGTATGGAAGAAGGATATTTGCTCGGATTTCATTTCGATCCGATTCTCTACGTTTCGGATTGGGAACAGTTGTACCGGGATCTGATCGACCGGCTCTTTGCGCATGTCGATGGCTCCAGAATCGTCTGGATCAGTCTGGGAAGTTTACGCTATCCCCCCTCGCTCATGGAAAAAATTCAGAAACGGTTTCCCAAAAGCCGAATCGTTTACGAAGAGATGATCAAAGGACTGGACGGTAAAATGCGGTATCCAAAACCTTTGCGAATAGAATTGTACGGAAAAATTTATCGATGGTTAAAGGAAAAATATCCCGATCTGTTTATTTATTTTTGCATGGAATCTCCCGATGTGTGGAACAAAGTCACGGGAACCCATCCCGAATCGAACGAAGAACTCGATTTCTGGTTCGCACAGAGTCTGTGGCTGCGATTCCCGGAATTAAATATGGATGAACCAGAAAAAACTATCTACCGCAAACTTTGACGGCCACAATAAAATTCTGAATATATTCCAATCAACAGAATATTTCTCCCTATTATTTTAATATAAATAATTTTATTGCATACTTTCCAAAAAGTTCATATCTTGGATTGCATTTTAATCGAGGAGGAGAAAATGAACCTACACAGACCAAACGCCGATGAGGCGACTCAAACGTTCAATCGTTCGAAAAGTGTCGTCCCTCAATCCGGCCTTTGCAGCCGCTGCATGGACGGATGCCAGGGGAATTGCGAAATTTTCAAATCGACCTTCCGGGGGCGGGAAGTCATCTATCCCGGGCCGTATGGCGAAGTGACTGCCGGAGCGGACAAAGATTATCCGATTGATTATTCGCATCTGAATATTCAAGGATATGCTCTCGGAACCAAGGGATTGGGAGTGGTACAGGGCAATCCCGACACGGCCATCTTTCCGATTGTGAACACGGAATCTGCTTATGGCTGGGAAAAGAAGACGCGGTTAAAGGTTCCTGTTTTTACAGGTGCATTGGGTTCGACTGACATCGCCAGAAAAAACTGGAATTCCTTCGCCATTGGAACAGCACTTTCGGGAATTACAATCGTATGCGGGGAAAATGTTTGTGGCGTCGACCCAAAACTGCAATTGGACAGCGATAACAAAATTAAAAAATCTCCCGAAATGGACCGGAGGATCGAATTTTACAAACGATACCATAAAGAGTATGGTGAAATACTGGTTCAGATGAACGTGGAAGACACTCGATTGGGAGTGGCCGAATACGTTTTGGAAAAACACGGTCTCGACACCATTGAATTAAAATGGGGTCAGGGTGCCAAATGCATTGGCGGAGAGATCAAAGTCGATACTCTGGAAAGAGCACTGGAACTTCAAAAACGGGGTTACATCGTCACACCCGATCCGTCCCTCGAAGTGAATCAGAAAGCCTACAAATCAGGAGCGATCAAAGAGTTCGAAAGACATTCCCGATTGGGTTTTATTGATCAGGAAACTTTTCTTTCCGAGGTGCAGCGATTACGGGATCTCGGTTTCAAAAGAATTACATTGAAGACAGGGGCTTACGGTTTGAGAGAACTGGCCATGGCCATCAAATGGGGAACCCAGGCAAAAATCGATTTATTGACCATCGACGGGGCTCCGGGCGGCACGGGTATGAGCCCGTGGCGAATGATGTCCGAATGGGGTATACCGAGTATCTATCTGCACTCCAAGGCCATTGAATTTGCCAACCATCTGATGCAAAAAGGTGAAACGCACATCTGCGATTTTGCATTTGCCGGGGGGCTTTCGACAGAAGACCACCTTTTCAAAGCGATTGCACTGGGTTCACCCCATGCCAAGGCAGTCTGCATGGGCAGAGCATTGATGATTCCCGGATTTGTCGGGAAAAACTTTGAAGAATGGTACAAGAAAGGCAAATTGCCCAAGACAGTCTCACAATACGGTTCCAAACCAGAAGAGATATTCGTTTGCTATGAACGTATCAAGGAACTCGTGGGAAAAGACGAAATGAAAAATATCCCCATGGGTGCAATCGGCCTTTACAGTTTTGTAGATAAACTGAGAGTCGGTCTGCAGCAGCTCATGGCTGGCGCCCGCTGTTTCAGGGTGCACGCCATCACAAGAAATGAGTTGATGTCTTTGACAAAAGAATGTGCGGAAGTCACAGGTGTGCCTTATATTACGGACGCTTACCAAGAGGAAGCAATGGAAGTGCTTGACTCTGTCGCATCTTATTCGATCATCTAAGTCAATAGCGTATTTACCAAAAGAAATGGGATGTCATCTTTTGACATCCCATTTTTGTTTTGAATGATCTCGAATCTCCGGTTTAAAATACATTCCGGCTGAATCCCGTAAAATCTTTTTGCATTTTTCACCATTTCAATGTACATTTTAAAAAGCTTTCTTCCATTTGATAATTTGAATGTGCCTATGAAAATTCATTGTCATTTAATCGCTCTTTCCATTCTGCTTATCTTCAGCTGCGCTAAAGAAGGCATGCCGCCAGGCGGCCCCGAAGACAGGACTGCACCGGAAATCGTATACACCGAACCATCTGTCGGTAAAATCCGGGTCGAATCCAGAACATCGGTTTTCGTCCGGTTCAGCGAACCCATCAACCCGGCCTCGGCAGCAGATGCGATCTTCATTTCCCCATATCCGGGAGCCAAAATCAAAAACCGATGGCACGGACGTAATTTGAAAATTGTCTTTCCCAAACCGTTCGAATCCAACCGAACGTATGTCATCACACTCGGAACCAACATCAGGGATTATCGAAACAATCCCATGAAATCTTCCTTCACGCTGGCTTTCTCCACCGGAGAAATCCTGGACGAAGGAGAAATCGCCGGAAAAGTATACGCCAAGGCAGACAACAAAGCCATTGATGTGTGGGCCTACCGAATGGAAGATCAGGATCCGAATCCTTCCCGGAACGAGCCTGACTATGTCATTCAATGCAACACAGACGGCGCATTCCGATTGCGCTACCTCGCCCCTTGCCGCTACCGTTTGTTTGCAGTCAAGGACCGGGCCGGCGACCGGATTTATCAGGTCGGAGAGGATGAAATCGGCGTTCCGTTCTGCGATATCAACCTGTCCGAAAAAAATTCCGAAGTGGACAATATTTTTTTCCGAATGAGCCAATCGGACACGCTCAACCCTGCCTTGGTCAGGGTGATCTCGTTGAATCGGAATCACGTGCTCGCGCAGTTCAGCGAACCCATTTTTATCACCGGAACGACTCCCGCTCCACCCTTCACCATCGTCTCCATTTCCGATACAACAGACACGCTCGGTATTCTATTCTTTTATCGCGATCCGGTTCAATCGAAACTGATCCATTTTTATACAAAGAAGATGAGTCAAAATGCCACTTACCGCATCCACGTGCAGGATATTGCGGACGAAGCGGGCAATCCGCTCGATGCGGAATACGATGCCATGCAATTCAGCGGAACCAACGAGCCGGACACGACCCGTCCGGAATTGAGCCTGACCCGGCCTAGTTTTAGGGAAACAACGGTTGATCCTTCAAAACCTCTTCGCTTATGTTTTAACGAGGCTATCGATTCGATGGGATTCCCGAGTGGATGCAGTCTCAAAGACAGCGCTGGACAAACCGTTCAGGGAATTTACCGTTGGCCCAATCCCGCAGAGTGTACCTTTTCTCCGAATGATCCGTTGATGAGCCGATCCAATTACAGTCTCGTATTATCGGACTCGGGGATACGGGATCTCGTGGGTAACAGCTTGATGGACACGGTCCTCTCTTTTCGAACGATCAACATCGACACGCTTTCCGAAATTTCAGGAATAATCAGTGATCGGGACTCGACCGCACAGGGGGAGATTTTTATCACGGCAGTACAGATAAAAAATCAGGATATCAAATATACAACCGCGCTTCAACGACCCGGACCATACTGGATCGAATCCGTATTGCCGGGCGAATATTTACTGGAAGCCTATCGGGATGAAAACGGCGATAGCAATTACACGGTCGGTTCCCCCTTTCCTTTCATCCCGTCCGAACGTTTCACGGTTTACGGGGATACGGTGAAAATCCGGGCCCGCTGGCCAAACGAAGGGAACAATCTAAAATTGCCATGAAACCAAAAAATATGCGAATCCTTTTTTATCTCCTGGTGACATCCGCGGTTTTTCTAAGCTGCCATCGATCTTTCATCCCGGAAAATCAAACGATTTCGTTCCGAGACATCCGGTACTGGGCCGGCGACAATCGGAGGTCAGGAACCAGTGAAGAAGATCTCTCTTCAGAACTCGAACACCGCTGGACATACAAAGCGACGGCTGCCCTGGGTAATGCTATCCTCGCCGCGGATCACACTCTGTTTTTCGGTACCAAAGATGGACGAATCACGGTACTGGATATACGAACCGGAAAACCCGTTCGCAGTATCGGAACAAGAAGACGTATCGAAGCTACCTGCCTCGTCGATCCACAACGCCTCATTATCGTACAGCGGACCCCAAAACCGACCCTGCGATGCATCGACCTGATTACGACAAAAACCCAATGGAAGTGCAATGCGGATGCTATCAATGGCGAACCACTGCTCCTCGGGGACACGCTCGTTGCGGCGAACATACCGGGACAGGTGATGGCAATCAATGTTCGAACCGGGAAAACCCTCTGGAAAAAAAAATTGCATGGTTCGTTCTACAACAGTCCGGCGCAATGCGGGGATGCCTTGATTCTTGCTGCGGATGATGGGAAATTGTGGTCGATGGGAATCAATAGCGACAAGATCAACTGGGAAATTCAGCTTGGAATCAATATCACTGCCACGCCGGTTCTGGATGCAGATAAAATTTATATCGGGTCGCCTCAAGGACGTTTTTTTGCGCTGTCTCAAGCGAACGGTACCGTTCTCTGGGAATATAAAACCACGGGCGGAATTTTTGAAACCGCTTCCGTCGCCGGAAACCGCGTCTATTTCGGCACAGCCCTGGGTATTTTTTATTGCCTCGACAGCGAAACTGGAACGCACCTGTGGCAGCATGATACCGGAAGTGTGATCGGTACATCCCCTCTCGTGACAGAAAAATATGTAATCTTCGGAACCCTGAATCGTATGCTGCTGATGGCGGATCGATGGACGGGAAAAATCGTTTGGCAGTTCGAAGCCAAAGGGCGCATCCGCACAACGCCGCTGATCTGGCACAACATGCTGATATTCGCGTCGGAAGACCATTATGTCTATGGATTCGGTGAAAAGAAATAAATTCATAAAACACGTCAGCATCGTGTTTTTGTTCTGTTCCCTGAAAGCGAGTTACTCTCAATTCGCGAAACACGACTCGCTCGTTGGCCGGATCGAAATTCAATGCACCATTCCGGATCTGAATGTCTACCTGGATGATCAATCGATTGGCAAAACACCACTGTTCAATTACACCGTTGTGCCGGGCAAACACACAATTCGGATACAAAATCCCGATCCACTGGACTGGCTCTCCAGAGACTGGGAATCGACTTTCTCCATTCGTAAAAATGAAAACCGTATTTTTAATGTGCGATTCGATCGCGTCTACTGGATTGGCTCCTCACCGTCGGGCGCGAATATTTTTTCGGAAAACCGTCTCCTCGGAAAAACGCCTGCTTCGGTGATTCTGCCGGATGGGTCTTCCGGAGAGATTACATTGAAATATCCGGGCTATCAATCGAAAAATATTGACCCGACCAGACAACATTCTCAAATCCTGCACATTCTGCTCGAAAAGCTCCCCGTCAACGAAGCGATTCAATCACCGCACCGTCTGGGTCTCGGTTCAAAAAAAATCTGGCTCATCGGTGGAGGAATTGTCGCTCTTGTTTCGGGAATAGCAGGCTATTACTATAAGGACCGGGCGGAAAAAGCATATCGAGACTATCTTTCATCGGGAAATCCTGAAGAGATGAATCGGTACTTCAACGACTCAAAGAGATACGACACCAGTTCGGTGATTCTGTATGGAATCGGAGAAATCAGTCTGGGAATCACCCTGTGTCTGAGTCTATGGGGGAATCCAAAAAATTGATCCGCTCGAATTTTCTACCGACTTTAAAAAAACCGATGATTCGATGGACAGGCCTTGTTTGCGTTTTCCTGCTATTTTTTCACTGTTCCAGCCGCGACCGAAGCAATCCCCTCGATCCGAACAATCCGGAGACACACGGCCGCCCCACCGGTCTTCAAATTACATCGGACAGACACACAGTCTCTCTATCCTGGGATAAAATCGATCTACCCGGAATAACCGGGTATCGAATATACAAACGCACAGGAGACAATCCGCTGTCCGAAGATACAGGAACAGGAACACCGAATGCGTCCACGTTTACCGAAAACATTCCGTATGACCAGAAAACGGTCTACAAAATTTCGACGCAAACCTCTGGATACGAGAGCCCGCTTTCCGACAGTGTTGCCGTGACAGCCGGACCATACAATTATTGGATCGCCGATTATTACCAGGGATCGGTGGTACATTTGACCTACGACTGTCTGCACCAGTTTTCTCGATTCGACTACCTTCTTTATCCTGCAGCGGTCACAGCAGATTCCGTAAACCGGTCTGCCTACTTTGTCGAGGAAGTCTTCGGATACATCTGGAAAGTATTACCGGATGGAACAATTGCTTTATGGCAGTACGGCCTTACTCACCCCACAGATATTGAATTCGACAACACGAGACGCATCCTATGGGTGTGCAACAATTACCGCAGTGAAATCGTACGTTTTGATATGGATCAAAACAATCTCGGAACCACCACCGGCTTCGGCGATATCACGGACATCTGCCTTTCCGAAAAAGACGGTGGCTGCTGGGTCGTTGATGCGGAGAATAAATCCGTCATCCATCTCTCTTTATATGGACAGGAAAATGTAAAAATCGAGAGCGGACTCACTCATCCCGTTGCAGTAGACTGCTATCAGTTCGATGGATCGGTCTGGATTGCGGACAGTCTGAAACTTATCATCATCAATTCAAGCGGAGAAATCCAGAATACCATCGATACCGGACGAAGCATGCTCACTCTATCGATAGATCAATCCACCGGCGGATGCTGGAGCGCTGTTGCATCGGAAGATCAAAAAATGCACGAAATCTGGAAAATCGATTCGTCAGGGGAAAACCTTGTCACAATTCAGGGATTTGCCTATATTGCAGCCGTCAAGGCCAATTCTTCTTCCGGAGGCTGTTTGGCGGCGGATGCCGGAAATGGCAGCCTCATTCGCATCTCGGACCAGGGAGAAATTTTGGGAGAAAGCCTTTCGTTTTACACACCCTGGGACATCGCAGTCGAGTAACCTGTAGATCCGCCTCCGGCGGACAGGAAGGATTTTGAAATGCCTCGCAAAGAATACAGAATGCAAAAATCTGATACCTTTATTTTTATCATTGGAATCATCGGACTCATCGCAGCACTCTTCCTCTATCCCAGACTTTCTCCGGAAACGGCCATCCGTACGGAATATTCCTCCACGGAGATTATCGACCGATCGAAACAATTCGTAGATAGCCTCGGATATTCCCTGGACCACTACACTCAAAATTTGAATCTGGATTACAAACGCACCCAGCTTCGATATTTGAATCAGACATTCGGATCTTCCAAAACAAACCGATTGATCCGGGATTCCGTTGCTGTGTTCTACTATTCTTTCATGCGTTCGAGTAAAACAGCGATCAACATCGAATTGGAATCAGTTAAAAAAGATTCGCTTCTCTCCGACAGCGGCGCCATTTTGTTGATGGTCGATTTAAAAGCCCGGCCGATCTATTTTGAATTCCAGCCCAAAGAGACCGAAGAACAGAGTGCTGTTCCGTTCAGTTCGACAACCGAGGAGGCGAGCAGAACCGTTGCGGAAGAATTAGCGCAAAAACTGTTTCGCATCCACGGCGGTTCGTGGGAGTTCGCGGATAAAAATGTGGTTTCCGACCGAATGGGCAAGATCTATCAGTACCGTTGGAATCAGAAAGAAAAGATCGCCGGGGAAACCGTACAAATCAGCATTAATGTGCAGAACGGCCGTGTCAAAAAATTTGAAAAAGAATATATCTTCCCCGAGTCTTTCATCATGAAAGAAAAAAGCAGCACAGCGGAAGATGTTTCCATCGTGATTCTGTTTTTATTGACTTTCATTTTAGGTGTTATCTATTTCATCCAGCGGCTTCGCCTCGACCTGATGGATTTAAAGACTGGGCTCATCCCCGGAATCATAGTTCTCATTGGATGGAGCTGCATTTACGGTCTCAGATCAACGATCACATCCGAAGATTCGCTTTGGGAAATTTTACTGGGATATATACTGACCGTTCCCTTCATTGTAGGAGGAATGTGGGCCCTCTATACCGTGGGAGAATCTCTGACCCGTGAGGTGTGGCCCAAAAAGCTGACAACTCTGGATTCACTCAGAAAGAAGATTCTTACGCCGCATCTGGGTCTGGGATTGTTTCGCGGGCTCGCGCTCCTCGGCATCTCCATTGGATTGATCAGTTTACTCAATTACGCGTCTATCTCTTTTCTGAATGGCTATTACAATCTGGGTGAATCGCCCCTCTATTTCTGGTCCTCCAAATGGCCTAGTCTCACAGCCGTTGGCAAAAGCGCTCTCAGCGCATTTTACATTGCTGTGACTTACTGCCTGTTTTTGATCACACTGCTCAGAAGAAAAATCAAAAATACGATCATCGTGATCCTTCTCGCCGCTCTCATCTGGTCGATCTCTCGTGTTCCAATGCCGCAGGTGCTGCCTTTCGTATTGAGGAGTAGCGTCAACGGCCTTGCGGGACTGATCTTCGTTCTCTTTCTTTTCCGGTACGATTTTTTCACCGTCGCAACGGGCGCAGTCGGACTTCCCATTTTGCATTACGGAATCGTTTCTGCTTGTACCGGAAATAGTTTCTTCACACTACACGGCGCAATTCTCCTCGGTATCCTTCTGATCGCTCTTTTCATCGCGTTTATCGCCTACCGTAGCGAACCGGTTTCCGAAGAGGCAGTGCACTTTGTTCCGGATTACCTGCAACGCATCTACGAACGGGAGAGATTCAAGAAGGAACTGGAAATTGCACGCAACGTGCAGATGCATTTTTTGCCACGGGCCAATCCGAAAATTCGGGGCATGGACATTGCCTCCATCTGCATCCCGGCCGAAGAAGTAGGAGGAGATTATTACGATTTCATCCGGCTGAGCGAGAAAAAACTGGGCGTTCTCATCGGAGATGTTTCTGGAAAGGGAATCTCTGCGGCCATTTATATGACACTCACCAAAGGACTTTTCCAGTCCCGCGCCCGGGATCTTTTTTCTCCAAAAGAGGTCCTGATTCACATGAACGAAAGCTTTTACGAAAACGCCGAGAGGGGCGTTTTCATCAGTATGATTTATTGCATCTTCGATCTGGAATCCATGAAATGTACCTACGCACGGGCCGGTCACAACCCCATGATTCTCTGGAGGGCGAGCAAAAAAATGGCGGATGAGCTATGCCCTCCCGGAATCGCTCTGGGGCTCGAACCGGGACAAGTATTCAATGAAACCATCCGGGAGGAAAGCACCCGGTTAAAACAAGGCGACACACTGCTGTTTTATACCGACGGTTTTAATGAAGCACAAAACCGGTTTAAGGAAGAATTCGGGGAAGAAAAGCTGAAACAAATCCTTGTTCGTTTTGGCGATTCTCCCTCTGAAAAAATATTGGAAAAAATTCAGAACGAGATCAAACAGTTCACTTTCAAAGCACCCCAGCACGATGACATGACAGCCGTTCTCATCAAAATCACATAAAAGGCGATAACCATGACGTGTCCGAAAAAATTCTGGGTTTATAGTGTCATTTCACTCATTCTAATGGCATGCGTTACCATCGTGGATTTCCGCCTGATAAACATATTCTCTGTCCCCCTTTCGTGGGATCAAACCCGGGAACTATTGCTTGTCGGATTTTTTCTTTTCATGACGGCTGGATTCTCTTGTCTGGGAATACTGAAAAGAAATTCCCTGATGGGAAAACTCCGTCTTCTCGGAATCTTCGCGCTTCTCTTTTCCGGGGGGCTACAGATCCTAAAAAAACAATTCCCGGTCTCCACGTCGTCCGAAGCGGTGGATGTAATCACCGGATTTTCGAACCCGATGATCCTCGGCCTCTTTCTCATTCTCTCCGCACTTTCGGCATGGATCATTTTGATCTTCAGAGAACTGATCTTTATTCAGCAGGGAAAAACGACCGAGCGAAACTACCGGCTTCTGATTCTTTTCATTTCGCTTCATGTCTGTTACACATTTTTACAGGTAAAGATTAAAGCATGGGTTCCTGACCTCGTTGTACCGGACTTCGAAAATTTCAACAGCAATTATCCTTTCTTCATTCTTACAGGATTCTTTGCCTTTGTCAACGGATTCAGATGCAAATGGATTCATTATCTGAATAAAAAACAAAAAATCGGAGTATTTTTTGGCGGCGTTTTTGTCCACATCCCTGTTTTTCAGCAAATTCTGAAAATGCCGAACGGGATGACGGCTTATTCGATCACCATCGGATCGTGGATCGATTGTCTTCTGCTTTTCTATGTGATTTATTCATCAATGGCCATTCTCGGACTCCTGCTCCAGCTTCCATCGGCCGGCTTGGTGGATCGAAGAACCAAAGAGATCCAGTCCTTCCAAAATTTGAGCGCGACGATCAGTTCCGTATTCGACAAAGAAGAGCTGATCGACAAAATCACCGAGCTCTCTTTGCACATCGTGGGCGCCGATTTCTCGTGGATCGAATTAAAGGAAAACAATTTGCTCTATTTTACGGGATCCCAAAATCTCGGCAGAGAAGCAGTGGAACAAATGCCTGAATCATTCCTGAAAAACATACGGAAAGCAATCAAAGAAGATAACATTCCGCTTCTGATCAACGATGTCAATAAGGATGCAAGAACCCGGGAAATCAGAAAGTGGAACCGGAAAGCGGGATCGCTCCTCGCAGCCCAGGTGCGCATGCAGAAAAAGGAAATGGGATTTATATACGCGATGAAAGAACAACCGTTCGGATTCGTGGAAGAGAGCAGGGGGCTTTTTCAGGCATTCGCCGACCAGGCGGCCATCGCTCTCGAAAACGCCAATCTGGTCCGGGTCACCATCGAACAGGAACGGTACAGGGAAGAGCTCAGACTGGCCCACGAAGCCCAGATGAGGCTTCTTCCTCAAAAAATGCCGAGCATGAAAGGCGTGGACATCAGCGGCTTTTGTTTGACGGCCAACGATATCGGCGGGGACTTTTACGATGTCATTGAAGTAGACAGCGGCCGGCTGGACATCGTCATCGGCGATGTTTCCGGGAAAGGAGCCTCCGCGGCCTTCTACATGGCAGAACTGAAAGGCGCCATCCAGACACTTTCAAGACATTTCTCGTCTCCCAAAGAAATCCTCATCGAAATGAATGGATTCCTGCACAAGCACTTCGAGCCTCAGACTTTCGTGACCATGATTTACGGCATCCTCTATCCGGTCAAAAAGGAACTGCACTTCGTTCGGGCAGGCCATCCCCCGGTCGGATTGATCCGCAAGAAAACTCTGTCCTGGATCGAAACTGAGGGCATCGGACTGGGCATGGCACACAACCAGGTGCTTGAAAAAACATTGTCCACAAAAATAATGCGCTTGAAAAAAGGGGACACCGTTGTCTTCTACACAGACGGACTGATCGAAGCGAGAAACAGCCAGAACGAGGAATTCGGAGAAAACGCAGTGAAGGAGATGCTGACCCAGCTCGACGGACTGGAATCCGAAGAAATGCTTCAGCAGGTGCAGAAACAAATGCAGTCTTTTACCGAAGGCATTCCGAGGCATGACGATATAACACTTGTCATTTGTAAAATATTGTCGTAATTTTCCATATCATTTATTGCGGAGGAGAGTCGTCCATGAACGGTTTTCAGGTCAAACGCAAAGACATTAAAAATATCTCTATCGTATATCTCAAGGGATATCTGGACGCCCACACGGCTCCGGACTTTGAAAAAGCGCTTCAGCAACTAATTGACGAAAATCAGGTGCGCATTATCGTTAACCTTTCCGAGCTGAACTACATCAGCAGTGCGGGTCTGGGTGTGTTTATGGGATTTATAGAAGACGTCCGTAAAAAGGGCGGGGACATCAAACTGGCCGAACTCACGGAAAAAGTGTACCGCGTATTCGATCTGCTGGGATTTCCCGTGCTTTACGAAATCTTCAAAAAGGAAGAGGAAGCCATTAAAAAATACCAGTCTTCCTGAATATTTGATAATTCCAAACACAATTGACAAAAGGGCGTACCATGAATACCAAATCAAAACAATATCAACTTAAAATACCCAGCCAGACCGATAATCTGGAATTGATCCGGAATTTCGTTTCCGGTGTGGCAAAAAAAGTGGGGTTTGATGCAAACGATACGAATAAAATCGAACTGGCCATCGATGAAGCCTGCACCAATGTGATCAAACATGCGTACAAACACGACGAGCATCAGGATATCGACATCGCTATCAAAATCGATTATCAGAAAATTGCCATCATCGTAACCGACCGGGGAGATTCGTTCAGAATGAAAGATGTGGAACTTCCCGACATGAAAGATTATCTGGCCGAACTCCGAGTCGGCGGACTGGGTATTTATCTGATGAAAACCCTGATGGACGAAGTGGATTATAAAACCGATTCAAAAGGCCAGAACAAGGTAAAGATGGTGAAGTATTTTCTGAAAAAAGACAAAGCGAAAAAATAACTTTTATCTTGAATTCCAGACAAAGAAGAATATTTTATTACATAACACACTGCAAAATACAAAAAGACTGATCATCTCTGTATAATATATAAGCAACACATACAACCAAAATAGACTCAAGGAGGTAAGAGTAATGATTCGATACATCATCGTCAGTATCGTCAGTGGAATTTTGTTTGGTATCCTGGATGCCGTGATCAATGCCAATCCTTTAGCACAAAAGTTATATATGGTCTACAAACCGATTGCAAGGACATCTGTCAATCCCAGTGCAGGTATCGTGATTGATCTCCTATATGGATTTGTCATGGCAGGCATGTTTTTGCTTCTCTATAAAAGCCTGCCCGGAGAGACTGGACTCATCAAAGGAATCAGCTTTGCTATACTGGCATGGTTTTTCCGTGTGGTTATGTATACTGCGTCTCAGTGGATGATGTTCAACGTGCCCGACAAAACATTACTCTACAGCCTTGTCACTGGACTTGGTGAAATGATGATCATAGGTTTGCTTTACGGATTGACCTTAAAACCGACGATATGATTTCCCAAACGGGAGATGCCTGTATGTTGGAGATTTATTTGATGAAAACCCTGATGGATGAGGTGGATTACAAAACAGACTCAAAAGGTCAGAATAAAGTAAAGATGGTGAAATATTTTTTGAAAAAAGATAAAGCAAAGAAATAATTTGGAGTATCGTCATGCCGGCACAAGACATTCGCTGGATTCAACGGCTGAATCATTTTATCAACGCCCATGACCAGTTGACGAAATTTATCAAAAAAGGCAAATTGAACGAACTCGAAAAACAGGGATTGATTCAATCTTTTGAATACACCTATGAACTTGCATGGAATACTTTGAAAGACTATTTCGAAAGCCAGGGCGAAATCAACCTGTACGGCAACCGCGATGTCTTTCGTCTAACATTCAAACGCGGATTGATCGAAAACGGTGAAACCTGGATGGACATGATCAAAAGCAGAAGCCTGACCAGCCACACATACAACGAAGACATTGCCGAACAAATCGCCGCAGATATCACCAGCAAATATTTTACTGAATTTACAGCACTACGGACAAAAATGGAGTCTTTGAGGAAAGATGCCCAATGACGCTTCGCTTCGGTTTAAAACAAAACACCATTCAAAAAATCCGCGCTGTCTTTGCCCGCTACCCACAGGTAGAAAAAGCGGTTTTGTACGGTTCGCGCGCCAAAGGTGATTACAAGAACGGCTCGGATATTGATCTCACATTGTACGGCAGAACGGATTTGACACTGAAAGTGCTGTACAAAATAATGAACGAAATAGACGACCTGCTCCTACCCTACACCATCGACCTCTCCATCTTCCGCAACATCACCGACACCGATGTTGTGGATCACATCCGATGCGGGGGAGTTACATTTTATAAAAAGAAGATTGAATTTTAGATAATGATAGAGATTTTGAATAATAAAACTTTTGGAAATAAACCCATCCCCTGGATTCCCGTTCAAAACACTGCGGGAAGGACAACCTTCCCCATACTTGTCACTCCTGCGAAAGCAGGAGTCCAGAAGATAAAAGATTGAAGAAGTTTTATAAATGTCACTTTACACCAGACATTTTTTAGCCATTTGTGAAACATGAAAAATCTTTTTGAAAAATATATCCAATCCATCTCCTCCAAATTCGCTCACGAAGAAACCAGCGAAATGGGATACCGTTCTGATTTCGAGAATTTGATGCAAGGTATTTTTGAGGCCATCAATGTCAAGCGGATCGATCACGATGCGAGAGCCAGAGAAGGAAACAGACCGGATTTTATTGTGATGAAATTCGATATACCAATTCTCTATATCGAAACCAAAAATATCGGAACTTCTCTGGATAAAGTTGAAAAATCCGAACAAATGGCCCGATATTTTGGCTACGCCAATCTGGTGCTGACAGATTATGTTGAATTTCGTTTTTACAGAAATGGTAAGCGTTACGAAGACCCGATAAAAATTGCAAATTATAATATCAGGAAAAGGATTCTTACTCCAATTCCGGAAAATTACGATCACCTTTTTCAGACACTGATCGATTTTGCACAGTCACACAAGGAGCCGATCAAATCCGGGGAGCATCTCTCGAAAATCATGGGCGGCAAAGCGCAGAGAATCCGGGATAACGTGAAGCAGTTTCTTTCTAATGAATCAGAGAAAAATGCAGAGATCATGCGCGTTTACGATACGATTAAAAAATTGCTTGTCCACGATCTCACCCAAGAATCGTTTGCCGATATGTACGCACAGACACTGGTGTACGGCCTATTTGTGGCCCGCTATCATGATAAAACTCCTGAAAATTTCTCCCGACAGGAAGCCCGTGATCTGATACCGAAATCAAATCCTCTGCTTCAGCATTTTTTTGATCACATCGTCGGACCCGATTTTGATAAACGGCTCGAGTATATTGTCAATGAATTGTGCGAGGTTTTTTCTCACGCCGATGTACACGCACTGATGCGCCAGTATTATCAGAGTGACTTGTGGGGAGAAACCAAAGAACCACCTGATCCGGTAATTCATTTTTATGAAGATTTTCTGAAAGAATACGATCCCGTTCTCCGCAAGAAATTGGGCGCTTTCTATACGCCTTTGCCGGTCGTGCGATTTATTGTACGCGCTGTCGATGAGATTCTTCAAAAGGATTTTAATCTTCCGAATGGTTTGGCCGATACATCAAAGTTGGCAAATGGCAAACACCGGGTACAGATTCTCGATCCGGCTGCGGGAACAGGCACATTCATCAGTGCCGTGATCCGCATTATTTACGAGCGTTTACTTAAAAACGGACAAAAAGGCAGATGGACTTCCTATGTACACAACGATTTGCTGCCGCGCCTGCACGGATTCGAAATCATGATGGCGCCCTATACCATCGCTCATCTAAAATTGAGCATGGCTTTTAAGGAAACCGGTTTCTGGAATTTCCATCGCCGCCTTGGGATTTATCTCACGAACTCTCTTGAAGAAAGCAAACTGCAGAGCGACCTTTTCACCGGTTTTGGTTTTGCCGAAAGCATCTCCAACGAAGCCAGAGAAGCCTCGGTTATTAAAAACGAAACACCAATCATGGTCGTCATCGGCAACCCACCATACAGTATCAGCTCTTCAAATAAAAGTAAATGGATACTGGATTTAATCAAGGCTTACAAGAAAAACCTTAATGAACGAAAGATCAACATTGATGATGATTATATTAAATTCATCCGTTTTGCCGAACATTTCATAGAAAAAAACGGAAGCGGCATTGTGGCAATGATCACAAATAATTCATTTATAGATGGCATTACCCACCGTCAGATGAGAAAACATTTACTTGAAACGTTTAACGATATTTATATCCTCAATCTGCACGGAAGCGCAAAGAAACAAGAAACAGCCCCAGATGGCAGCAAAGATGAAAATGTATTTGATATTACGCAAGGTGTTTCTATATCAATATTTATAAGAAGAATAGGAGAGAAAAAATCTCTTGGTATAATTCAACATTTTGACATCTACGGAACCCGAAAAAATAAATTTACCTCACTTAATAAAAGCGATTTGAGAACTATAAAATGGTCAAAAATCAGTTCTTGCGAGCCATATTATTTCTTTGTACCAAAAGATTTTAGTTCGGAGGAAAAGTATAATAAAGGATTTAAAATTGATGAAGTTCTTATAGAATATAATTCCGGTATTCAAACAAAACGTGATAATCTTGTCTATAAGTTTAGTCAAACTGAACTCGCTAAAGTCTTAAATGACTTTCCTATCCTTCAAGCAAAGGAATTACGCTCAAAATATAACATTGCTAAGGACGGAAGAGATTGGACTATAGATTTAGCTAAACAAGACATACAAAGTGATAAAGGAAAAGTTGTTCAAGTTGTATATCATCCATTTGATCAACGTTTTACATATTATTCTGGAACAACTAAAGGGTTCATGGCTTATCCTCGATCTCCTTTAATGAAAAATATGCTAAAATCAAATCTAGCATTAATTGCAGTGCGCAATTCCCGAAGAGGTAATGTTAATAATATTTTTATTTCAAATACTATTTTGGATAAAGATGCAATTTCACCATTTGACAATTCCCGATTCTTTCCTCTGTATCTGTATGACAAAGATAGTTCTAAAACATCAAATCTAAGAAAAGAAATTGTTGGGAAAATAGAAACAATAGTTGGTAAAACCAAACCCGAAGATATCTTATATTACATCTATGCTGTTCTTCATTCACCAGCATTTCGGGAGAAATATAAAGAATTTCTGAAAATTGATTTTCCGCGTGTACCGTATCCGAAAAATGCTAAACAATTCAAAACGCTTGTGAAATTAGGCGCGGAACTGGGTTCGCTTCATTTGCTTGAGTCGCCGAAGGTCAATAAATTTATCACTACTTTTCCTATGGCCGGTTCGGATGTGGTCGAAAAAGTAGCTTACAAAGACGGGAATGTGTTTATCAATAAAGATCAGTATTTCGGTAACGTGCCCGAAACAACCTGGAATTTCTACATCGGAGGTTATCAGCCGGCTCAAAAATGGCTGAAAGACCGTAAAGGCCGGAAGCTCACGAACAGCGAAATCGAGCACTATCAAAAAATCATCGTCGCCTTGGTAGAAACAGACCGGATCATGAAGGAAATTGATAAACATCCTCCCGAAGGCTAAGAGCCTTCGGGAGGATACATTTGGGATTGCACTGCCATGCCTTACCGAATTCGAAATATCGTTCAAGGTCATTATTACCATATTTATAATCGTGGCGCATACAGGCAAACCATTTTTTTCACGGATGCCAATTACCAATATTGCCTCCGCCTGATCGTAAAAAATGCAGAAAAATTTAAAATCGGAATCGCTGCCTACTGTCTGATGCCCAACCATTATCATCTTCTGATCCGGCATGATGGACCGGAGCCCTTCTATCGATTCGTTCAGAACACATTCAACAGTTACGTTCAGGCACTGAATAAAAGTCTCGACCGGAAAGGTCCGCTTTTCGAAGGCAGGTTCAAACATGTATTGGTCAATAAAAATGAATATCTGATGCATCTTGTCCGATATATTCACCTGAATCCGGTCCAGGCCGGGTTGGCGAAATCGCCTGAAAGCTGGCTTTATTCAAATTATCTCGAGTATGTGGAAAAGCGAAATGGAAAGCTGAGCGATTTCTCTGTAAGAGATATGTATTTCGAATCGGCAGCAATGTACGAACGGTTTGTAAAAGACGAGTTGAAGGAACCACAGGATTTTTATAAGTATTCTATCGATTGAATAATTTACCCTCCCGAAGGCTGAGAGCCTTCGGGAGGGTAACTGGTGCGGCTCTATGTTAAGACAAGATTCATCTGGACCATTCAACAAATAAACTCAACTGAAAGGAAAAACCATGCGACAGATTCAAATAACTATCTTTGTTGTCGGCCTGATTTCGTTTATAGCAGCGCTATTTTTTATCGGACAGGTCATGGGTGATGCTCTTTGGCGGACCGGTGTGGCTTGCATGCTGACCGACATCGCACTGATGAAGCTTTTCCCGCCCAAAGAACGCAAGGGCTGAAGTCATTCATTTTAAAAGTTTTCTCGTTTCCACGATCCTCGCGGGAACGATTCCTTATACGATATACAAATTTTCACAGGTTATATAAAACGAGATTCCAATGCCCGCAGATAAAAAATCAAATAACGAAACAACCTACCAGCAGTTGGACAAACGTCTGCTCGAGTTGACCGCTCTGTTCGAGATCAGCCGGTCGCTTTCCTCCTCACTGAACCTGCGTTCGATTCTGGAAAGCTTCCTCCGCATCTCGATGGGACACCTGCTGATCAGCCGGGGAATCATTCTGCTCAAAAAGGAAGAGGACAACGAGTTCTACGTGGAAGAGTTGAAAGGCCTGCCGCGAACCCTTCTCAAAAAATCCCTGCGAATCGATTCTCCCCCCACTTATGCAGTACTCACGGATGACATCAAAGACGATAATAAATGGATCGAGTTTTTCCAGGAATTTCAGATCAAACTGATCTTTCCTTTGACTTCCTCGCAGGGAATCATCGGCATCGTCGGATTCGGAAAGAAAATCGGCGATATCGATTTCGAAGAGAAGGAATTCGAATTTCTGGACTCTCTGTCCAACATTGCCGCTTCCGCTGTTTCGAACGGCCTCATGGTGGAAGAAATTCAGGGCGTGAACAATCGCCTCGACAGAAAGATCCAGCAGCTCAATACGATATTCGATATCAGCCGGGAACTCAACACCACTCTGGATAAAAAGAAAATAGGAAGTCTGTTGAGTTTCGCGATCATGGGCGAGTTG
Organism: uncultured bacterium; assembly: GCA_964537715.1. GTDB lineage: Bacteria > Zhuqueibacterota > QNDG01 > QNDG01 > DSAB01 > CAZTZL01. The sequence continues at coordinate 1,430 of CAZIAH010000061.1, read as the reverse complement.
CTCGTCAATAAATGCATCGTTCTGATCAAGGAAAATAAAAAATTTGAAGTCCTGATCGCCAAAGGAGTCACTCCGGAACTGGAGCTGAATCCAAAATCATGCGATATCAACCAATTCGTAATACTTGAGGATTCCGACAAATTCGATGTCCTGAAAGAATCGGGATTCGCAATCGTCGTTCCCATGCAGATCCAGAACGAAACCAAAGGTCTGTTGGCAGTCGGCCCGAAAATCTCCGGGGGACGGTTCGATGAGAGCGATATTGAATTTTTAACGACGCTCGGGAATCAGGGCATGACCTCCATAGAAAACGCCCAGTTGTTCGGCGAAATGCTAGAGAAACAACGTCTCGAAGAAGAACTGAATCTGGCCCGGAGCATTCAGCAAAATCTGCTTCCTTCGACCCTGCCCGGTTTGAAAGGATACGAGATTGCAGCAATCAATATACCGAGCAAGCAGGTGGGCGGAGACTACTACGATGTCATTCCGATTTCCGAACACGAATTCGGCATCGCCATCGCAGATGTTTCTGGCAAAGGCGCTGGTGCCGCGTTGTTGATGTCCAACCTGCAGGCCAGTCTGCACGCGCTCGCCTGCAGCGGGATGAAGATCAGCGAAATGGTCCAAAGGATAAACAACCTTATTCATCAAAATACGGCTCTGGATAAATACATCACTTTCTTTTATGGCGTTCTGGATATTCAAAAACATCTATTCACATACTGCAACGCCGGTCACAATCCGCCGTATAAAATCGACGCCGGTGGAAAATCCATGGAACTGATGACAGGGGGTATCGTTCTGGGCATGATGCCGAATATGACATACGAAACGGCCCAGGTCGTTTTAGGACCGAAAGATCGAATCGTTTTTTTTACAGACGGCATCACGGAATCAATGGATAACAAAGACGAGGAATTCGGTGAACTTCGGGTCAAAAATCTGATGCTGCAATACAGTGAACTTTCAGCACAGGTGCTTCTAGAAAAAATCGTAAGCGAAACCGAACGCTTCCGGGGAAAAGGTCCTCAGACAGACGATATCACACTGCTGATTATAAAATCGGTTGGATAACTGAAACCCTAGTTTTCAGGAAAGTCTTATCGGCAATGAACAAAGAATCCGACCACGCGGAACTAAATGCAAAAAAATGGGACGCCAGAGCCGACACATACGACGAAAAACGATTCGATTATTTTCGCTACATGCAAAAACGGCTCATCGCCTTGCTGCCGCTAAAGGAAAATCTCTGTTTTCTGGATATGGGTTGCGGCACGGGATGGGCCGTTCGTTATGTAGCAGCCCGCATGAATCAGCGGGGAGGATTTTACGGCATCGACATTTCGCCGAACATGATCGAAAAAGCGAAAACCCATTCAAAGAATGACAGAAACATCTATTTTTCTCAGGCCGATGCCGAGAAACTGCCT
>CAZIAH010000060.1:0-24334 GCA_964537715.1 uncultured bacterium | reverse complement strand
CCGATCTGGTTGTGGCCGATCCTGTGCTTACCCGATCCCTACCCCCTTCGATTACAGTGAGTACTGGACTGGATGCTCTAACCCAATTGATCGAACCGCTCGTTTCCAGAAAAGCCAATCCCGTGACCGATGGACTCTGCAGGGAGGGAATCGGCCGCATCGCCGTTTCTCTGTCGAAAGTTTATGTGAACGGAGATGATTTGGATGCACGGGAAGAGATGTTGCTGTCAAGCCTGTTGAGCGGAATTGCGTTGGCCAACGCCGGATTGGGAGCGGTGCACGGGTTGGCTGGAGCGCTCGGCGGGATGTTTCCCATTCCCCACGGCGTCATCTGCGGACGGCTGCTTCCTTTTGTCATAGAGACCAACGTGAATGCGATCCAGAAAAGAATGTTCGATTCTTCCATTTTAAAACGGTTCGACGAGATCGCCCGAATCGTGACAGGAGATCCATCGGCCCATGCCGAAGATGGAGTGAAATGGATTCAGGAGTTGTGTTCGAGTTTACACGTTCCGCCGTTGTCCCGGTTCGGACTTGACGAAAGTCATTTCAGTCCGGTTATCGAAAAGGCCAAACGGGCGAGTAGCATGAGGGGCAATCCAATCGATTTAACGGATGAGGAACTTCAGGACTGTTTGAGAAGAGCTTTGTGAAATTGAAGGATAAAAGAGAAAAAATTCGAAATTCGAAAATAGAAATACGAAATAGAAACAGGAAGCCGAGGATTAGAGATCGGAAACTTGAGACTTTAAACTAGAAACTTGGAACTGGAGACGATTATGAATAAAAAGATCGGACCGTTGCCTACGTATCCGAAATGTTTTGTCTGCGGACAAGACAATCCCCGCGGACTGCGCACCCAGTTTATCGCAGAAGGAGACCATGTCTTTGCGGAGTTTATCCCGGAACCTTTTCTGGCAGGTTACGAGAATGTGGTTCACGGCGGCATTGCCAGCACGCTTTTAGATGAGGCCATGATCTGGGCTGCATATGTGTCTCAGGGCCGATTCGGCGTGACCGCCGAATTGACGGTTCGGTTTCTGAAACCAATGATCGTGAATCAACTCTATCGGATTATCGGAAATATGGTGGAAGACCGGAAGAAACTGTGGATTGTCGAAGCCCGGATTGTCGATGACAAAGAGGATCTGTACGCTTCGGCATCGGGCAAAGTCATGCCGATGCATCCGCAACAGGCGGAAAAATTCAAGGATCAATTGGTAGATTGATCTGTAAACGAAAAAAGGGGAGAATGATTCGCTTTGTTTTTTAATCTTGCATTCTATCTGGTTTTTTTTGTATCTTACAGGCCAATTGTTGTCAATACACCCGATTCAAGATGGGTAAAAATGACAGAGGACTCGGGTGATTATCGTTGAGAAGAATTCATGAAACCAATTGAGCGGTTGTTTGTTCAATAAAGATCACGGGAAATCGTTAATTCCATGAAGAAGGATATTTGTTTTTAGTGATGTGCTGAATGAATAAAATATTAGAGAAAAAAAAGCTGGCCGACAACGTATACTGGTATAAGGTTGAAAACCCGGATATTGCCAGGGCCAGAAAACCGGGACAGTTTTTGATACTCAGGGTACACGACAAGGGAGAACGGATTCCTCTCACGATTGTGAACTCGACACGCGAAGAAGGTTCGGTTGAAATCATATTTCAGGTTGTGGGGAAATCTACGCAATTGCTTGCCGAGCTCAATGAGGGGGACAGCATTCTTGATATGGCAGGTCCCTTGGGAACACCGACCCATATCGAAAAGTATGGTACGTGCGTTATGGTGGGAGGAGGTATCGGGATTGCGCCGCTTCTGCCGATTACAAGAGGGTTCAAGGCGAAGGGGAACAAAATCATATCCGTTCTTGGGGCGAGATCCAAATCTCTTCTCATTCTTGAGCAAGAGATGCGAAGCTGTAGCGATACGCTGTCTGTCGTAACCGATGACGGTTCCTATGGTGAGAAAGGGCTGGTCACGGATGTATTGCGCCGGTTGTGTGAATCCGGTGAAAAGATCGATTATGTCGTGGCCATCGGTCCCGTAATTATGATGCGGGAGGTCAGCAAATTGACCAAAGAATTCGGCATTAAAACACTGGTGAGTTTGAATCCCATCATGGTGGATGGTACGGGTATGTGCGGCGGCTGTCGGTGTTATGTCAGGGGAGAATCGAGGTTTGCATGTGTGCACGGTCCGGAATTCGACGGACACGAGGTCGATTTTGACAGACTTGCCATTCGGCTCAATATGTTTAGAAAGAGCGAGCAACAGGCAATGGATCATGATTGCAAAATTAACAGAGGGTAATTTACCGGGAGATCGTACTGGTGATTGATTCGGAAAAACGGCCCGTCATGCCGCAACAGAAACCCGAAGATCGGATCAATAACTTCAATGAAGTTCCGTTGGGACTGTCCCTTGAATCTGCCCGGGAAGAGGCCGGGCGGTGCCTGCAATGCAAGAAGCCCCTGTGTGTCGAGGGCTGTCCGGTGAATATCGATATTCCCGGATTTATCGCCAAATTGGGAGAGAATGATCTTAAAGCATCCGCGAGAATTTTGAAGAGCGCGAATTGTCTGCCGGCCGTGTGCGGCCGGGTGTGTCCCCAGGAAGATCAATGCGAAAAGATGTGTGTTCTGGGACGTAAGGGAGAGCCCATTGCCATCGGTTATCTCGAAAGATTCGTTGCGGATTATGAGAGAGAACATTTTGTTTTGACCGTTCCCGAAATCAAAAATGAAAAAAAGGATAAAATCGCGGTCGTCGGTTCCGGACCGTCCGGTTTGACCTGCGCGGGCGAGTTGAGAAAAATGGGGTATCAGGTTACGGTCTTCGAGGCCTTCCATGTTGCCGGAGGAGTTCTGGTGTACGGCATTCCTGAATTCAGACTGCCCAAAGCGATCGTGGCCAAGGAAATCGAAACTCTTGAAAAAATGGGCGTGGAATTCAAATGCAATTACGTGATCGGCCGAATCAAAACGATCGATGAACTGTTCGAGGAAGGGTACAAAGCGGTTTATGTCGGGGTCGGCGCGGGCTTCCCGGTTTTCATGGATATTCCGGGAGAAGATTTGAATTTTGTTTATTCTGCAAATGAATTTTTGACACGAATCAATTTGATGAAAGCTTACGATTTTCCGAATTACGACACACCGATTATTACGGGCAAACGCGTTGCTGTAATCGGAGGAGGAAATACGGCCATGGATTCCGCACGTTCCGCTCTGCGGCTGAAAGGCGTGAAAAAGGTATTTTTGATATACCGACGTTCCGAAGAAGAGATTCCCGCAAGAATCGAAGAGATTCATCACGCACAGGAAGAAGGCATCGAGTTCATGCTTCTGACCAATCCCGTGCAATATATCGGAGATGAGAATCAGAACGTGAAAAAGGCAAGGTGCATCAAAATGGAGCTGGGCAAACCCGATGCTTCCGGGAGGAGGAGACCAGTTCCGATCCCCGGAAGCGAATTCGAGATTGACATCGATTCTGTGGTCGTCGCCATCGGAACGAGATCCAATCCCCTGATTTCACAGACCACCCCGGGTCTGGAAGTCAACAAGTGGGGGTATATTGTGACGGGGGAGCACACCATGACGACCAAGGAAGGCGTCTTTGCCGGCGGGGATATTGTGACAGGCGCAGCCACCGTGATACTGGCCATGGGTGCCGGCAAGAAAGCGGCAAATGCGATTCATGAATATGTGAAGAACGGACGATGATGAAACAAAGTATTGATTTTTTCAAAATTAAATGTTAAAATTATTTACCTTGACTCTTTTTAGGGAAATGTATATATTTGCGTTCAATTCCTTTTGAAAAATTGAGCGTTCCCCTCTCGGAAATCGGAGAGGGGATTTCACACTTTGCATTTCATGTTGTGGATTTTGATCTTGAGATCAACCGGGGACGTTCTTTCGCCAAAGAGTTTGACGTGAATGCTCAGTTTACAACAATCAGGGATGAATACCTGGTAAAAGTTGAGGTAAAGGGAGAAGGCAATTTCAACTGTGATCGATGCAGAGAATCAATTACAAGATCGATTCAAGGCCTTGTTCAGACACTGTATACGTTTGACCGAACAAAATATGGAGAAGCCAATACAGATGATATTCATCTGCTTTCAGGTTCGGAACAGGAAGTCGATATTCGACAGGATGTGAGGGATGCGCTGATACTTGCTGTACCGACCAAAATTCTGTGTCGGGAAGACTGTCTGGGATTATGTCCGCAATGCGGTGCGAATTTAAACAAGAAAAAATGTAAATGTTCGAATGAAGAAATCGATCCCCGGTGGAACGCTCTGAGAGAAATTCATTTTGAAGAATAATTTTTATCGATAGAAAGGGGAATTCATTGGCACTTCCAAAAAGAAAAACCTCCAAATCAAGGCGAGACAAGAGGAGGACACATAAGAAACTGTCCGTGGCTACGGTGACAGAATGTTCGCATTGTCATCAGCCCAAACTTCCACACCGTGCCTGTCCGAATTGCGGCTACTATAATGGGAGAATCGTAGCAGTACCCAGAGAACATTAAGGAGAATGGGGTTCGAATGGTACGAATTGCTGTGGATGCTATGGGGGGTGATCGTGCTCCGGAAGTAGTCGTCTCAGGAGCAATCGAGGCTGCGCGATGGTCACGAGGCAGGTATGAAGTTGTTCTTGTGGGTGATCAGAAGGCAATTAAAAATGAATTGAAGCGTCACCTCTTTCTCAAAGGACTCAAGTACTCTATTGTTCACGCATCGCAGAAGGTGGAAATGGACGAACAGCCGGGGATGGCTCTGCGGAAAAAGCCCGATTCTTCCATCGTTGTGATGACGAAATTGCACAAAGAGGGAGCTGTGGACGGAATGCTCAGTGCCGGAAACACGGGTGCTGTGATGGGTGCTGCCCTTTTTATATTAAAACCGATAGAGGGTGTACAACGTCCGGCTATCGGTTCGTTTATGCCCCATGAATCTGGAGTGACTTTCATTATAGATGTAGGAACGAATCTCGATTGTAAGCCGATACAACTTCTTCAATTCGGTATCATGGGTTCGATTCTTGTCAACCATTTGTTGGGAATCGAAAGGCCTAAAGTCGGTCTGCTCAATATCGGAGAGGAATCGAGCAAGGGCAATGAAACCATACAAACGGCTTATCAACTTCTTGCAAAGAGCCCGATCAATTTTGCGGGAAATGTCGAAGGACGAGATATATTAAGAGGAAGTACAGACGTCATCGTTTGTGACGGGTTTGTCGGCAATGTTATGCTGAAGTTCGGTGAGAGTATCGGAAGAATGGTTTCACTGACTCTAAAGCGAAAGATACGCGGCAATCTATTTAGTTCAGTCGGACATTTTTTGATGCAGCCCAAAATCCGCAGCCTGCTCAATATTTTTGATTTTCAGGAATATGGCGGTGCTCCGCTCTTGGGAGTAAAGGGGACATGCCTGATCGGACATGGCCGTTCGACGCCGCGCGCGATTTGGAGTGCGATTACTGAGACGTACAAAATGATACAGAGCGGAGTGTCCCAGCACATCGAAGAGGCGATGCTAAAAATGAAGGGAGATTTGAGTGAGGGTTAAACCAGTATCCATGATTCAGGGAATAGGAGCTGCTGCACCTGAGAAAATATTGACCAATCACGATCTGGAAAAAATGGTGGATACTTCGGATCAATGGATTCGAGAGCGGTCCGGGATCGAACGTCGGCACATTCTTGAGGAGGGCAAAACCAATTCCGATTTGGCCAAGTTGGCGGCAAAACGGGCGTTGACAGATGCGGGTATGAAAGCAGAGGAACTGGATTGTATCATCGTTGCCACGGTGACACCGGACTTTTTTTTCCCCTCGACAGCGTGTCAGGTACAGGCCAAACTGGGTGCGGTGAATGCGGCTGTCATGGATATTTCTGCGGCGTGTTCGGGTTTTCTCTATGCGTTGATACTTGCAAATAGTTTGATTGGCACTCAAAAATATAAAAATATACTGATTATCGGATCGGAAGCACTTTCGAGATTCACGGACTGGGAGGATCGATCCACCTGTGTACTTTTTGGTGATGGTGCAGGGGCCGCTGTTATCGTTCCTTCCGACGGGAAACATGGAGTACTTTCCTCGTACATGAAAAGCGATGGCCGATTGGGAAATCTTCTTAGAATGCCCGGTGGAGGATCGGCGCATCCCGCGACCCACGAAACTGTGGATCAGCGGTTGCATTTCATCAAAATGGAAGGCCGGGAAGTGTTCAAACACGCGGTTCGAACGATGGTGGATGCTGCGGTTCACGGGTTGGAAAGTGCTGAATATAGAGCAGAGAATATCGACCTGTTGATCACACATCAGGCAAATATTCGTATTATCAATGCGGTTGCGAAAAGGTTGAAACTGCCGAAGAAAAAAGTATATATCAATTTACAGGAATACGGCAATACGTCCGCTGCTTCGATTCCACTGGCCATGAATCAAGCGAAAGCGGAAGGCGTTCTGAAAAAGGGAACATGCTGTCTGTTGGTAGCTTTTGGAGGTGGGTTCACCTGGGGCGCCAGTTTGATCCAATTTTAAAGGGTAAGTATTGTTTTAATGACTCAATGTGCATTCATATTTCCCGGGCAGGGATCCCAATTTGTAGGCATGGGGAGAGATCTTCATGATCATTTTCCTCAGGTGAAAGAGATCTATCAGTATGCGAATGAAAGCCTGGATTTCGACCTGATGGAACTCTCCTTTGAAGGTCCCGAAGAAAAATTGAAGCAGACTTGCTATACGCAGCCCGCGATCTTTGTACATAGTTATGCGACAGCAGTGCTGTTGAAAGAAAAAGGGATTCAGCCTGCTGCGGTTGCAGGGCACAGTCTGGGGGAGTTTTCGGCATTAACTTGTGCCGGCAGTTTTTCATTCGAAGACGGATTGAAAGTGGTTCAGGAAAGAGGTCGGCTGATGCAGGGAGCCGGAAGGAAACAACCGGGAAGCATGGCAGCCATTATCGGCCTTTCAGCAGAAACCATAGAAACACTCTGTCAGGAAGCTCAAAAAACCGGCCCAGTTCAACCTGCCAATTATAATTCTCCGGTTCAGGTGGTCGTTTCCGGTGCGAAATCCGGTGTGGCCAAAGTGATGGAACTGGCCCGGGAAAAAGGAGCGAAGCGGGTGGTCGAACTGACAGTAAGCGGTGCGTTTCATTCTTCGCTGATGTCCGATGTGGCCGAAGATTTTCGGCAAATGATCGATGGAGTAAGTATCCATCAACCGGTGATATCCGTCTATGCAAATGTTACCGCGGAAACTGTCACCGAGCCGGATAAAATCAAAAATTTGCTCTGTCAACAACTGACCCGCTCGGTGCGATGGGTCGAGACGATAGAAAAAATCGTTGAGAGAAAAATCAACCGCTTTATCGAGGTGGGTCCGGGTAGGGTGCTGTCGGGACTGGTCAAGCAGATTCATCCGGAAGCCGAGATTATACAGTGCGGGAAAGTGGAAGATCTGGAAAAAATATAAATGGTGAAAGAGTATTCTCCAGGGAGAGAAGGAATTTCATGGAAGGTTTGAAAGAGAAGGTAGCTGTTGTCACAGGCGGTGGCAAGGGGATCGGCAGAGCCATCGTACAGGAACTGGCATTTCGGGGATGCCGTCTCGTTATTCCGGACATTGATATTCAAAGTGCAAAAAGCACTTGCGATGAAATTGTGAAGGGTGGTGGAGAGGCAGTGGCTTTCAAAACCGATGTATCCATTGGTGTAGATGTGGAAGAGATGATCGGGAAGGTTGTCGAAAAATTTAGCCGCATCGATATTCTCGTCAACAATGCGGGTATCACACGAGACAATCTGCTGATGCGCATGAGTGAAGAGGAGTGGGATATTGTTTTGAAGATCAATTTAAAAAGTGCGTTTTTGTGCACGAAACATGTGATTCGTCACATGATGAAGCAACGGTCCGGGAAAATCGTCAACGTCTCTTCGGTTGTGGGCGTTATGGGCAATGCGGGTCAGGTGAATTATGCTTCTTCCAAAGCCGGCCTTATCGGTTTGACAAAAAGCGTTGCAAAAGAGGTGGCTTCACGTAATGTACAGGTCAACGCCGTAGCGCCCGGTTACATCGAAACGGAAATGACAGCCAATCTGTCGGAAGAAATCAAAAAAGGATTTCTTGCCAATATCCCGTCCAGGCAGTCCGGATCTCCAGAGGATGTAGCCCGTGTTGTATCCTTTTTGGTCTCTCCGGATTCCGATTATGTCACCGGACAGGTGATTCATGTAGATGGTGGTCTATTAATGTAAGATATAAAGGTGATGCAAACGATCTAATATTAATTCACAAAAGGGAGGTGAAAAAATGGCAATCGACGAAGGAAAATTTCAGGAAATTATTGTGGATCGATTGGGTGTGGATCCAGCTCAAATTACACCAGAAGCTTCCTTTATCGATGATCTCGGTGCGGATTCTCTGGATACAGTAGAACTGGTCATGGCTTTTGAGGAAGAGTTCGATATTGAAATCCCAGACGAAGATGCCGAGAAGCTCACGACTGTCGGTAAAGCAATGGAGTATCTAAAAAAACGGCTCGAATGATAATAACATGATTTGAACAGGAAGTTCCGTCCTGACCAATGAATGGACGGAACTTCCCAATCATCGGAGGAGAATTATGCGGGACCGTCGGATTGTTGTCACAGGGTTGGGAGTCATAACACCTATCGGCAACGATGTGACATCTTTCTGGGATGGATTGGTTCGGGGGAAAAACGGAATTGGACGCGTCACGAAATTTGATGCCACGCAATTTTCGACACAAATAGCTGCAGAAATCAAAGATTTCGATGTATCGAAATATGTTGATTTCAAGGAAGCCAGACGGATGGATCAATTTACACATTACGGTCTGGCCGCTGCGAAACAGGCAATCGATGATTCCGGATTGAATCCTGAAAAAGAGGATACCTCTCGTATCGGTGTCATCATCGGTGTTGGCATCGGCGGGATGATCGTCTATCAGGAAGAGCATCTCAAATTTATCGAAAAAGGGCCGAAGCGTATCAGTCCGTTTTTTATTCCCATGATGATTCCTGATATTTTGGCTGGACATATTTCTATCAATTACGGATTCAGAGGTCCCAATTACGCTTCGGTATCGGCCTGTGCTTCGAGTGCCCACGGAGTCGGTTTGGGATTGATGCATATCGAACGGGGCGATGCCGATGTGATGATTGTCGGAGGAGCCGAAGGAACGATCACTGAAATGGCTCTTGCGGGATTTTGCAGCGCTAAGTCCCTTTCAACCCGGAATGACGAACCTGAAAAAGCCAGCCGACCGTTCGATAAAAACCGGGATGGATTTGTGATGGGTGAGGGTTCGGGTGTGGTTGTGCTTGAGGAGCTGTCCCATGCGAAGAAACGGGGAGCAAAGATTTACGCAGAGTTTGCTGGAATTGGTTTTACGGGAGATGCCTATCACATTACGGCGCCGCATTGCGAGGGGGATGGAGCAATCCGAGCGATGCAGTCGGCGTTAAAAAATGCAGAATTGAATACGAATGAAGTGGATTACATCAACGCCCACGGTACCTCGACGATTCTTAACGATAAAATCGAAACACTCGCCATTAAAAAAACGTTTGGTGAACGCGCGAAACAGATTCCTGTCAGTTCCAACAAATCGATGTTCGGTCACCTGTTGGGTGCCACCGGAGCCGTGGAGTTTATTGCTACTGCACTCACTCTTGGCAAAGGAATTATTCCCCCGACGGTCAATTATGAGGTGCCGGATCCGGAATGCGATCTCTATTATGTCCCCAACCAGGCACGTGAAAAGGAAGTTAAAACCGCAATTTCAAATTCATTTGGATTTGGTGGACACAATGTTTGCCTGTGTCTCAAAAAATTCGAAGATTAATCATATATCAATTTTATTGGTATTTTGAATATTCATTGTTTTATTCATTCTATTTTTCGAAATCGGGAAACGATTAAAAACAGGGAGTCCGATAGCTGGGATTCCCTTTCTTGTCAAATCGATTACCATTTCAAGAATCTGGAGTTATTGAAAGAAGCAATGACTCATCGTTCCGTGTGTCAGGACAAAGACATGAAAAGATTTTCAAATGAACGGCTGGAATTTTTGGGGGATGCAGTCCTTGGATTGGTGATCACTGATGAACTGTTCCATCGTTTTCCTGACCACGATGAAGGACAGCTTACAAAGGCCAAATCGCATCTGGTCAGCCGGGAAGTTCTTTTCAAACAGGCGGAAAAAATGGATCTGGGTCAATATCTTTTAGTGAGCAACGGAGAGGAAAAATCCGGAGGCCGAACCCGTCAATCTATTTTGGCAGATGCGTTTGAGGCGGTCATCGGGGCAATTTTTATCGATGGCGGACTGGAAGCGGTTCGGCGCTTTATTCAACGGCATCTGCTCAAAGACATGGATTCTCTGTTATCGAGTAAATATCATCACAATTTTAAAAGTCTGCTGTTGGAAACTGTTCAGGCAAGGGGAGAGCTTATTCCCCAGTATCGTGTAGTTTTTGAAAGCGGTCCGGATCATCATAAAGAATTTACAGTGGAAGTGATTGTGGATGGCAAGGGAATGGGAAGGGGGACAGGATCGAGCAAGAAAAAAGCAGAACAGAGAGCTGCCTGTGAAGCGCTTCAGCAAATGGGAGTTATTTCGAAAAACAGAACCAATGAATCAAGGAGGAAATAGATGGATTATTTTTTAACTGAGGAACAAATTATGCTTCGCGATTTGGCCCGCCAATTTGCCAACGAGAAGATCAAGCCGGTCAGAGCGCATTTCGACGAAACCGGAGAATTCCCCTGGGATATTATGAAACAAATGGCTGACATGGATTTCTTTCGAATCTATGTTGATGAAGCATATGGCGGCATGGGTATGGGATCAATGGGATTGGTGGTGGTCACTGAGGAACTTTCACGTATCTGCGGAGGGATTGCTCTGGGTTTTGCAGGAACAGCCCTGGGTACTATGCCTTTGCTTTTATCAGGGTCCGACGAACAGAAAGCAAAATACCTTCCCGATTTAGCCGCCGGGAAGAAATTGGCAGCGTTTGGCCTGACCGAACCCGAAGCCGGATCCGATGCCGGTAGTATCAAAACGAGGGCTGTCAAAGACGGAGACGATTATGTTTTAAACGGGGTGAAGCATTTCATTACCAACGGCGGTGTGGCGAAATTTTACACCATCATTGCTTCCACCAATCCGGAGAAGGGTGGCAGGGGTGCTTCTGCGTTTATTGTCGAAGAGGGCACGCCGGGTTTTTCATACGGGAAGAAAGAAAATAAAATGGGAATCCGAGCTTCGGCAACATGTGAACTGGTTTTCGAGGATTGCCGTATTCCCAAAGAGAATCTCATCGGAAAAGAGGGGATGGGTTTTATCATTGCCATGCGGACGCTGGACCGAACGCGGCCGGGTGTGGCTGCCCAGGCACTTGGGATTGCTCAGGGCGCCCTGGACCATGCTGTGGAATACAGCCGGGGACGTATTCAGTTCGGACAGCCTATTTCCGCTTTTCAGGCCATTCAGTTCAAGCTGGCCGATATGGCTACGGAAATCGAAGCTGCCAGAGCGCTCATTTATTCTGTTGCCAGAATGGTGGATCATGGAGTCAGAGATTTTTCCAAAGAATCCGCCATGGCAAAGCTGTTTGCTGCCGATGTGGCCATGAAGGTGACCACCGAGGCGGTTCAAATTTTCGGCGGTTACGGGTATATGAAGGAATATCCCGTTGAAAAATATATGAGGGATGCAAAGATTACCCAGATTTATGAAGGAACCAATGAAATCCAGCGGGGTGTTATTGGACATGCATTGATTAAAGAAGCCGCATCGAAAAAATCCTGAAAGTTTTTTAAATCATCAATTTGTGTCGCAAGGGAGCTCTCATGGCTCCCTTTTTCTTTTGACATTCGAAAAACGATTTGATATATTGTTATGATTAAACGGCTATCCATATGTTATATATATTTTTTATTCGTAATACTATCCCATTCATAAACCTGGGAGATCGAGATGATTGAAAAGATTAGAAAGATGCTTGGCAAAGAGGCAGAAGATTTGCTCGGTTACCGTGCAATTTTTCCGAAAGAAAAATTGCATCTTCCCGGCCCGGATTTTGTGGATCAAGTGATGGCTCTTTCCGACCGTCATCCTGGGGTCATGCGGAATATGCAGCAGCTTTTCAATTGCGGGCGTTTGGCAGGGAAAGGGTATCTGTCCATTCTTCCTGTGGATCAGGGGATCGAGCATTCGGCGGGGGCATCGTTTGCACCCAACCCAATTTACTTCGATCCGGAAAATATTGTCAGACTCGCTATCGAAGGCGGATGTAATGCTGTCGCTTCCACTGTGGGTGTTCTTGGCGCGGTTTCACGGAAATTTGCCCACAAGATTCCATTCCTGGTTAAAGTCAATCATAACGAACTGCTTACCTATCCCAATAAATATGATCAGATTCTTTTCGCCAGCGTGGACCAGGCATTTGATTTGGGAGCAGTGGCGGTTGGCGCAACGATTTATTTCGGCTCTGCCGAGAGTAACAGGCAGATTCAGGAAATTTCCAAAGTTTTTCAACATGCGCATGAACTTGGCATGGTTACGGTATTGTGGGCTTATTTGAGAAATCCGGGATTTAAAGTCGGCGGTACGGATTATCACACGGCTGCGGATTTGACCGGTCAGGCCAATCATTTGTCCGTGACTATCGAAGCCGATATTGTCAAACAGAAACAGGCGACGAACAATGGCGGGTATTCTGCTGTCAAATTTGGGAAAACGCACGATAAGGTCTACTCGGAATTGACCAGTGATCACCCGATCGATTTGACTCGGTATCAGGTTGTAAACTGTTATCTGGGCAGATCGGGTCTGATCAATTCCGGAGGGGCCTCGGTTGGCGCGGGAGATCTGGAACAGGCGGTACGTACAGCAGTGATCAACAAGCGTGCCGGCGGCATGGGATTGATCTCTGGAAGAAAAGCGTTTCAAAAGCCGATGAAAGAGGGAATTGCGCTGCTCAATGCGATTCAGGATGTATATCTCTGCGAGGATGTGACTGTCGCGTGACCGCAGGATGTTGTTCCTTAAAATGGTTTAGGGATAAGGAATAACTCCTGTATAATAAGGAGTTTTGTATGTCTCTATTGCCCGAATTTACCATCGGAATTGCGAATGGCTGGTGGTTTCTTTTACCGTATCTGATCATCATGATCGGGCAGCCGATGCTCTATCCGAACCGGAAAGACGTGCTCAACCGGCTGATGTGTCATCCCCGGAAAACCCGGAAAGAAAAAGTGGTTGGAAGCATCACGGTCAATCTCTATTATGCCATATTGATCTACTCCATTTTTCTCCCGCTAAAATTAAACACACTTTGGTTCTGGTCAGGCCTGGCTGTATTCATCGCTGCCATGATTGTCTATATCATGGCTGTACACAGTTTTGCCGTCACTCCTCTAAATCAATCCGTGGTTCGCGGAGTTTACCGTATTTCAAGACATCCCATTCACTTTTTCTCGTTTGTTGCCTGGATTGGAATCGGATTGGCCACAGCTTCGTGGGTACTTTTGCTTGCTAATGTGATTTCGATGCTGGGCATTCATGTGGGAACACTGGCAGAGGAGAAATTTTGTCTGGAAAAATACGGCGAATCCTACCGCAACTATATGAAGATCACCCCAAGATATTTTCTATTTTTTTGATTAATGGATCGTGGTTATAAAAATACTTGTCAGCCTGAACCCTGTGCTGAACTCGTTTCAGTATCGTTTCAGGGTCTCATATTCTTAGATGCTGAAATAAATTCAGCATGACAATTCTTCTGATTATTTTTCAGAAGTTTCGAATTAAAAAACTTTCTTCCCGCAAGGGCTCCTGCCCTTGCGGAATTTGGACATTCGTCGTAGAAGCAGAGCCTCTACGGGACAAAAAGAAAAAATGACATGTCTTAGGAAAATTTCCAAAATTCAGTTAAAATAAAGAATATTTGAATCTGATCAGCGAGCGAATATAATAACTTTTTCTTACAGATGAGGATTCCCCGCTGCTTGCCCGCCAGGGGCGGGTTTGTGGCGGGGAGCTTCAATTAATACTGAAAACTGCTTCCGCCGATGAATTCACGGAGGATGGAGTTGGTCGGTACTTCTTTGGGAGAGATGGGGAGGAAGTGGAAAATCAAATTGAGAAGCCTCTGGGCTTCACTGTAGGCCGGGCTTTCTTTGGTAATCATCTGGAGCAGATATCTGGCAAACACACGGAGCACGGAAAGTTCGTACATGAGCGAGGAATTGAAAATGATGTCCGCATCCTCCTGAAACGGAAAGATGTGTTTTTCTTCCCCCTGCCGGACCAACGGCCAGTTTTCTAGGGTATAACTGGCCGATTGCCCCCGAAATCGATATCCTCGAATCATTCGTCTCAACAGCCGCACATCACTGGTCGATATTCTCCAATGGTCGGTAATGTTCAACTGGGTCAGATCGCTGATGTAAATCTTGAGTTTGTTCTGTCTGGGGATATCCGGTGTGAGCTGTTCGTTCAAACAGTGCAATCCCTCCACAATGATGGTCTGATCGGGGTTGAGCTGTACTGACGGGCCGGTCATTTGTTTGCCTGCTTTGAAATCGTATCTTGGCAGTATTGTTTTATCCCCGTTAAAAAGGCTTTTTAAATCACTGTTGAATTTTGCGACATCGATGGCTTTGAGAGATTCAAAATCGTAATTGCCGTCTTTGTCCTTCGGTGTTTCCGATCTGTTCAGAAAAAAATCGTCCAGTGAAACGGCCAGAGGCTGCATTTCGTTCACTTTGAGCTGGATGTTCAGCCGTTTTGCAAATGTGGTTTTACCGGAAGAAGATGGTCCCGCAATGAGCACCAGTCTAAGATTTTTCTTCCTTTTCAGAATGGTGTCGGCAATCGAGGTGATTTTCTTTTCGTGCAATCCTTCGGCGATTTTGATCAAGTCGTATATTTCCTTCGATACGATGGCTTGGTTCAGATCAGATACTTTTTGAATTCCGAGGATTTGTTCCCAGCGCCCGTATTCCTGAAATACCTGAAACAGTTTTCTTTGCATCATCATCGGAGGGACATGTTCAAGATTCGGAAAATCCGGGAATCGAAGGATCATGCCGGGGGACCAGTAGACCAGATCGAATGAGGAAAGATATCCGGTCGATGGAAAAGGAGGATAGGCCAGGTATTCGATGGCTTCACCGAGTTGATATAACGTAATATGGGTCAGATTCTTGTATCCCAAATGCCAAGCCGGTTTTTCGCCCTGCTTTTCCAGTAAAGTCAAAGCTTCCTTGATTGTGACCACTTTGGGTTCGATTGTTTCATTGCGATGGATGCACGCTTCCATTTGAACTTTAATTTTCTTTACTATCCGGGCATTCAGCGAACTTTCTCTCTTGAATACGCAATAAAAACCGTTTTCAAGCGAATGGTCAATATATATATTGGCTTTGGGGGATAAAGTTTTTGTCACATTGAGCATCACCAGTGAAAGGGTCTGCTGGCAGGCACGAAATCCTTCCTGGGTCTCTTTGAACACCCAATCTATCTTGCAATCGGTTTCTATTTTTTGGCGAAGCGATGTCACCCTGTGATTCACTTTCGCAAGAACGACTTTATCCTGATTCTCAGGGCGTTCGTGCTCGAGAATTTCGAAAAGAGGCGTTCCTTTTAAAAAGATAGATTCTTTTCCGCCGGACAAACGGGCAATAAACGTGTTTTCTTTTGTTCTAAGCAGCATCATATTTATATCATACAATCGTTCCGAATTTTAAAATACAACTTTTTACCGGTTTTGACAAGTGCTTTTTGCGGGTACATTCATCGGCATTGATATGTATTCCGCAAAATCGGGACTCGGTTCCGGATTAGTCGATACCGATGGGTCGAGATGGCCGCTTATCTGTAAATATTCTGCTTCAAGTATGGTTAATATTTTACCATCGAAGAAGTTATTTTCATGATCGATAACGATGTATTTCAAAATTGTTACATTCCGAACGAGTTTACAAAGAGGGCATAAAAAAATTTTTTCATAAATAGTATTGGAAATATTGGAGTTAACATATTTCGAGATGAGATCGAAAAATTCTGGATTTTGATTCCTGCTATTTGGCATAAGTGTTGCAAGAAACAATGACAGTTGCTGAAGATAGTAGCAGAGGAACTCCAAAACAATGATGAAAAAATGGCGAAATTTTTTAGTGATCAGTATTTTTTTGCTGGCCGGCTTGTCGATGTGGATGAGTGGTAAAGCGAGAGAACGAAACGAAAATTCGGAGATTCAATGCTATGGCGGTGATGTGCCGGAGGGGATTCGATTGATCCTGGAACAGCTGAATGAAGAAATGACAAAATCCAAGGAAATTATCACTGCTCAATCCGGCCGGTTTGCTTTTATAGATCGGGAAGGCAATATTCATCATTACAGTTATGCATACGGAACACTCTGGAACGGCGATTGTCCCGTTGTAGCCAATATAGAAAATTTTTATTTTGAATATCGAAATAGAATGGGCAGCCGGTTCACAGGGATTCAAGGGAAAACCGGAACAATCACGAGGGTGGGCTATTCGATGCGTTTGATTTCGGGAGATCGGGAAATCTTTGTCTGTTCAGCCGTTCATTTGTCATCCAAAACGACTGTTCAAGAATTACATGATACGATGTTGTTGGTCTATCAATAATCTTAACCTCCTTCATTTTTACCGTTTCATCTTTACTTCTTATTTAAAAAGCACCTGTATTTTACAGGTGCTTTTTAATATTCAAGAGATGCTGTCTGTGTTTAAGTTATTAATATCGTTAAATGTCTTTATGTGTCAGAGTATCCTTTGGGGAAATGACAGTATTCGATATCGCCGTTTGTGACCGGACAAGCGAGGTACTCGTTGAGAAGAGAGAGATAATCGCCCAACAGACGGGTGATCAGAAAATGCTTTCTCACGAATTCTTTTCCTTTTTCTCCGAGGCCTTTGGCAAGTTCCGGATGGTTTAAAATGTCAATGATTTTTTCTGCGAATTGCTGTGTATCGTTTGGTTCGATCAAATAGCCGCTCTCTCCGTCTTTGATTTGCAGCGGGATGCCGCCGACTTTGGAAGCGACCACAGGTTTTTCCTTCCACAGGGCTTCGGTGACAGTGAGACCGAATCCCTCTCTCAAAGATTTTTGAATGACCACATGAGAAACTCGCTGGAGTACGTTTACCAGAATATTGTTTTCGCTTGTGATCAGAATGATATCCCCGTTTTCGAGAAGACGGTTGGATTTCCGTCTCACTTTTTCGTAGATGGCCCAGCCTTCCGGATCGTCCGGGGCCATGCTCCCGCACAGAACGAGTCTGCAGTCTACTTTTGACTTAACCTGTTTGAAAACTTCAACGACACCGACAGGATCTTTCCATTTATCGAATCTTGAAATCTGTGTCATAATGGGTTTGTCAGTCGGAATCTTAAAGTTTTTCAGGGTCTTTTGAATCACTTCCGGCTTCAGAGCCATGTTTTTCACGGAGAGCGGATCGATCGCCGGCATGAAGATCACTTGCTCCACGGGAAGATCCGTTTTTTTATACTGTTCGTTGGATACGATCACCGTATCGTATTTCAATATAAATTTTTTGATGAATTCCCAAATATTCTCGCAGGGATTGGACAGATCAATGTGGCACCGCCATATCCAGGGTTGCTGTTTTCTGTAAAAACGGATCAGAGGAAGGGGCTGTGGATCGTGAACAATCACGAAGTCATGTTCGATGTGTGTGTATACCGAAAAATTTTCATTCGTATTCATGTAGATATTCTTCTTCATTTCTGAAAAGTTAATAGATTCACCCTGAAGGGCGTTGTGAAATTTTTTTGTGATAGAGAAGAAGTCAGGATTGCCGTGCAGTATTCGCCATCCCGCATCGATACCGATGTCGTTCATCAGGGGAATCAGTGATTGCAGCATTTCTGCGACGCCGCCCCCCTGATAGGTCGAGTTGATGTGTAAAATATGTTTCCCAAGAAGACCTCTTACTTTTTTGTGAATGTGAGCAATGACCTTGTCATCTACGATACCTCGATAATCTTCCAAACTTCGTTTCATCCTATTTCTCCAAATTAATTGTGCATCATCTTGACATTTTGCAAATTGTGTACCGGTTTCTGAAATTCAGGCAATGTTCTATTATTCAATGTAAAATCGTATTTTCATTTATACAAATAGTTTCCAAAATGAAACCCATATTTGAATTCTAGCAATTCAAATAGCCAATTTAGTAAATAGGATAATGGTTTTTAAATTAAAAAGCAAGAGATTCTGGTAATAATCAAATATTTTTTCAGTCTTGTTATTAGCAAATAGAAAATGTACAGAATGATCAATCGTTTCTTTCAAAAGAGAATATTCTTGCAGGGTTGCGTAACATTTCGTAAATTAATGATTAATGGAGAGTGTCTGGGAAAATATCGAACCTTTTCTGGATCGGGTCATGCGTCCGGGGAGATATGTCGGGAATGAGCAGCATATCATAAAAAAGGAGTGGAGCCAGGTCGCAGTGACATTTGCTCTGGCTTTCCCCGATGTCTATGAAATCGGGATGTCCCATCTTGGAATCGGGATATTGTATCATGTTTTAAATCAACATGAGTGGATTTTGTGCGAACGGGTTTTTTCGCCCTGGGTAGATATGGAATCCCGAATGCGCGAGGCGAAAGTTCCCCTGTTTTCTCTGGAATCCAAACAACCGATACGGCGTTTTGATGTTTTGGGAATCACGCTGCAATATGAACTGCAGTACAGCAATGTTCTGAATCTGATCGATCTGGCCGGAATTCCTCTTCGGAGCAAGGACCGGAAACGGGGGGAGCCCTTTGTCATCGCCGGCGGTCCCTGCGCGTACAATCCCGAGCCGCTGGCCGGTTTCCTAGATGCAGCGGTTTTGGGCGACGGCGAAGAGGTCATTGTCGAGATTGCCAATGTGGTTCGAAAGGCAAAACAGGAACAGTGGTCCCGAGAAGCTGTCCTGAGGGCCATGGCGAAATTGGAGGGCGTTTATGTCCCTGCTTTCTATCGATCCGATGATGACTCCTTCGGGAAAATGGTTCCGAGCGAAGAGGGGATTTCCGAAAAGATACAGGCCAGAATTCTCAATCAGCTTTCCATAAAAAATTATCCCTTCAAACCTATCGTACCGCTGATCCAGGTCGTGCATGACAGATTTTCTTTGGAAATTATGCGTGGCTGTACCCACGGGTGTCGATTCTGCAACGCCGGTATGATCTATCGACCTGTTCGCGAGCGTAAAATTGAGGATCTTCTTTCGGAGGCCAAGACGGTTATCTCCAATACAGGATATGACGAAATCTCTCTGGTTTCTCTTTCGACTTCGGATTATACGGAATTGCCCGGTTTGATGTCTGCGCTTTGGCAAAGTTTCGATCAGCAGGGCGTATCGATTTCACTCCCTTCGCTCCGGCCGGAAACATTCACCGAGGTCGTCGCTGATCTGGCTCAGGGTTTGCGACGTTCCGGGTTGACGTTGGCTCCGGAGGCGGGAACCCAAAGATTGCGGGATGTGATCAATAAAAATAACCGGGAAGAAGATCTCATTCGGGCAGTGACACTGGCCTATGAAAAGGGATGGAAGCAAATCAAACTCTATTTCATGATCGGACTGCTCACGGAGACCCGAGACGATTTGGAAGGCATTGTCGATCTGACGCAAAAAGTGATTCGTTTGGGGAAAAAGTACGGCAGGAATGAAGTGCACGTTTCCCTCTCTCCCTTTTCACCCAAACCGCATACACCTTTTCAGTGGGAAGCCCAGGATTCTATCGAAGTGCTGAATGAAAAAATCCGTTTTCTCCGGGAACGGATGCGATGGAGAGAATTGAAATTGAGCTGGCGAGATCCGGAAGTCTCGCAGCTTGAAGCGGTCCTCGGCCGGGGGGATCGCCGCGTCGGAGAAGCGATTTACCAGGCTTGGAAGGCGGGAGCGCGATTTGATGCCTGGTCAGATCAATTCCAATTTGACAGATGGTGTCAGGCATTCGAGGCATCGCACCTCACTTTAGAGTCATTTGCTGGAACGCTGCCGCTGGATCGGCCACTGCCGTGGGATCATTTGACCAAAGGAGTTTCAAGATCGTTTCTGATTCGGGAACGGGAACGGGCATTCGCAGGAGAGACCACGATGGATTGCCGAACGGATCGATGCCAGGCATGCGGTCTGATGCAGCATCCGGTTTGTCAATCTCTCCAAAAGGAAGCGCTGCCTCATCGGATTTCTGAAAATCCTGTCTCCGGCGTGCATCGTTACGGCCGCAGAATAAAACGTGTTTCGGTCAATCCGGTCAAGAAGAAAATACGCTTTGTATTCAAAAAAAGATCCGAAGTTCGTTTTACCTCGCATCTCGATACATTGCGGATTTTGATTCGTGCCTTGCGCATGGCCAAAATTCCTGTCGCACTGTCCCAGGGGTATCACACCCATTTGAAGATCAGCATGGGACCGCCCCTGCCTCTCGGATACACCAGTCAGGCCGAGTATGCGGATATCGAACTGGCCGATAATTTGCCCAGACAGTTTGACGAGTTGCTCAATCGGAATCTCCCGGAGGGATTCGAAGTAAGCGATTTTAGACTTTTTATCAGAAAGACCCCTTCGCTCAATAGTGCCATTTCCCTGGCTTCGTATCGGATCTATGGAGAAGGATTGGAAAAGTTCCATTCTCTGGATCAGCAGGTTCAGGATTTTCTCAAATTAAATTCATGTAAGATTAAACGGGAAAGAAAGGGGAATGAAGTTACCGTGGACATTCGCCCCTATGTGGTCTCTCTTTCCAATAATGGAAAAGATATAGAGCTTCTTACAAAAATCGGCACGGACGGCGGGTCTGTCAAAGCCGATGAAGTTTTGCAGGTTCTTATTTCCGGGAATGAATCGATTCCGAAAGAAATCTACTTTGAGCGGAACGGGCTTTTTATCGAGGAAAAAGAATTAAAGCGAACTCCCCTCGAAGTTTTAGAGGAAAACTAATATGAAAAAAACGATTATTTTAAATGCCACATCCAATGAAACGCGTATTGCCATGCTTGAAGATCAGGCGCTTGTCGAACTTTATGTCGAACAGCCGGAACATGAGCGTATGGTCGGAGACGTGTACAAAGGAGTCGTGGACAATGTGGTAGATGCCATTCAGGCTGTTTTTGTCGATATCGGATTGGAACAGAACGGTTTTCTTCCTTTTTCCGATATCGGTACTCAGGTTCATGAATTCAGTACGCTGGCCGAAACTGTCGAACTGCCGAGGAAAAAACAAATCAAAAAAGGAAAGGGCAAATCGGATAAAGGAAAAACGAGACCCAGATTGAAAAGAGGACAGGAGATATTGGTACAGGTGACCAAGGAGCCGCTTGCTTCCAAAGGAGCCCGTCTAACCACAGCAATCTCCATTCCCGGGCGATTTCTCGTTTTGGTCCCCCATGATGACTCGATTGGTGTTTCCAAAAAAATCGAAAATCAGAACGAAAGAAGAAGGTTGCGTGTTCTGGCCAAAAGTCTTCGTCCAAAAGGCTTTGGATTGATAATTCGCACAGTGGCTGCTGGCAAGGATACCAAGGCGATTCAGTCCGATCTGGAAAGCCTGTTAAAGGCCTGGAAACAGATCGAAGATAAAATGAGACAGTCCAAAGGCCCCAAACTACTCCATAAAGAAATGGGCGTCGCTTCGAGTGTCATCCGGGATCTTTTTTCACTGGATATCGATCAGCTTGTTGTCGATTCGAGAAAACATTACGGAAGCATCAAAAAGTACCTGAAAGATGTTGCGTCTGGTTTGCTGCCCCGTTTGGAATTGTATAAAGGAAAAAAACCTGTATTTGACGCATTCGGTATCGAGGATGAGATCACGAAGAGTCTTTCAAGAAAAATATGGATGAAAAGCGGCGGTTATTTGATCTTCGATCAGACCGAAGCGATGGTCGTTGTGGACGTGAACAGCGGCCGGTCGGTTGAGCATAAAGATCATGAACTTCACGCATTGAAAATCGATCTCGAAGCGGCCCGTGAGATTGCGCGGCAGCTCCGGTTGAGAGATATCGGAGGAATCGTGGTTATCGATTTTATCGATTTAAGACAGGCAAATGATCGTAAAAAGATACTCAATGAACTGAAAAAAGAACTCTCCAGAGACCGTTCGGCTTCGGATATATTGCCGATGAATGACTTCGGCCTGATTGCCCTGACACGCAAAAGGGTTCGCCCGAGCCTGTTGTATCAATTTAGCGAGGTTTGTCCCAGATGCGGAGGAGTGGGAAGGGTGGTTTCAAAGAGCAGTATGCTGACGCAAATTGAAAGAAAGATACAACAAATCAAAAACGAGACCGGAAGGAGAAAATTCCTGCTTCGGGTGCCCCCGGATATGCTCGACTATCTGACAAAGGGAATAGGCAGTCGAATCAGGCGGCTCATGTTCAAATATTTGATCACGGTTGAAGTGGTTGCGGATACAGAAGTGGGGAATGAGAATTTTATTCTGGAGACGGCCAATCATAAAAAAGAAGATTGATTAATTTTTCAACCGTCTCGCATGTCGGGATGGTTGACGATCCCAAACTGATGGCACAAATTTTGTTACTTTGCATTTGTGCCTATTTTATGCAAATTTATCCTGAACTCGAAATAGCTGGAGGGAGAGATAATGCGCTTAATTCGTTTTCTAATTTTATTAACCATACTGATTTGTGGATTCATATGCCAAGGACTTTTCGCGCAGGCCATTATTGTTGATCATAACTATACGGATATTACGACGCTTTCAGAGTCAAGAATTAACCAGGCCAAATCCGCTTTACACATTGCTTACGGACACACCTCGCATGGCAGTCAGGTAACAACAGGCATGACCGGTCTGGTCGCATTTGCTAATGGTGGGGGAAAGGGGATGTCGTATTCCACCGATATTTTCGCATGGAACAATGGCGGAACAGGCGGTGCGCTGGATTTGCATGATTACGCAATGGGAGGGGATGTCGGGTATTATCCGCAATGGGTGGATAATACTATATCCTACTTGGGGACCGTAAACGAAGACGGCCGTGGTTCCAATAATCCAGATGTGAATGTGATCATCTGGTCCTGGTGCGGGCAGGCATCTTCCCGAACAGAGGAAACAATGATCAGTACCTATCTGGATCCGATGACAACCCTTGAATCTACTTATACGGGTGTGACGTTTGTGTATATGACCGGTCACTCGGACGGGAGCGGATTGACCGGCAATCTTCATTTGCGGAATCAGCAGATCCGGAATTATTGTATTGCAAACAATAAAGTGCTTTATGATTTTTATGATATCGAATGTTATGATCCGGATGGCGATTATTTCGGAGATAAGAATGTCGATGATGCCTGCAATTATACAGGCGGTAACTGGGCTACGGAATGGCAGAATTCCCACACAGAGGGAGTGGATTGGTATAATTGCAGTTCCGCCCATTCACAGCCTCTGAATGCGAATCGGAAAGCGTACGCAGCCTGGTGGCTTTGGGTTTTGATTGCCGAGCGGGATATAGCACTACCGGTTCAGATGGCCAATTTATATGCGACAATCGAAACCGGGAAGGGAATATCACTCCACTGGAAGACTGCCAGCGAAGTGGATTGCATTGGATTTCATGTCTGGCGGTCCGAAATCGGATCGGATGCATTTCAGTGTTTGACTCATTCCATCATTCCCGGTCAGGGGAATTCATCCTGTGGCTCGGAATATTATTTCCTGGATTCCGAACTTATTCCCAATCGGGACTATGAGTATAAGGTGGAAGCCCTGTATGCGAATGGAGCGAGGAAAGAATTCGGACCGGTTCAGGTCAAAGGTATCATTCCTCAGCCTGGTCAATATATCTTGCATCCCAATTATCCGAATCCGTTCAACCCCGATACATATATCACTTATGAAATTCCGGAATCCGGATGTGTCAAACTGACGATTTATGATATAACAGGAAGAGAAGTGCGCGTTCTGGTCGAAGAGATCCAATCCCCGGGACATCATAAGATTCATTGGGACGGAAAGAGTGCTGCAGGATGTGCGGTGCCATCTGGGATCTATGTTAGCAGGCTGATAACCGGATCGTACTCGATGCAGAAGAAGATGACCCTGATGAAATAAAACCTGTTCATTTGGTTCCATTCATTGTGAGGCAATGACTGGTTTTGGAAAAGTGCGTTCTTTCCCCAGAGTTACTTTATTTATGAGTCCCGTTGCCTCAAAATAAAATGTAACCCAGAGGGTTAGAGATATTTAGATTGC
>CAZIAH010000059.1:0-25344 GCA_964537715.1 uncultured bacterium | reverse complement strand
TGTCCGGAGGTCATCCCGGCGCGCTTGTAGCCGGATCAATCATTCAGGAACTGGTCACGGACAAGAATGTCGTTTTTCAGTGGAGAAGCTGGGATCATTATAATTTAACGGATTCTTACCAGGATCTTACTTTATCCACATTCGATGCGATTCACATCAATTCCATCGAACTCGATCACGACGACAACCTTCTCATTTCCGCGATGGCTCTGGCCGAAATCACGAAAATCGACCGGCAGACCGGTGAAATCATCTGGCGAATGGGAGGCAAGAATAACGAATTTACTTTTGTCAATGAAAACCAGGAAAACGCACCGATCTATTTCATGTGGCAGCACGATGTCCGAAAGCTTCCCAACGGAAACATCACCATTCTTGACAATGGGGATAGCAATTTACGACCTTACACCCGCGTTGTGGAATACCAGACCGACGAAGTTGCCAAAACAGCCACCAATGTCTGGGAATACCGCCATACTCCTGACATCTATAATTCGATGATGGGCAATGCCCAGCGCCTGCCCAACGGAAACACATTGATCGGCTGGGGAATCGCTTCTATGCTGGGAAAAACAGCGGTCACGGAAGTCGATCCGGAGGGAAACGTGGTTTTCGAACTGACCTTTAACAAGTTGCTTTTTACCAGCTACCGGGCATTTCGTTTCGATTGGAACGGAGGTCAACAGGCAGCGGAAGTAACACTGTCCTCCCTGCATGCCGGCGATCCTTATGAATTTACAAGTTACGCCGGGACAACAGGCGTCACTTTATTTTTCAATTCGAAGGAAGGACAAGGATACAACGAAGCCACAATCAAACAGTACAATTACGGCCCAATCCAGCCCCTGTTTTTCGGAAAGCCGCCCATGGTTCTCCCCTTTAAAATCACGGCGGAATCATTCAACATATACCACTACAATGTCGATGTCCTGTTCGATGCGGATTTCTTTGATTTTCACTATCCGGATTCTATTCTTGTTTACTACCGGGAATTTGCCGGCAACACATTCACTCCACTGTCTACGGAATACAACCATGTCACAAGAAATGTCAAGGCAGTCCTGTCGAGACTCGGTGACTTTCAGGGCGAATTTGTTTTTACGCAACAGGATTTAAAATCCTTGACATTTCCGCCTGTGCTCGTCTCACCGGTCGATTCGGGAAAAGTCGATCAGAGCCAATCCGTGCGGCTGGAGTGGACGCCTGTCGGATACGTCAATTCGTACGACCTTCAAATTGCAACCGATATTCAATTTTCGAATATTGATACAAGCATCACGGGCTTAAAAAGTGCAGTCTGTGAATTGGACTCTCTCGTCGAAAATTCGATATATTTCTGGCGTGTGAAGTCCGTGAACAATGTCGGCGAAAGCGACTGGTCCAATCCTCGAATGTTCCGAACTACCGCACCCTATATCACGGTCACGGTTCCCAACGGCGGCGAGTCGTGGCAGCGGGGACTGAAACATCATATTCAGTGGGATGACATCATTGAAGACGACGTGATTATCGAACTCTACCAAAACGATTCCTATTTGATGCTGATCGATACCGTATCCAGTACAGGCGGATACCGCTGGAATATTCCGGTCAATCTCAGTCTCAATTCCAATTATAAAATCTTGATTAAAAGTTCGGTAAATCCAGCCATTTCGGATATGAGCGATCAGACCTTTTCCATTATCGACACGGTCAGCGCAGTAGACGGAAATCGAATCAAGAATATGAATTTTTCATTATCGCAGAACTATCCCAATCCGTTCAATGCGGAGACTCGGATTTCATACACCCTTCCCAGAAGAAGTCATGTTTCGCTAAAAGTTTACGATTTGCTCGGAAAAGAAGTCGCCACCTTGGTGGACGAAATCCAATCTCCAAACAGATATACCATTCATTTCGATGCGAGTCAATTGACTACCGGAATTTATTTTTATAAATTAAAAACAGAAGGGGATCAGGTCGAAACAAGAAAAATGATCATTATAAAATAAGCGGTTCCGTAATTCGTTACACCCACAAACGATTAAGGAAATGGAATGCAACCAGTTAAAATTGTCTCCACGGGATTATATATTCCACCGAAAATACAGACGGCTGAGGAGCTATCCAAACTCATCGGAAGAAGTAAGGAATGGATCCTTTCCCGCACGGGAGTTGAAGAAAGACGTATCGCAGAAGAACCCATGGATGTGATTGCCTCCAGGGCAGCCAGAAACGCATTGGGCGACGGGCCCGATCCCGACTGCATTTTGAATGCTTCCACCACACCGCTTCAGCTCATCCCGGACAGCTCCGTATTTATTCAGCGGGAGATGGGGTTGACCGGTATTCCCGCATGGTCCACGCATGCCACATGTTTGTCCTTTCTGGTTGCATTGATGAATGCCGCGTCTCTGATCCAATCCAAATTTTATAAACGCGTTCTCATTATCTCCGCTGAAACAGGAACTCCCTGGAGGAATTTGAATGAGCCAGAAAGCGCGGCGCTTTTCGGTGATGGTGCCGCTGCTGCTATTTTAGAACCCACTCCCGAAAACGAACAGAGCGCTATTCTCGATTGGGAAATGACGACATGGCCCGAAGGCGCAGAACTGACCGAGTTCAGAGGTGCCGGCACGAGACGTCCTCCTTATCAAGAGGGAAAATCGACTCCAGAGGATTATTACTTTACCATGAAGGGCCCCAAGGTATACCGCATGGCCCGGGACCGGGTGAAAAAAACGCTCAGATTATTATTTGAAAGAAACAACATTTCTGCAAAAGATATCGATTGGCTGATCCCGCATCAGGCATCCAAGCACGCCATCGAGGCGGCTGCGGAATACGGTTTTGATCTCAATAAAGTGGTAAACATCATTTCCCGATACGGCAATTGCATCGCCGCCTCCATCCCGATGGCTCTGGCTGTTGCCCATCAAAAAGGACTGGTCAAACGGGGAGACCTGCTTCTCCTCGGTGGTACGGGAGCCGGATTGTCCGTTGCATTTGCTCTGATTCGGTGGTAACTGAAAATGACAGAGGAAAGTATGTTCGATCGAATGTTGAAAGCCTACCTCGCAGCAGGTAAAACCTTTCGTACCTGGATTTCCCCGATCTTCACTTTTATGGGGATCATGATTTTGTACATGATCGTCTCCATCGGAATGGTTCTGGATCACATCTTTTTTCCGTCGCTCCGAAAAAAGAAAATTGAAAAGCCGATCATCATCGTCGGCAACCCGAGAAGTGGAACCACTTTCCTTCAGCGTTTTCTTGTAGAGAATGAATTCGGTGCGGGCATGCGGATCTGGAAAATGCTCTATCCCTCTTTAACCCTTCAAACCCTGCTGAAACCCTTTTTGCCCTTGCTCGAAAAAATGAGTCCGGCCCGTTTTCATGCCAAGGCCGCCCACGAAACCAGTCTGACGGGAATCGAAACGGACGACCCCGCCCTCCTTTTCAGATACTTTGACGGATTCTTCGTATATGGCTTTTTTCTGGCCTGGGCCGAAGAGGATCTCAAAATTCTGTTTGATCCCGAAATCCGAGACACATCGCACCGGGATTTTGACTGGCTGAAGAAAATGTGGCTGAGAAACCTGATCAGCGAAAAACAGGAGCGGGTGGCCGCCAAATTATTTTCTCTCGGCACTAGAATCCCCCAGTTTCTGGAAACATTTCCGGATGCGAAAATTCTTTATATGATCCGTGATCCCCTGGAAACGGTTCCTTCCGGTCTGAGTCTGGTCACCGGCGTTCTGGACGGCCGTTTTGGTTTTTGGAATCTTCCGGATGAAGCGAAACAGCGTTATATCGAACGGCTTTACACGGCTTTTCTGGAATTGAGTATGCGTTTCCACAGGGATTATACGGGTGGACAGATTCCACGGAAATCCATCCTGATTGTACCTTATCACAGAATTATGCGGGATTTTGACAATCTGATGAATGAGATCATGCGATTCGTCGGAACAGATCCCTCTCCCGAACTTCTTAAAATCATTGGAGAAACAGCGGAAAAACAGAGAACCTATCAAAGCAAACATGTTTACGATCTGAAAAAATTCGGATTGGATGAATTTAGGGTACGCGAAGATTACGCGCCCATTTATAGGACATTTTTTAAATAAAATTCTTTCGCCCCATAAACAGGAAACAACCTTCTCCATGACAAAAAAAATGATCACATTCATGATCCTGTTATTGTCTGTGTTATATGCTTTCAATCTCGAGGCGAGCACATTGCCGAAAGAACTATGTTACCTGCATCCCAAACCCGATACCGAATGGGTGTTGCGAGAAACACCAATCATTCTATCATGTTGGTCCGAGATCCATCCTTTGGACTTTTATTTTCGGGTCAGGGGAAACAAAAGCGGCCTGCACAACGGTACGACAGTTCTTTTGGATGATGGCAGAACGATCCGGTTCAAACCATTCACGTCTTTTTTATCAGGCGAAACCGTAGATGTTGAAATCACGGGCGCAATCGATTTCTCCTATCGCTTCAAGATTCGCTCTCAACCAGTAGAAACATTCCAGAACAAAGCTTTCAAGGAACAAGGAAATCCGAACCCAGTTCCATCCGATCCAACACGATCCAAAGCAGCAGGAATTGCCACTACCATCAACGGCGTCTCCGTGCCGAGTGATTTTCCAGTGATCAACGTACAGCAGCATGGAGAAATCGCTCCTGGCAGGCTCTTTTTTGGTTCGACATTCGGAACGCTCGGAAATTACATCATCATTTTGAATAATGATGGCACCCCCTACTTTTACAGAAAATATCCGGGGCCTGCAGGTTTCTATAACGCCAAGAGCGGCGATTTCAAACTCCAGCCTACAGGCGTGCTCACTGCATTCATCTACATCTGGAATCAGTATGTCGCCCTCGATCAAAATTACAATCAAATAAACACATACAACTGCACAGGGTACGAAACCGATTCGCACGATCTGATTTTGCTTCCAAATGGGCATTCCCTGATCATCGGAAAAGACAACCGTGTCATCGACATGAGTCAGCTTGTGAATGGCGGTCGTACCAACGCATGGGTTCAGGGCAACGTGATTCAAGAACTGGATTCGAACAAAGAGCTGCGCCGTGAATGGTCCTGTTGGGATCATTATCAGATTATGGATGCCGTTCACGAAAATTTGACGGCTTACAGCATCGATTTTACGCATCTCAATTCAATTGCCGTGGATTACGACAGTAATTTGGTGATTTCGATCCGGAATCTGAGCGAGGTGACAAAAATCGATTGGGAGACAGGCAATGTGATCTGGCGTTTTGGCGGCGTGAATAATGAGTTTCAATTGATCGGCGATCCAGGAGGGATCTCTTATCAGCACCACGTCAGACCAGTTCCTGGCAAACACAATCACTACACGATTTTCGACAATGGATATAACCGATTCCCACAATATTCCCGTGCAGTGGAATATGAAATCGACCCCGTGAACATGATAGCCGAAAAGGTATGGGAATACCGGTATACCCCGGATCGATTCACCCACATGATGGGCAGTGTACAGCGTTTGCCCAATGGGAATACGTACATTGACTGGAGTGAATGGACACTACGGACGTGTGAAGTCGATTCCAATGGCAAACTGCTTTTTGATATGGAATCCGACGATGTGTCCAGTTACAGAACAAAGCGTTTCGAATGGGAAGGCATAGCTCTAACCCCCTATTTGCTCGCCGAATCCTACAACACTGGCATTGCCCTTATTTTTAATAAATTCGGGGACGAGAATGTGGATTACTACAAAATTTACGGGGACACACGTGCCAATGCCGAAACCTTTTTAGCCACGAGTGAAGAGACCTTTGCCTTCCTGAACAATCTGCAAAATAATAAGTATTATTATTTCCGAGTTACGGCAGTCGACCGTTCCGGAAACGAGAGCGGCTTTTCAAACGAAGAACAAATATATGCCTCGTTTATCGAACCCGGCCAAAATATGGTGCAAAACGGGAATTTCTCCAGCGGGCGAAATCAGTGGTCGTTCCATGAATCCAACGGAGCATCGGCAGACACAGAGATCGATGGAAACGAACAATATCATATTCAGATCAACAGCGGCGGCACGAATCTTTGGGACATACAGTTGTTCCAAGACGATCTGGAATTAATCAACGGAAGAACCTATTTGTTCGAATTCGATGCATACGCAGACGCGAGCCGATTCATCGAAGCTCAAATCCAAAAGAAAGTGTCACCTTATTACAATTATGGGGAGATCGATTATTCGTATCTCACCGCGCAAAAACAGCACTTTGCCTATGAATTTACAATGACATACGCCAACGATCTCGACGCCCAGGTCGTTTTCAATTGCGGACAATCGAACGGCAATGTTTATCTCGACAATGTCTCATTCAGGGAAGTCACCGAAGCCGATGTCACGAAAAAAGAAACTTTGCCGGCCCAATTCAGGCTGAATCACAATTATCCCAATCCCTTCAATCCGTCAACCGAGATCAGTTTTACACTGCCCAAAGATGAAAAGGTTATTCTGAAAATCTATGATCTTTTGGGCCGAGAAGTGCAAACTCTCATGAACGGAATGAAGAAAACAGGATCCTATCAGGTCATATTTGACGGATCGAATCTGCCCAGCGGGATTTACATCTACAAATTGCAAACCCCTTCCTTCTCACAAATGTACAAGATGATCTTGATAAAATAGAATTGAAATCGTAAATTTAATCTGCAACGATTTTAATCAATGAGAAAGGATCGGCAATGAAAATGCGATCAACTTCTATTGCAGCTTTTTTGCTTATTTTATGTTTCTCAACTATCTATGCAAAAGCATTACTCCAATTCCCCGCACAAAGACAATCCGAAAGGGGAGGAGAAGTAAGAACCATCAATGGTGTTGCCGTACCCAGTGACTTTCCGGTTATCGAAACACACCAATAC
Source organism: uncultured bacterium (assembly GCA_964537715.1). Classification (GTDB taxonomy): domain Bacteria; phylum Zhuqueibacterota; class QNDG01; order QNDG01; family DSAB01; genus CAZTZL01. The sequence continues at coordinate 18,430 of CAZIAH010000059.1, read as the reverse complement.
GGGAAAACAGCACCTGGTAAAATCTTTTTTGCTTCGACCTTTGGTACGCTTGGGAATTACATCATCATACTGGAAAATGACGGCACACCCTATTTTTATCGGAAATATCCAGGTTATACCAGTTTCTATAATGCCAGCAGTGGTGATTTTAAAATGCAGCCGACAGGTGTTCTAACTGCATTTCTTTATATCCCAAATCATTATATAGTGCTTGATCATAATTATGTGGAAATTGACACCTTCAAATGCCAGAATTGCAGTACCAATTCCCATGATCTGGTACTCCTACAAAACGGACATGCGCTACTCATTGGCGGTGAAATCCTAACCGTGGACCTGAGCCAATGGGGAGGTAGTACAAATGCAAGAATCTCTAGCAGTTTCATACAGGAACTGGATGAAAACAAAAATGTATTTTGGGAGTGGCATCCCTTTGAACCCAATCGTTTTAAAATCACGGATGCTATCCATGAGGACTTGACACAAGGGAACATTCTTGTTCCTCAAATCAATTCCGTTGCGGTGGATTATGACGATCACATTATTATCTCGAGCCGTTGCTTAGATGAAGTGACAAAAATTAACCACGAAACCGGTGACATCATCTGGCGACTGGGTGGTGTGAATAATCAATTTGAATTCATCAATGAAAATTATCAGTTCACCTATCAGCATCACGCCAGGCCGGTTCCGAACAAACCAAACCATTATACGATTTACGATAATGGAAATTACCGGAACCCGGATAGCACACGAGCTGTGGAATACAAGATTGATACAACAAACAGTACGGCTCAAAAAGTATGGGAATTCTGGATTCCATACACAACAGAAATCAACAGAGTCATGATGGGCAGTGTGCAGCGTTTGCCCAATGGCAACACCTACATCGACTGGTGTGAATGGCCGCCGCTACAGGGGTGCGAAGTCGATTCGAACAACCAAATTGTTTTTGACATCACAGTCGAAGGTACCTCCAGTTACCGGTCAAAACGTTACGAATGGGAGGGAATGACCCTTGTACCCTATTTAATTGCTGAATCATACTTTAATGGTATCAACCTCATTTTCAACAAATTTGGTGACCCCAATGTTGATCATTACAACATTTACGGGGATACTCTACCCAATCCAACAGCCCTCCTGGCTACGAGTGATGAGACATACATTGTTCTATCTAATCTGCAAAATCATACGGATTGGTATTTCCGCGTTACTTCTGTGAATCAATACGGGAATGAGAGTGACTACTCGAATGAAGAAAAAGTTTTCACCTCGTTTACAGAATCGGCAGAAAACTGTGTACGTAACGGTGACTTCTCTAACGGAAAAAATCATTGGACTCTTTGGATGGACCAATCAGGCGGGGCATCTGCAACAGGAGAAATTGACAGTAACGAACAATATCATGTCCAAATTGATAATGGCGGATCAGCTGAATGGCATATACAGCTGTTTCAAACAAATTTGGGATTGATTAACGGGAGAACTTATCGTTTTGAATTTGATGCATACGCCGATGAGAACCGAATCTTTCAAGCTACAGTCATGAAAAATTCAGCGCCGTGGACGAATTACGCTGAACTCGGGGATACATACCTTACCACACAGAAACAGCATTTCGCTTACGAATTCATCATGCAGCATGCCACTGATTCTGACGCTCTTATCAATTTCGCCTGCGGACAATCCGATATCGATATTTATTTGGATAATGTTTTCTTAAAAGATGTGACCGGAACGAACGTTGACCATCTCGCATCTTTACCCGAAATATACCGACTCGACAACAACTACCCCAATCCTTTTAATTGGTCAACGTGGATATCCTTCACGATTCCAAGAGACGAAAAAGTCTCTCTTAAAATATATGACTTGCTCGGACGAGAAGTAAAAACACTCGTAAACGGACATAAAAAAGTAGGATCGTATCAGGTTTCATTTGATGGAACTAATCTGCCCAGTGGGATTTATATCTACAGGCTGGAAACACCATCATTCTTAAAAACACGCAAGATGATCTTGATGAAATAAAATACATGATGGAAATCGTTCAGGAAAAATCAATCGACTCAGAGATGAAAAAATCGATTCATGTTGTCACGATACTTTTTCTGACATTGGTTGTTTCAATACTTTTTGCCGGGACATCACATACGGATACCAGCCGCGGCAAAACCGTTGGCCAAATCACCACGATCAACCGAGTTACTGTACCGAGCGATTTTCCGCAAATCGAGATTCACCAAAATGGTGTGACGGCACCCGGAAAAATATTTTTCGGATCGACGTTTACCAACGTGGGAAATTACATCGTCATCATGGAGAACGACGGTACGCCCTATTTCTATCGCAGATATCCACCTGAAAATAACGGCAGCGGTGAGTTTAAACTTCAGGGGTCCGGTGTACTGACATTTCATCTTTACAATCCACATCGGTATATCGCGCTCGATCACAATTACCTGGAGATTGGCACGCTGACCTGTCAAAACGGTTACACTACGGATGCACACGAACTGTTGCTCCCAGACAATGGACATTCGCTCTTTATCTGTCAAGATTCTTTGAAAAAGGACTTAAGCCAGATCATCCCCGGCGGATCCAAAAATGCCACGGTCATTGAAAATATTATTCAGGAATTGGACGAAAACAATGACGTCTGTTTCGAATGGTACAGTTGGGAACATTTCAACATGGAAGATGCGAGTCATATCGATCTCAGATCCTCGATGATCGACTATGTGCACATGAACTCCATTGCAGTGGATTATGACGACAACCTGATCATTTCCAGCCGGCACTTAAGCGAAATTACCAAAATCGATCGTAAAACAGGGGAGATAATCTGGCGGCTCGGAGGTGTCCACAATCAATTCACATTTGTCGATGATTCCATCGGATTTTCCTACCAGCACGACGCCCGGCCTGTTCCGGGAAAACCGAATCGCTACACATTTTTTGACAACGGCAATTATCTCCATCCAGAGTTTTCGTGTGCCGTGGAATACAAAATCGACCCTGTAAACATGATCGCCCAAAAAGTGTGGGAGTTTCGGTACGATCCGGACAGATATTCATCCATGATGGGCAACGTACAACGTCTTCCCAATGGAAACACATTCATCAACTGGCCTGACAACAAATCGCTCTGGGCATGCGAAGTGGATTCGAACAACGAAATTGTACATGAACTCGAGATTTCCAACACATCCACCAACCGTGTCCGGCGTTTCGAATGGGAAGGCATGTTTTTGGCACCCTACTTGATTGTGGAATCCTACAACACTGGAATCGTCCTCATTTTCAACAAGTTCGGAGATAAGAATGTCGATTATTATAAAATTTACGGGGACACACAGGCGAATCCGGAAACACTGGTTACAACAAGCCGGGAAACTTTTGTTTTTTTAAGCGATCTGCAGAATGAAACAAACTGGTATTTCCGGGTCACTGCGGTAAATATAAATGGAGACGAGAGCGATTATTCAAACGAAGAAGAAGTCTACACTTCATTTATTGATCCAGGGCAAAATATGATTTTAAATGGCAATTTTTCCAACGGGAAAACCAATTGGTCATTACAAAAACAATCGAATGCTTCTGCAAACGGGTCGATTGATGATCAAGGACAATATCACATCCGAATTAATAATCCCGGCACAAATCTCTGGGACGTTCAGTTGCTTCAGGGAAATATCGAACTGATCAGCGGCAGAACTTATCTTTTTGAGTTCGACGCCTACGCAGTGGTCGGCCGATTCATTGAGGCCAAGATTGAGAAGAATTCTGACCCTTACACCAATTATGGAGAGATTGGTTATTCATCTCTCTCCACAAAAAAACAGCACTTCGCCTATGAATTCAAAATGACATATGCTAACGATCTTAACGCCCGTGTCGTTTTCAACTGCGGACAATCGGACGGGGATATCTACCTGGACAATGTTTCATTTAAAGAGGTGATCGAATCCGGAGCGGGTGAAAGTAAATCCATACCGGCCCAATTCAGACTGAATCACAACCACCCCAATCCCTTCAATTCATCGACAGAGATTGGATTTGAACTGCCTAAAAATGAAAAAGTCACGCTGAAAGTATACGATCTGTTAGGCCGGGGAATCAAAACATTGGTGAATGGATACAAGAAAGCGGAATCGTATCGGGTAACGTTTGACGGATCGAATCTACCCAGCGGGATTTATATCTACAGGCTGGAAACACCATCATTCTCAAAAACACACAAGATGATTTTGATGAAATAAAAAAACTGCGGGATTATATCCGGATCAGAATTGAATGTTGAAATCCGGTCCGGCAACGGTTGAATATTCAAGAACCTCATACGGATTGACATCAAGCCCACCGATCTCTGCCGAATAAAATATGTCATTGACAGACAATGTCTGGCCTTCCCGGAAAAAGATCACACCCGTGGCCACAAACATCCCTGGAAACGCTTTGATCACATAATCGAGAGACGTGATTCCAGGTTGGATCACATCGCTGAAAGCCAGATCCAGCAGCGTGGGTAGTTCGATGGGGACAATCGAAAATCGCGTCGTCGCAATCACCCTCGCTTCGGTAATATCCGCAGGCCACGCACCGTTAAATGTAATGGAACCTGTAATTTTAGTATCAGTAATTTTTCTTGCCTTGGACCGGTTCACCTCAATATCGATGTGATCGACAACTGAGATGTCTGTGGGGATGACGACCTGTCCGGGAGCGAGCGAATCCTCCCCGGCAAAATAGAATCCGCAGATACTTAAAATATCCCAGTTTGTACCTTCCGCACGCCAGGCCACACCGACAATACGATAGGTATCCGGGCGCAGTGCAAAGAAATAATCATAGGAAGCTGCATCCACGGGAATGGATTCGCCGATAATGACTTCTTCAAAATTCGGCGGGAATGTCGTTGCCGCAATCAGCCGCACTTCTTCGGCGGTCGCGGGCCAGGCTCCGGTAAAAGTCACATTTCCTTGAATACCACTCTGAACAGATTCCAACTGGATATTGAAATCGGGGCCGCTGACTGTTTCATTCTCGGCTACGGTGATCTCCCCGATGACCAGTCCTCCCACATTCTGGGAATAGTAAAGATCATCGACCGTAAGCGGCTGGTCCCCTTTGAAGAACAAAACACCGATTGCCTGATACGTGGCCGGATAGGCGTTGATCGTATATTCGAATGACTGCGTACCACGGGGAATGACACTGCTGTAACTCAAATCCAAAAGGGAAATTGATTCCGACATCGGATCCCGTGGCGATGCCACCACGATGGCACTGGTAAACGAAGCCGGCCAGACCCCGTCAAATTGGATCGTTCCGACAATCCTGGATTGGTCGGTTCTTCTGATTTTGGATCGATCCACGGAAAAATTGATGCCTCTGATAATAGATGTATCCGAAGGAATCACGATCTCTCCGGGCATCAGAGAATCCGACCCTTCAAAATACAATCCGCAGATACTTGAAAATTCCCATGCGGCTTCCTGTTCTCTCCAGGCTGCGCCCACGATTTTATAATTCCCAGGTTCCAGATAAAATGAGTACGAATAAGACGAAACATCTGTCGGAATTGGCTCTCCTAAAATCAGATCGTTGATGTCAGCAGGAGGGAATTGGGTCGCGGATACCAGTCTCACTTCTCCGGGCTGGACCGGCCACTCACCGGTGAATGTAATTTTTCCCTGAATGCCGCTTCGCACAGGTTCGAGACCGTGATCGATGTGACATTGAATAAACAGCAAAATCACGATCGTAAAAGCAGAATAGAGTATATTTTTCATAGTTGGTATCAGCCATCCTAATATTTTGAAGTTAAATAATATAAACAGAATTCGATTAAAATGTCAAGCGCTCATTTTAAAATTCGTCTTGATAAATAAAATGGAAACAGTGTTGAATTTAATGTAGAGAGATCGTATATTGTTTTTTAAAATAAATAGATTTTTTGATTACTATTGTTATCGGAGAACATAAAATGAAACACGGAATGACGATACCTAGTTTGATTATTTTCTTTGCAATTTTCTCTCGTTCCTTTGCCGAAGATACCCTAAGCAAAGCGGATAGTCTCTTTGAATGCAGAAATGCGATATTTAATGCAGCAGAACTGCTCGCCAATTCCGCGAATATCGACGAGGCCATTTCGCGGTATCAAAAAGAATTCGATGCAAGTACGGATTCTTCCAAAAAACAGGAGATTCTCTGGAAACTGCTCCGCGCCTACTATTTCAAAGGGAACTTCACGACCAAGGACAATAACGATAAGAAACAAATTTTCTCTAAAGGCATTGAGATCGGCGAAAAATATCTGAATGAATTCCCTGAATCTGCTGAGATTCACTGCTGGCTGGGCATTCTCTGGGGTTACTGGGGTGAAGTACACAGCGCGCTCACGGCCGCACGAAAGGGCGTTCCCGGCAAGGTTAAATATTATGCGGAAAGAACCATCGCGCTAGATGACACTTGTCTCGATGGAGGTGGTTACCGCATGCTGGGGAGATTGTATTATAAGGTGCCAAAGATACCCCTTTTGATGAATTGGCCTTCTAAAAAAAAAGCACTAAAATATCTCGAAAAAGCCTACGAGATTGCCCCAGAGAATCTGCTGAATCAATTGTACCTGGCAGAGGTATTATTTGCGAATAAAGAAGAAAAGCGTGCACGGGACCTGTTGCAGCAAATCCTGAATACGAAAGAAATCAAACACGGATTGGCCGTAGATACCTGGGTAAAACGTCAGGCAGAAGAACTCATGCAAAAATACGAACAATAACATGCTCAAACCCGAGTACATTTCGGTTTCGAAGATTTCATTCAACGATACGAGCAAAAATTATACGGGAATTAAGGCTTTAACCTTTTATAAAGAAAAATCAAATTTGAGTTTATTATACGATCTACCATTGTCCTGTCGAAAGGAAATACTTCATGGCTAAAATTATTCTCTTTCTATCCCTGATTTTTATCGGATTGGCATACTCGCAGGACTTCTTCAGTGAAGATGTGGAAACGTCCGAATCCGAAATGATGCCATCTGGTCTTTCTTATGAGCTGAATGGATTTGTCCGTGGCGCCTTTTTCGGCGGCAGTGCTGTGGATTCAAAAGAACTTGAGATGAAATCCGGATACGGGGAATTGGGATTGAAAATGCGGATCCGAAAAGGAAAATTTGGAGATGGATTTGCGGAAATCCGGTTTCGCCGCGGGTCCGAATTCAATCAATCTATTTCAGTAGTCAATTTACGTGAAGCTTATGTGAATGCGTATCTCGGGAATCTGGATTTTCGTCTGGGACATCAAATCGTAGTCTGGGGACGGGCGGACGGATTCAACCCGACGAACAACATCACGCCTCAAAACATGTTGGCCCGCTCCACGGATGAAGACGACCGGCGGGAAGGGAACTTCCTCGTGCGAACTTTTTACTATTACCATCCCCTGCGTTTCGAAGGAATCTGGGTACCGCAGTATTCGCCTTCTGTGCTGCCCACCCAATTGTTCCCCTTCCCCGAATTCGTAAAATTGGGCAACGCGGACAATCCGGATGCGAATCTAAAAAACAGTGCAATCGCTTTTAAAATTGACCTCGAATTGAACCGGTTCGACGGATCGGTTTCTTTTTTTCAGGGATACATGCCCCTGCCGGGTATTTTTGTCTCATCATTCGATCTTGCGAATTTTATCGCCACGGTTGTTACCAAACCCTACAAAATGCAGGTCCTGGGATGGGATTTTTCGACTACCATTGGATCGTTTGGCCTTCGCGGCGAAATGGCCTATCGAGATCCTGTGGAAGATTACCAATCAGAATCCAATCCCCATATCCCCAATCCTGACATCCAATATGTGATTGGAATGGACAAGACCAGAGGAGACTTCAGTGTCATCTTGCAGTATATCGGCCATTATGTAATTGATTTTAAAAAATTTCAAACCACCGGCTCGCCTCTGGATGAACTCGAACTCAAGAACCGCATGATCACCTCGCAATCGGATGAGATTACCCATGCTTTCTTCGCTCGTCCGTCTTTGGCGCTGTTTCACGAAATCATGAATGTGAAAATTTTGAAATATTACAATTTCACGACCGAAGAAACGCTTTTTCGTCCTGTGATTTCATACGATTTGTCCGATGCCTTCACACTGATGATCGGCGGAGAATTTTATGCCGGCCCGGAAAACACGCTCTTCGGAACCATCGATGAATCGCTCAGCTCGGTCTTTGTTGAACTGAAAACATCGTTTTGATTAATAAAATTAATTAAAGGTTCTTCTACAAATTCGAACTTTTTAAATTTTAAATTGTCATTTTACATTTTAATATTTGATTTTTAATTTTTTAACATAGGATAATCAGACTCAATCGACATAATCCGATCTACTCGAAGAGGAATTTAAAATGAAAAGATTGGCCGAACGCATCATTCGATACCGATGGATTGTGATCGCAGGATTCATACTAATCACACTCGGATTCACATCGCAGATTCCCAAAGTCGAGATTGACACGGATATTAAAAGTCAGCTCCCCAAAAACATGCCCTCCCGTGTGGACACGGATACCATCGACGAAATTTTCGGCGGTACGGAAATGCTCATGGTACTGATTCAAACAGACGATGTGTTGAATCCGGAAACATTGAAAAGAGTGGAAAAACTGTCAAGAAAAATTAAACGAATAAAAGAGGTCGAGAAAGTTCTCTCCATTTTCGAACTGAAATCCATCTATGGAAAAGACGGAGCCATGATCGTGGAACCGGCCGTCAACCGGATACCGCAGAATGAGGAGGATCGGGAAGCTCTTCGGAAAACCATTCAGGAAAACGACATTGTATATGGAAGCGTTATTTCAAAAGATTTTACATTGACGGCAGTCATTGCCATGCTGAAAAACAATGTCCGGGACGATGTGATTCTCCCCAAATTCAGGAAAATCATATCAAAAACCCCCGGAAAAGAGACCGTCATGTTAGGGGGACTGCCGGCGACGCGCGCGGCAATCGGTGCGAATATCAAACGCGACATGCGCCAGCTTCTGCCTATCGGTATTCTGATCATGCTCGTTTTTCTGTTCGTCTGTTTTCGGCAGCTCCGTGGTGTCGTATTGCCTTTTGTGATCGTTGTAATGTCGATTCTGGTATCAATCGGATTGCTCTCTCTCATCGGCTGGAAATTTCACATGGTGACGACGATCCTTCCTATTTTTCTGATTGCCGTGGCCAATGATTACGGAATTCACATGATTGCCAAATATCAGGAAGACAACGTTCCCTCCAATAATTTCTCACGGAAAGAACTGGCGCAGCGCATGTTTCAAAGTCTCGGGAAACCGGTCCTGCTGACGGGATTGACCACGATAGCGGGAATGCTCTGCCTTTTGGGACATATCTTGATTCCCGCAAAACAGCTGGGAATATTGACGGCCTTCGGAATTTCTTTTGCACTGATGGCCAGTCTGTTTTTTATCCCGGCGATCATGTCCCTGCTTCCCCGTTCCAGACCCGTACTCGTTCATATCTCAGGTGATCCTGAAAAGAAACCGACACTGGAACGGCTGCTCTGGTTCTTCGGCAGACTGGTATCGGAAAAACCCAAATGGATTATTCTTACGGCTGCCATTCTGGCCGTCGTCTCAGCAGTAGGTGTATTTTTCGTGGTCGTGGATACCAATCCCAACGGATATTATCGGAAAGACAATCCGGTGGTTATTGTAAATGATCTCATTGACACCCATCTGGGAGGATCTCAAAATATTTCTATCGTGTATCAAGGAGATATCAAGGATCCCAAAATTGTTCAAAAAATCGATGACATGGAACGGTCGCTGGGAAACATGGAAGAAGTGGGAAACACCACGTCCATTGCACGGGTCATTCGTCAGATGAGCCGCGCACTGAACGATCCGGGTGACCCCATGTATGATCGGATACCCAAAACCCGGAATGGCGTGGCACAGTATTTCGAGCTCTATTCCATGAGCGGAGACCCAGAGGATCTTGAAAAACTGGTGGATTTTCCGTTTAAGCACGCAATTGTCACCGCACGCATCAACAAAACAAGCACGGCCGTATTGAGACGTGTCGTGGAGCGTTTGAAAAATAGGGTCAAGGACGACCCGGATGTGCTGCTTGTCGGAGGATTCGGTGTGGTTCTGTCCGATTTGGCCCGCGCCGTGGTGAATGGACAAATCCTTTCCCTTTTTATGGCCACCGGTGTCGTGGCATTACTTTTGATGATTCTCTTTCGTTCACCGATCGCCGGTTTGATCGCGGCGATTCCTCTGGCGCTTTCGATTTTGATTTTATTCGGTTTGATGGGCGTATTCGGCATCGAATTGAATATCGTCAACGCCATCCTCAGTTCCATCATGATCGGTGTGGGCGTGGATTATACGATTCACTTTTTGTGGCGGTATCGTGAAGAACGCAAAGCCGGTCTGGATTACGTTCCTTCGGTAAAAAAAACACTGACCACCACCGGCCGCGGTATTATTTTTAATGCTTTTTCAGTGATCGTCGGATTTACAGTGCTTCTATTCTCAAGCTTCCTTCCGGTTCAATTCTTCGGTTTCCTCGTTGTGGTTTCGATACTGGCCTGTTTAATTGGCGCGCTGGTACTCGTCCCAGCACTATGTCTGATATTTAAACCGAAGTTTTTGGAACCAATTCAATAAGTTGACAGATAACAGTTTACAGTAAACAGACAAACAACATTGAGTGAATCATGCAAGATTATAAGAAGTTAAAAGTATGGGAAAAATCTCGAGAACTAATAAAAATAATATATCGAATAACAACAAATTTCCCAAAGGAAGAACAGTATGGATTAACCAATCAAATGCGCAGGGCTTCCGTTTCTATTGCAGCTAACATTTCAGAAGGATGCAGTCGGTATAGTAAAAATGATTTTATCAGATTTTTAGAAATTGCCCTTGGTTCTGCAAATGAAGTCGAATGTTTATTGATTCTCGCATATGATTTGGGATTCGCTCCTGAAGAAGAATTGCATCGCTCATTAAATCATATTATTGAAATAAAAAAGATGTTATCAACCCTTATCAAAAAACTGAAAGCCAGGAAATAAAAACTGCAAACTGTATACTGTAAACTAACAACTATAGGAGTAAACACATGGAAAGATTAACACTGCTTTTGATGATCCTGAATATCGGATTTTGCTATTCCCAGCAATTAACCGCTCTCCAGATTGCCGAACGCGCCCAGGAGGCCATCAAAGTCAAGGGGGTTCAGGGTGTTTCCGAAATGCGTATCATTGATGCAAGAGGACGCGAACGGGTGCGTAAAATCAAACAGGTCACCAAACTTTACGACAACGGAGACACCGAAAAAAAACTCATTCGTTTTATAGCGCCTGCGGATGTCAAAGGTACGGGTTTGCTGACCTATGATTATAAGGATAAAGATGACGATCTGTGGCTCTACATGCCTGCTCTAAGAAAAACCCGGCGCATCGTCAGCACGGAAAAAGCAAAAAATTTTATGGGATCGGAATTTACCTATTCGGACATGACGCCCCCGTCACTGGATGATTTCGATTTTAAAAATCTGGGAGATGAGGAAATCGACGGTATCTTATGTTATAAAATCGAATGGATTCCAAAAGATGATGATATTGCCGAAGAAAATGGATTTTCACGCCGCATCACATATTTCGGTAAAAAAGATTTTGTTATTCGAAAAGCGGTATATTACGATCTGGACGGAGAATTGGTTAAAGAAATGATCGTACATGAAATCAAAGAACTGGATACAGTTAATCATAGATACAGGGCCAAACACTTAGAAATGGTCAACCTGCAGAACGGCCGGAAATCGATTCTATTGAACGAACAATTGGAATTCAATCCGGACATTCCGGACGATTACTTCACGATAAGATATCTGGAAAGAGAATAGGATAGATTAACATTTTTCTGAAAACGAATCCAGCAATTTTAAAATATTAAAATTTTATTTGGGGAAATATTTAATTCTTGATTTACGAATAATCAATAACCAATGATGATTTTCGAAGTACAACATTAATCATATCCCTTCGAAAATCGAATATCACCATTCATGATTGGTTATTCCGTACTATAGCTCTCCATTGATTCGATTTAAAAATTTGCCAGAGATCGCTCAAAGTTTTTCTGAGTACGATTGAAAACTCTATTTGGAATTCAGGCTTCCGCCTTTTATGAAATCCTGAAGAATAAATTCCGCTATCAATTCAATCAATTCAAATCAAATTGAGAGAAGCTTTCAAGGACTGCCAAGCGTTTTCCTGAACGATTCGATTTGCGCAACCAAAGGCGATCCCGGCGCAATCTTTTCTAAATCCAGTACAACCACATCCCCTTCTTTTAGCCGGGAAATATTATAATAAGCCCGTGCCAAATTAAAAAGTAACTGTACGTCATCCTGTTTTAGTTGACGGGCTTTTTCAAGAAAACCAATGCCTTTTTGAGTATCATTGAGGACCAAATTCAATTGCCCGATCCATTTTAGCATAAAAAACGAATCGTTATATTTTAACCCCTCGGTTAGCATCTGTAATGCCCGACCATACTGTTCCCTCGAAATCAAAAATTTCACAGCAGGTTCATAAAACAGATCGAGATTCGGCACGATATAGATCAGCGCCTTGTATTCTTGAAAGGCTTTTTCAAATTCTCCGAGACGTTCGTCATATCTGGCCAATTCGAGATGACCCAATTCCAGAGTAGATTCGCCGGTTTTCAATATACTGAGAGCGATGGAATCCGCTTTCGAAGTCGGAACATATTGATACACGGCAAGATTCGGCCCTGTTTTTTTAAACGGCCATCCTCCTTTGAGATGGGCGATGTTCAATGCGGCATAAACACTGTCGAGTCGTGTGAACCCCCAATGATGCCGGTAATATGAACTTGATTCGGCAGAACGATCCGGCCAATTGGATGCAATCAACCGATTCTCTCGCATGGTATTGTAAAAGGCATCTGCCATTAAAAAATAACCGTCTATATTGGGATGGAGATGTTCGCAAATCAAATTGTTTCCGATCAATCCGTTGGGAGAAGCAGTCTCAAAACGGGAGCGCATGGGCACAACAGGGATGGAGAACTCATCGACAAGAGTATGGATAATTTGGTTAAATTCTTCCGGAGCCCGGAAGGGCAGCACATCAAGATCTTTCGCACGGTAGTAGGATTTCCGCGCCTGATCGTACTTCTTTTCTTTTTCAAATCTTTTCGCCTGGATGAACATCGTCCGGGCAGACGGTAATGTATCCATCTCGACCGAAGCAAATGGGAAATGATCGCGGACGTTGCTCACCAATTCACTGACAATGACCGGTATCCCCGCCTTTTTAGCTTTCATAAAGATATCATGCAAATTATTTTTGAATTGCTTCTCACCCAAACGATAGAGGGTACTTCCATGTATAATTTTGAGGTCTTTGTTTACTATCCTCGTCATCACCGTTTGCATCGGATCATTCTCATCATCAAGAGAATTCTTACGATTGATCCGTTTTTGTATCAATCCGACCGCATCCCGAAGTAACATAAAAGTTTTAAACCGCTGTAATTTTAAATAGGCTTTCACAATCCCGCGATTCTTTCCCAGCGATTCCTGGGATGCCATGCCCAGCGCGCCGTAAAATTCATTGTGACCCGCATAGATCAAAATCGCATCCGGCTGCTGTTGGATGATTTCATCCATGAAATCCAGCAGAGTATAGCTGTTGATAGCAGTCATTGCTGTATTGACGACTTCGATGCACCGGTTGGGAAATGTATCGGACAAACGACGATTGAGTATCCGTGTGAATGTCAGATTATTCCCATAAGGGAAACCAGCAGTCGTGGAACCGCCCAGAACAAAAATACGGTAACCATTTTTCGGTTTTTCCTTGAGGAAAAGATCTTTTCGGGGAGAAGGAATAAAGGAGTTTTCATTAAAATATCGGCGACCGACATTTCTGTTAATCCCGTAATATTTTGAAGTCTCATTGGGTGTCGAGACAAAAAGACGGGTATCGCCTCCGTAATTAAAAATACGCAAAGCCGCTTCCAGAAATATCAAAAAGAACACCGGAATGAGCAGCGTCATAGCAATAAAAAATCGTTTTTTCACGGGAGAAATTTGGAGCGAGGATTTTTGCTTGATTTTCCTTTTCCGCATATTTTCTCTTTGTTTAATATTCACGACGCACGGATGCTGTCTTCATCATATATAAAAATGAAAATACCTCTATGAGCAAACCGCTAATCAAATCGATTTCAAGCATGCTGCTTCATAGAGGTGTTTCTCTAAATTGACAAATGAAAAAGAAATATGCCTGTGATCGCAGTTTTCCCTCACAGGCATATTTCTAATCAAATGCAAGAATGATTACTTGAGAATCATCATCTTTTTGACCTGTGTACGTGAACCCGCTTCCAATCTGAAGAAATAAACACCGCTTGAGAATTTCTTGCCGTCGAAAGTAGTTTCATACGTACCCGGTTTCTTGACTTCATCGACCAGAGTAGCTACTTCTCTTCCCAACACATCATAGACGATGAGACGAACTTTCGATACCGATGGAATCTCGTATGCAATCCTGGTCGTCGGATTGAATGGATTGGGATAATTCTGCGCCAGACTGAATCTCATTGGTACTCCAGACGCTGCTTCTTCTACCCCGACATAGTCCGATCCATCATAAGGAATATCGTTCGTAACACCCGTCATATTGTTGGTCGGAATGAATTCGAGCTGATTGTCTGCCAAAAATTCAACCGTTCCACAATACTTTGGCGTGTTCCATACCGCATCCAGCAATACGGCTGCCCACTGAACACTGGCATCACGCATGCCCGTCGTGTTGTCATTGTCATGGTTCTGGACAGCACAGCCGAACACGTTCCCTACACCAACATCAACAGATTCAGTTGTAGTCGCAAGATCTGTCCACGGAATGGCCGCTTCAAGGACATATCCGCCAGTCACTGTCTTTCGGAATGAATTCGGCAGATCTAAAGCCCCTGTAATGCCGCCTGTGGTATCCAGAGCTGTCATTCCCAAACCAACGATCGAATTGGTGACACTGTCGGTCGCCTGGGGATCAACTTTGATTTCGAAACCGTCGTTGTTGTATGAATTGGCACTCGACATCGAGATCGTATCGTCTTTCACCTCTTCATAGAAATAGAGGTTGTCATCGTCCCATGCAAACCACATCTTCGCAGACAGATCGGCGTCATCATCCGGCATGCCATTATCGTTGTAGGCATAGGAACGAAGTTGCAGATAACCTTCATCAGGACCGGCCAATCCCCAATAAAACGGATCTTTCTGGCCGTCAATCCGCATATAGAACGGCGTTCCATCATAAGGCACTTCATTGGTGACACCGGTCATATTATTGGATGGAATGAACTGCAGTTTATTATCGGCCAGAAATTTAACGGTTCCCTCATATTTCGGCGTATTCCATACCGCATCCAGCAATACTGCTGCCCACTGGATCGAAGCTTCACGATTGGTGTTGCCTGCATTATCGTTATCGTGAATATTGATGGCCAACCCAAAAACACTGTCTATTGCCACAGAAACGGTCTCAGCACTTGCAGTGATTGCTTCCCATTTGATTGCCCATTCAAGTGCATAACCGTCATCTGTTAACTGGCGGGCGACCATATTCATCGTGCTGTCGGTCAATCCATTGGCAACACCTCCAACAGCGCCCGTATCAAGAGCAGTCAAACTTGGGGCAAATGTAGAGTTGGCCACACTGTCTGTGGGTTGCGGATCAAGCTTGAGTTCCATTCCATCATTATTATAGGTTTGTGCAGCAACCATGGCAATTGTATCATCGACCACCTCTGTATAGAGATAAAGCCATGTCGGATCCCAAGCCGCCCATAATTTCGCAGACAAATCATTATCCCCGTGAGGAATACCGTTATCATTGAACGCATAAGATTTGATTTGGAGATAACCTTCGTCCGGTCCGTTCAATGTTTTGTAAAAAGGATCCAGTTCGCCATCCACCACAACCATGGGTACGGTTCCGTCATACGGAAGAGCATTGGTATCGCCCGTGTTATTATTAGTCGCTATAAAGGCAATTTTGTTATCGGCCTTGAACTGAACCTTCCCAAGATAGTCTGGTGTGTTCCAGATATTATCCGTACAGACTGCAGCCCATACAATGGCAGCTGTACGACCGGGGCTCGCTGCCATACCATCGTTGTCAACGACATTGATACCCAGGCCAAATATACTGTCTACTTCGAAATTGATGGCTTCAGCTCCGCCCAGGGCATCCAGTCTCAATGCCATTTCCAATGTATAGCCATTCACCATGGTGCCCCGTGCAATCGTTTTTTCATCATCAGTGAGATTTTCCAGGTTACTGACCATTCCTGTCGCTGCCGGAGTATCCAGTGCGGTGATGGTATTCGTTGCTGAAAGTCCATTCGTAGTGGGAGGTCCACCAACGACGCTACCATAGGGAATACCATCAATTTTTAATTCGAAACAGTCATTTCGCCAAAAGTTGCTGGCGTTGGGGCAGGAAACACTATCATCTGTAATTTCTGCATACAAATATAAAAGCGTGTCCACAGGATCCCAGGCACCCCATACTTTGGCAGAAAGATCAGCATTCCCATCCGGAATGCCAATTGCACTGTTGTGAAAAGCCTGAATCTGAATGTATCCGTCCTCAGGACCAGTCAAGAGTTCATAAAAAATATCTTTCTCTCCATCAACGACAATCATTCCTGCGGGAGGTTCAGGTATATCAATCGGATCGCCCAAATCGACAGTGACATTTGTCAGTGCGAGTCCGGTTGCCGAGACATCGGCGCTGATGGAAAAGTTCACACAGTTGAATGAAGGGCCAACTCTGAGGACATCGTCAATCGCTACATCGGCCCAGTAATAGCTGTTGTCTTGCTTCACGAGATAGTATCTCACTTCCACATTGCCATCCGCAAGCGGTGCAATCGACATTGCAAAGTCATACATTCCCGCGCTGGCCAACGCATCCTCCGGCTGATGCAGCCTGTCACCCAAAACATAGTCGTTGCCGCCATTGGTGCTGTACCATGTCCTGTTGACAATGCCTCCGAAGGTTCCGGATTTGTTGATGCCCTGCCACCTGACATCTCCACCTGTTCCACTCGGTGCAACCAAAAGGTAGCCATAGTGGTTGCCAGCAGTACCATCCCAACTATCACCAACCAGGTTACCGGCAGTACCATTATCCTGATAGACACCATAACGAAGAGCAGGGTAATTCGTTGTTTGGCTGGCTGTGAGTCCACCGCCTATCAGTTCCAGATTTCCTGTAACAACGAGTGCTTGTCCCACCGTAGGTGTTACATCAGTGAACTCACCACGAAGTGGTACCCAACCTGTGGGAGGTGCAGCACCGGATACGGTAACATTACCAGCACCAGCAGTTGCCAATGTCCAACCCTGGGCACTTCCATTAAAACCCCATGTGTTGACGAGCTCTTGAGCTGCGATATTACTGATCCCCAAAACTCCAAGAAACACACACAGGGAAACCAGAAAAATAAACAATTTTCTCATATCTACCTCCTCCTCAATAGATATTCGCAGTGATACAAACAACAACTTTTCTTCATTTTTCCCCTCCATGTTCTCTTAATCATGGTTTACTTTGAAAACCAGATTAACTTCTTTCCTCTTTTTGTCAACTGGGAAGATACTTCATTCCTCCGATAATATGTTGACTGATATCGCCTCCTTTCTGGTTATGAATGAAAAATTATTCGATTGACAATATTTATTTCTAAATAACAACTATTCGCTAAAGATAAGACATCCAAAACATACATATGACTCGCATATATGGAAACCAATCCTTATATGCAAAGTAAAAATTTACCTTTTTGGCTATCATGTCAGGAAAATAGTTTTATAGAAGTGCTTAGAAAATACTTCTATATATATAAAAATAAATTGAATTTGTCAAGCTTTTTTATTCAAAATCTTCCGCATTTATCAATCAAATAAATGTGAAAAAAATCCGAATTTAACATTTTCAAGAGATTATTTCGGTTTTTGTACCCAATTGTCTTCTGGAGGTGTCGCACCGGTCGTACGGTCTACCCGGACTCTCGGGTCGAGTCTCGCATTCACTGTCTTCTTATTGTCAAAAGCGACCCGTGTTATTTTCTGCCATTTCGTGTGAATATGCTAACAGGGAATTTCAGGCACGTTGTAAGGAATCAGATAGGTATCGTAAAAGGTAGGATCATTCTGGGGCAGGATAAATGGTTTATGGAATTTTCCGTCTTCATCAACATAAGCAATATAAGGCCTTGCACAAAAACCGTTGTCCCGTTTACTGCTGAAATCGACCCATCGGCTGTTGCTCGACCAGGAATGATAAGTATCAGAAG
>CAZIAH010000058.1:0-25495 GCA_964537715.1 uncultured bacterium | reverse complement strand
TATTGAATGGCCTGTCCGATGTTCGTGTATCCATTGGCGTGATAGGACTGAATCGTATTTTTAATCAGGCTGAAATTCCGTCCCAGCGGCAGGGTAAGTTGTGCATACGTAGAATAGGAAACAAGCCCCACCCTGTCAAAAACAAACGGATTGCCGGCGATAAGATCGACAAAATAATTTGATGCATTCTGGGTATCCGTAATCGGCTGTGGAATATCCGGATCCACCGTGTCATCATCCATGCTTCCCGAACGGTCGAAAATCAACATGATATCCCGGTTTCCAAGTTCAGCCGTAGCGGTCGCCGACACTTCAGCGGTGTTCAATCCGAACACCTTTGCAAAAAACAGATCGATAGAGCGTTGGGCCGTCACTTTGACTGTTTTCTGATCGATGAAGAAAATTTCATTGCTCTGCAAAGCCAGCGGCTGCTGCAATATTTTATTGCTGTTTGAGATGACAATCCCCCTCTGCACCGCTTCGTTCTGACCGACAACCAGTCCGGAGGCAGCAGCGAGTGCGGACGCATCGACTCCAACCTGGAGTTGATTCTTTGCCGTTAAAATACACCCCAAATCAATGGCCACGGAAGCAAACGCCATGATGGAGAGTGTGGATATGACGGACAATACCAGAATATTCCCGTCCTGCTTATGAATAAAAGTGCGCATTGCAAATCCTCCCTACGGATGAATCGTATTAAGATATACTCCCGAAATCTCCTCCTGAGACATTTCGTGAACGATTTTAGGTGAAAGTGTCACGAGCAGTTCGCTCTCGTTGGTTTGATATCGTTTGCTGCCGAACAATTTTCCCAAAATAGGGATCTGCCCCAGAACAGGAATCTTGGAAATGGTCTGGGACACGTCGTTTGAAAGGAGCCCGCCAAGTATCAAAAACTGTCCCTCTTTCAGTTCCACGGTGGTTTCGGCTTTTCTGGTGACCAGGGAAGGAATCCGGAAACCGCTGATGAGAATGCCGTTCTCAAAATCGAGATGACTCACTTCGGCAGCCACCTTGATGTTCACAACTTGAGAATCCAGCACCGTAGGGACAAATTTCAGACCAACGCCGTATTCTTTAAACTGGATTGTCACGGTCTGCATTCCCATGGTTCCCGAAACGATCGGAATGGGAAACTCTCCGCCCGCAAGAAAACTGGCTTCCTCTCCGCTGACAGCGCTCAAATTCGGAGCAGCCAGAATGGAGAGCAGATTGTTCTCGTACAGAGCTTTGATGATGCTCGTAATATCCTTTGAAGTGATGGAAAAAAACATGTCCACCGAATTTCCCAGTGCCAACGGGATACTGGGTTCGGAAACTTTCCCCCCGTAGCTTCCAATATCCACCTGTTCGGATCCCATCTTCATCTTCTGGAGCAGAAAATCCGATCCGAAAGTCTTTAACGCCGATTTGTTGATCTCCATAAAACGCATCTCCAGCATGACCTGGTCCCGGAAAGCTTCACTGCAGACATTTAACCGGTATTTCACGTAATCGCCTGACTCGGGCCAAATCACCAGGCTCGTAATGCCTTTGGATTTACCGTCTACGAGAATTTGATGGGGGGAAACCACGTTGGCATATGCCACTTCCGGATTGGAGATGGCGACCCGTTTGATCGACTGCTCGAAACCGATGACTTCCGACTGGCCAATGTATACGGTCAGATCAACCGACTTTCCAAAAACGGTGGAGCCGGCAGCAAGAAGAAAAAGAAACAGACAGGAGTAAACGATTTGATAATTGGTTTTTTTAAATTGATCATTTAAATTCATGACGTCCCTTTTCTCTGATATATTTCAAATCCGTTCTTTATCGATGGAATAAATCCTATTATCGGGAAAGCTTTTTTGATTCTTTCATTTCACCGTCTTCAAACACCACCTCAATCCTCTGATCCGAATTGATAATTTCAACCACACTCTTTTCTTTTCCTGCATTGATCTGAGCGACCTTAGGAGTCGATTTCTTTACCACTCCGCTGGTAATCACACGATTTTGCTTTGCAATCAATTCTTTTAAACGGGTGCCGGAAGTCGATTTGATTGACCGATCCGCCGTATTTCTCAAACTCAGCTGCAGTTTTCCTTCTGTACTGGCCAGTACCAGTTTTTCTGCCTGTTCGGGAGTTACGAGAAGCGTAACGGTTTGAACCGATACCGGATCATCGCCCTTTCTTTCGAAAGTCTGGTCCACAGCCAGAACCTTGATATCTTCAAGAATAATTTTGGTTCTCGATTCCTCTTTTTGTGTATAGGAGGGCACCGTAACCAAAACATCCACATGTGTGTTGGGTAGGACAAATCCCCCCACACCGCTGTAACTGTTTACCGAAACGGTGAGCGCGCGCATCCCGACAGGAATGATGCTTGAAAATCCGCCGACAGAACCATCCGGAGCCAGTTTGGATTCAAAAAATGCCTCTCCGGCACAGATTTCAGTTTTAATAACGCGGCCGACAATAGCAGACGGATCTGAAAACACTCCTTTGGGAACGCACTTTTGCGGCCACTCGACCACAGCCAGATCCGCAAGACGGATCTCTGACCCCATTGGTAAATCGGTTTTCGCCACAACCACACTCAGAAAATTGCGTGACGGATCCTCTCTTTTTATCTTGGTGGTTTGTATATAACGGTAAATACCGAAGGTAGCAGAACCGCTCAAAAGCAATGCAATGATAATCATGGTTTTAATTTTCAACATGGTACATGTCTCCAGTCATTACCCTTCCCAGCGCATGATGGTGCTTCTTGAAATTGAAAAGTTATCGAGCCCGGGAATGATCGATCCTGTCAGGGGCGTATAGGGAAGAGTGACGGTGACCGATACTTCACTCTCAGAATTAGGACCAGAAACAGTGACCGTTGCATCATCAATATTGGCTGCGGACAACACATGCTGTGCAGCATTGATGGCCTGGCTCTGACTCGAACCGGATATAGCAGCCACTCTTGCACCTTCCCGTGAAGCACTGGTAATTAGATTCGTCATTTCCCACAATCTCCCAAATTCCATAATCCCAAACAGAACAATGATGAACAGGGGAAGTATCAATGCAAACTCAACCAACGATTGTCCTCTTTCCGATTTTATTGAATGGATCATTTGCACTCCATCCTCCTTTCGGGATAAAACCGCTTCTTTTCGTTTTGCTTCATCAGCAAAAGGAGAATTTTTTAACAACGAATGTAAAATGGGTTTCATATCGATTCTCACAGATTTTCAAAAACAATTGTGGATCAGGATTGTGTTCCTGGTGAGGGGTTCTTCCCCCTCTCTCTTGATTCAGGAGATGAAGGGGAAGAAGAAATCCGCTGTTTTTATATTGAGTTGGAACAAAATATTTTGGACTGAAGCAGCGTTTTCAATTGAAAAAACCCCCCAGGCGATTTTTCATCATATTCGATCGTTCACATTAAAGTGCATTGGCCACACTTGACAGCATATTGGAAACCTGGTTGCCAAACAGAGTTAAAACGACAATCGCGACAACTGCGATCAACATCAGAATGAGTACAAATTCACCCAAAGCCTGTCCTTTATCTGTCTTCATACCAATGACTTTCCCTGTTAAACCACAATCAGACTGGAATTACAGTGCATTGGCAATGGAATTCAGAACCTGTGAAATCTGATTGCCCAGCAGGGTCACTGCCACAACTGCCACAACTGCGATCAAAATGAGAATCAAGGCGTACTCGGAGAGAGCTTGTCCTTCCTCTCTACGAATGAAATTGCGGAAAAATTGAATGGCTTTCATAACATCCTCCTTATATACCCTTTGGTTGGTCCGTATCACCTTCATCAATAAAACTACACTTGAAAAAAAGATCGCGGCTGATCACCTCCCTCGAAAAGAAAATAGCTCTTTAAATTTTAGTTTATTTTTCATTCTATTTTAATTTTAACATTGCTGTTTTGTTTTTCTTCATAAAAAAGGGCAGTACCTTCACGTCATTTCCAATACTTTTTACAAACTCCCGCCAGAGTTGATTTTCCAAAATTTGTTGTTACACTTCTCTTTGGAGAAGCGCAAAAATAGCTCTATTGACAAACGGTTTTATACAATAAATATGCCACATTATCAAAACCGATTTTTATCTTGATTTTAGTAATTGAGAATATATTACTTACAACTATCCACTATACAATTGATTTCACAATACCGGAATCCAGACAACCGAAAGTAAATTCCATATCAGGAATTTTTTTCCTAGGAAAAAGTGATCACATCAAATTAAATCTGAAATATTTCTGAATTCTTGTTGATTTTTTCAAGCGTTTCTATTATTTTAAAACAGTTTTTGTCTCTAAAACATGATTGCGAGCTTCATAATATTTCAAAGTCTGTTTTTTATTTCTATTCTGAAGAACAGCCCGGTTTGAAATAAAAAGAATCATTCCTAACTTATCGATTTCCAATTCTCTTTGACAAAACCCTGAAAGGAGAACAAAGTGAATAAAAAATCCGTCATTGCAAATATCGCTCTTATGGCTGCGTTTTTTTGCGGTGGGGATTTCCTCATTTACAGAGTAATGTAGGTCGGGATTTATCCCGACACTCCAGCTACGAAGTTCACAGCCATCAAGCAAAAGGAGAATAAAATGACCAAAAGACCTATTGTGAGGAATATCACCCTAATGGCGGTGTTTTGTGCAGTTGGAGTGACCTTATTTACAGAGAATGTACGAACCGTTCAGATCATTGGGCTATTAGCCTGCGGAGCAATTATCGGTGCATCGCTGACAAATATCATTGTGACACTCAAGTCAAAAAACAAGAAAAAATAACTCTATTAATATTTTACAGATCGAGGGTGTATTATAAGTCCCCAAGATGTCTTTGCGGAGCAATCCCATAAATTTTGAGCGTAAACTATAAGATTGCCACGTCGTCCCGATATTCTATCGAAAAAATATAATGAATAATCGGGACTCCTCGCAATGACATAAAATTGATTTTCGATACAGCCCCGTGATTAAAAAGGAGAAAATCAAATGATTTACGCAGGATCAACATTGATTGGCATTGGTCTGGGACTTTTATTTTCGGCTCTGATCGGCTGGAATCTGGGTATGCCTTCCGGTATTTTGATCGGAATTGGTCTGGGAATGATTATTCATCATCTGCATGGTTGTCAAAGAAATAAATGAAAAGAGAGTCGTTCGATGAGTTGTTATTTCATTGCGCAAATCAATATCCACGACAAAGACGAATATTCGAAATACCTTGAACAGACGGATGAAGTATTCGAGAAGTTCAAAGGTGAAGTGGTCGCTGTCGATGACGCTGTTTCCATCCTCGAGGGAGAGTGGCCTTACGAACGGACCGTCCTGATCCGGTTTCCCGACAAGAAGGAACTTGAACGCTGGTATCATTCGGAAGGGTATCAGAAAATCGTACAGCACCGCTGGAATGGGTCGAGTGCCAATATTGTTGCCGTACAGGGCCGTGTTTAAAATCATTTTCAGATTGAAAATTCTCGCGGTAAACAATGTATCCCTGCGTCCGAACCATTGGATTGATCGGTTTCTCGTCATCAATTGGGAATAATTGTACTACTCCCAATTTTCGAATATTTAAAAAAATACTTGGTTTGAGTATAAAAAAGCATTATATTAATCCTTTGAGATGTATCGTATGTCACTTGTACCATGAAAACGGAAAAGTGGCAGTACAAAGTTTTGGTTAAACAAAAAGGATTTAGAATGGAACAGGGAAAAGTCAAATGGTTTAACAGAACCAAAGGTTTTGGATTCATCGAACGTGAAGGTGGCGATGATGTTTTCGTCCACTTTAGCGCAATCGAGCAGGAAGGTTTCAAAGCACTAAACGAGGGAGACGAAGTCGAATTTGAAGTGGTCCAAGGCGAAAAGGGCCCGCAAGCTGCAAAAGTAAAAAAACTGTAATCCCCCATATATCGAATTTGAACATCCTATTAAACGCCCCGAATGATCATTATCGGGGCGTTCCCTGTTTGGGGGCACGGTGATTTTTCATTGCAATCCAGCAATCCATCGTATTTATCTTGATTTGTTCAGAAATATCCATTATTTTTCTATACATTAACCAGCAACATTAAAGAAGAGTCAACGTATCATTCAATCACGGAAAAAACCAGAGGAGAAAAGTATGAAAAAAACACTGCTAACCGCATTGTCAATTGGTTTATTGCTCTCTATTTTTCAAGCTGTCCTGGCTCAAGATACGGACGTAACAGAATCCCCGGCCGCCCTTGAAACCGAAGAAGTCGCAATGGAACCGACAGTCAAAGTCACAATGATGAAACCATTCTATTACGCCGCACTGGAAATGACCGGAAGCTACGATCAGCATGCGGAGGCTTTCAATACCCTGTACGGAATGGCCGGCAAACTGATGCTGGACATGAGCCAGCCCTCGTTCGGAATTTACTACAATTCTCCCGAAAATACGCCCGAAGCCGAACTCAAATGGGAACTCGGCCTGCCGGTTTCCGAGGACCAAAAACTCGAAGAACCTCTGAAACTGAAAAAATGGGAATTCAAACTGTTGGCCACTAAAAATTATAAAGGCAGTTTCTCTTCCGAAGCCATGGGAGCCTGTTATGCAGCCTTCTTTCAATGGATTACCGAGAACAAGTATGCTCCGGCCGGCCCCATGATGGAAAAATATCTCGGCCAGCCGACGATGAATGAAAAAGGCGAATGGTGCGGAGAAATCGAAATGCTCTTACCGGTTCAAAAAATCGTGGAAGAACCCGTATCCAGCGAATGATGTTCTAAAAATACTTCATTCCAAACCCCGGGACCAAAAGTCTCGGGCTTTTTTTATGAAGCCCAAATTACGCTATCTTAAATTTCCTTGCTTTCTTCGATAGTTTCGATTAATTTGAAAACAATACAATTATCAGAATAATGAACTTCTTCCCGGATAAATTCTGAATACCAGGTCTCAAAGCGGAGAAAATGCTCTGATGAAATATCATCACATCGGTATTCCGACCCAACAGAAACTGAAAGACGAGATCTATCTCAAACACTTGAAAATATTTGTCAGTGGGTACGGGAAAAATCCGTACGGAATCGAGTGGACCCGTTACGAAGACGATGCACCCTACCCGGAGCTCGTAAAAAGAATGCCCCACGTCGCCTTTGAGGTTTCCGACCTCATAGAAGCAATCAAAGGCAAAAACGTGATCATCCCACCCAACAGTCCGAGCCGGGGAGTCCGTGTAGCTTTTATCGAGGACAACGGGGTACCGATTGAGTTTCTCCAAATCGACCGGAACATTGCAGAAAAAAACATATAAAATAGTTTACCGGATAACGCCAAAATCTAATTGTAATCTGAGATCAAAAATAAAGAATGCTAAATTCGCAGCATATATTATAAATGAAACATTTGGAACTATTCATACATATATATTAACTGAGAATATTTTTGATTGATGTAGTTAGACCCAAAATGGCAAACATATCAATGAAAACATAAAACCGAATAGTAATTGGTCGGGTAAAAATTGTTATGCCGGAACTTCCTGAACTTGAAGTAGTGTGCGAAGTATTACAGCGCCGGGTTGTCGGACAGACAATCGCAGAAGTAGAAGTGCTTCCGCCCGGAGGGCCAATCGTCGTGCGCGATCTGACCCACAGTGGTTTTGGGAAATCCTTAATCGGAAGTACCATCGCTGCTGTCAATCGGCGGGGAAAGTTTCTCGTCTTCTCGCTGCGTGCTGCCCAATCATCATTGTTTCTCGTGCTGAATCCCAAACTGACCGGCCGCCTGCAATTGGCCAATCCTGGCGACAAACGCCAGGCGAAAACACATGTCATCTTTACATTTGCAACAGGAGGACAGCTACGTTATCTCGATCAAAAACAAATGGGACAACTCTATCTGACACACACTTTGGAATCCATTCCCAATTATATGGAGCAAGGTCCGGAACCACTCGGCCTTTCGCTGGACGAATTTCGTGATCGTTTGCGGCCGTATCGCGGCGAAATCAAAGGGATTCTCACACGGGGCAAGTGCGTGGCAGGAATCGGCAACGCCTATGCGGATGAAATCTTATGGACGGCACGTCTGCATCCGTATCGAAAACGGACTCAATTATCAGCAGAGGAGGTCGAGCGATTATACAGTGCCATACAGACCACGCTATCGGATGCCGTCGAAAAGGTGCGAAAGGAGATGCAGGAAAATATCGAGCGCAAGCCGCGTGATTTTTTAGCCATACACATGAAAACGGGTGAACCCTGCCCCCGTTGCGGCACGCCGATCTCACTGGTCGGAGCCAATCAACGGATTACGAACTATTGTCGAAGGTGTCAGCCCGGAGGATTGATCAAAGGAATGTAAGCATAGAGAAGAGTTAAACGAAAAGGTGATGATTCCTTGTACTAACTTTATGCACTCAGTCAACAAATGTACGAACGATATGTACCATTTATGCCCATCTTGGATTAGTCAAAGTGACAGGATACATCTATTAATCAAATTTGTGGAAAGGAAAATCATAATGAAAAAACTTTCATGCTGCTTATTCATACTCAGTTATTTCCTGATATTGGGGATAAATCATCTATTCGCCCAAAATCCGCTGATTCTGGATCAGTTTACGGCCGATCCCTCTGCCCGGGTGTTTGAAGGCAAGGTCTACGTCTATCCGTCGCACGACGTCAAATCCAAGACCAACTGGTTCTGCATGAAAGATTATCATGTTTTCTCTTCAGAAAACCTGGCCGACTGGACTGACTACGGTGTCATCATCAGCCAGGAGAGTGTCCCTTGGGTGGATTCGACTTTTAACAGTTTGTGGGCTCCTGACTGTATCGAACGAAACGGCAAATATTATTTTTATTTTCCAGCCATTGCCCGGAATCAACCGATCCGCAGAGGTATGACCATTGGCGTGGCCGTTTCCGATAAACCGTACGGACCATTCAAACCCGAACCCAAACCCATCGACGGCGCCTTCGGAATCGACCCCAATCCATTCATTGATAAAGATGGTCAGGCCTATCTCACCTGGGCTGCCATGCATCATCTGTTCATCGCCAAACTCAAAAAGAACATGCTGGAGCTTGCATCCGAACCCCAGGCCATTGAAGGCTTGCCCGAGGGATTTAAAGAAGGCCCTTATCTGTTTGAGCGAAACGGCATTTATTATTTTACTTTTCCCTACGTGATCAAGAAAACCGAAGCAATCGCTTATGCCATGGCGGACAATCCGATGGGCCCCTTTACATACAAGGGCGTGATCATGGACGAATCGCCCACAGGATGCTGGACCAATCACCAATCCATCATCGAATACAAAGACCAGTGGTTTCTGTTCTATCATCACAATGACCTTTCTCCAAACTTCGATAAAAACCGGTCGATGCGTGCGGACAGCCTGTTCTTCAACGAAGACGGCACCATTCGAAAAGTGATTCCCACATTGCGGGGTGTGGGTCTTACAGATGCCACCCGGGAAATCCAGATCGATCGGTACAGCGCAATCAGTAAAAAAGGAGCGTCGATTGATTTTCTGGACAAACGCGACAAATTCCAAGGATGGAAAACGATCCTGAAAAAAAAGAATGCGTGGATCAAATACAACAGTGTCGATTTCGGTAAAAAGAACTTAAAATCAGTTAATGTAAAAACGGCTTCGAAAACCGGCGGCGTTATCGAACTCCGAATCGATGAAAAAGACGGGCCCGTCATTGCACGAATTGACATTCCGAAAAACAAGGATTGGAGTGTGGTGAATACAGTGTCAGGAGAAATCTCTTCCGGAATTCACAATCTCATCGCCGTTCTTTCCAAAGGGAAAACCGTGGAAATCGACTGGATCCAATTTGAATAACCCCTCCTCATCGTAAAACAGGAGCTGTATCAAAAGCCCAAATATCTTTGCGATTCCCGAACTTGTTTCGGGAAGAAGTTGAAAATCCGCCAATCTTTTTGGCGGACAATCCCATAAATTTTGAGTATTAGCGATGAGATTGCCACGTCGTCCCGATATTCTATTGAGAAAATATAATGAATAATCGGGACTCCTCGCAATGGCATAAAATGGACTTTTGATACGGTTCCTCATATACAACATTTTATTCCACCCGCAATCCATTAAAATAAAGTGGATTTTCGCAAATTGTCTTATTATATTAAAACAAAATACGTACCTCTAGCATGTCACAATACTTGCCCTGCAAATGAACAAATGACTTCTCAGAACCAGAGTTTCAGAAACGTCTGGTGTCCTGTTTAGTGTGACATGAAATTTGTATGATATACTCTTCAAAACATGCCGCACAGAAAAGAATACATATTGAGAGGTCACCTGTCGTGAGCATTGACTATGCCGGAAAGGATAACGATGAAAAAATCATTAATCGTTTTAATGTTCGCATGGTTGTTTAGCAACATGTGCGAAAGGAATCCGGTTTCACCTTTCGGTGAAGCCGCCTTTTCGATTCATCTATTAAAGGACCATTCATTAACAATAAGTGATATCTCAGATAAAGATATTAATGAATTGGAGCTTGATGAAGAAGCCTGGATAGCTGCTAAGGACATTGAATTTTATGATTACTCCTCCCATTGTATTTATTTAAAATCTAATAAAAGTGCATATTTTACAAAAGAACTAGGCATCAGCATGAATGACCAGCCTTTTGTTATCCAGGCATATTATAAAAGATGCTATATCGGCAGTTTTCATAGCCTTGCTATGTCACTTGCCCCTTGTCATCCTTATATTGATGAGTTATCAATCAATTTTTATCCCAAAGACGTTTTGTACATAGCGCCAAGCTGGAATCAAAATATTGAGGATGAGCGCAATAACATTTATGTAGAACGAACTCTAATAGATATAAATAAATTACACTACGGCCTATCATTAGTGATAAAAGAAATTCAGGTGGTTGATAACTCTGATACAGCCACTGTAAAATACACCTATGAATTGAAAAATAACGATCAAGACGATCTTTATGTTCTTGATCCAGAAAAAATGGGGAATGAGCGATTTCATTATTATACGAATGGCATAAATTTCCAAAGCAATACAAGATATATTTATTCCGAATATAAGACAGTAACCGAACCGGAACCATTTGACAGTTGGCAAACCAATTGGTTTACAAAGATAATCTCAGGCCAAACCATGGAAAGGATTGTAACCTTAAAAGGTTATCCTCAAATTCCAAAAGGACACTATATTTGCACGTTTCTATTTTCAAATCCAACGAAAACTGAAAAGGATGATCGATATATCAATGATGGTCGGATTTGGATTGGAGAGATCAGGTCGAATACCAAAACCATTCTTGTTCAATAATAACAAAGTATACCCCTCAAAAAAGTGACTTTTTCGTCGGGTATCCTGTCCAGTGGACAAGAAACTTGGGTGGCAAGTTCTAAAGCCTGTCCCGAACTTGATTCGGGGAGCATGCCACACAGGGGAAAAAATAACCCGTTACCTGATTTTAAAAATAAAGAAATGGAGGGGGGAAATGGGTACTGAAAAACAGATTTTCGATGCCTTCAAAAAAACGTCGGGTGTCAATGCACCATATGCTTTCTTACTTGGTACATCCTTAATACAATTGAGGAACCTTAATTCAAGTAAAGGGATTTCCAGTCACAGCATCAAGGAAAATATAGGTTGGGCATTATGAATAAAATGAGATTATTTTTTATTATAACGATTATACATTTGCTCATCGTAGCATTTTTATATTCTAATACTAATCGTATATCATATAGTTATGCGGATAACGAACAAAATCCACTGATAATCAACTCAATGTGTGATTCATCAGCATTTAATGGAATTGACACTCTATTTTCAATTCCATTTAACCATCCTTGTTTTGGTATCACACGTACAGGAAACGATTTATGGACATGCGTTGCTGGTTCTGGAATATATAAGATTAGTTTCGACGGTGAAGTAAAAAAATATTTTTTGCGTACTAAATATAGTGAAAGTCTATTTTTTGGGGGTGGATTGACATGGGATGGAAACTATCTTTGGTTATGTGAAGAAAGTACTCATAAAATATTTAAAATAGATACACTAGATGGTACACCCGTTGGAAACTTAAAATTACCAAATTTTGGTCCAAACAGTCCAAATTTTGGAATTGCATGGGATGGCAATTATATTTGGGGTAGCATTTATGGAGACAGTTCTAGATGTTATAAAATTAATCCGAATAATTTCAATATCGTAGATTCATTGTTAACTCCCGACATCTTTATCATAGCTTATGGTAACAGTTATCTTCATGGAATCGTACCAGTTTCTAGTTATTATCCTGATTGGGTATGGGAAACAACATTTTATAAGATTGACATTAATTCAAAAGTTATAATTGATAGTGTAAAATGCAATTTCCCTTATTCAACAGGATTGGATGTAGACCATAATGATTTATGGATGGTTAGCGGATCTAAAGAATTTGGAGGAACTGAAAGAATATATTGTATTAAGAATCCATTATACAATCATGATAATGGAACTCACAATCCTTCAAACATCATTCTTCATTACAACTATCCAAATCCCTTTAATTCTACAACTACAATAACATATTCAGTATTCAATTTAGATTTCATTACCTTGAAAATTTATAATGTAATTGGTGAGGAAATTCAAACATTGGTTAGTGAATATCAAAAGCCTATTACATATGAAGTTAAATTTAATGCAGGTCAATTGCCAACAGGTATTTATTTTTACAAGTTAGAATCAGGAAATAATTTTACAGAGGTTAAGAAAATGTTGCTCATTCGATAAACATAATTCTTGTTCTTTCTAACTTGCAGGCTTGTTTATCACAAGCAGAGAATCCATGAATACAATCATTAATAAAAGACACACGTCAACAGTTCAGGTAAAGATGATTTAATCTATCAAGGAGGGGGGAAATGGGTACTGAAAAACAGATTTTCGATACCTTTAAAAAAACGGCCGATTTGAAATACGGGGCAAAATTTTTCAAGGCTGATCTGCACTTCCACACACCTGCCTCGGAAGACGCGCGGGGCAGCAACCGCTATAATTTCAATCCATACAAAATAAAATACCCGTCAGACGCATCCTCTCCGAATTATCCCCAGGCAGTGAAACAGATTCAGGATAAAATCCTAACTGACGCGCGCAAAATTGCCTCGGCCATTGTCCAACAGTTTAGGAAAGAATATTTGTCCCTCGTGGCCGTCACAGACCACAACGGTCTCGGTACGATCTGGTCAGACAATGAATTTCAGGGATCGATCATGGATTTGGCGGCCCCGACCTGGTATGAACTGATCGACGACGAAGCACAGAAAATCAACCGTGCCGAAGGAAAAACCGTTTTAACCATCCTGCCCGGAACAGAAATCAGCACAAGCGGCGTTCACATCCTGGCGATCTTCCCACCGCAGAACCCCCGCCGGAAAATCCATTTCATGATCTGCGACCTGCTGCACGAAGCCGGCTTTGCAATCGAAGACTGGAGCAAAAATCCCAAAGTGGGTAAATTGAGCCCGTTCAGGACCATTGATCTGATTGTCGCAAAAGGCGGCGTGCCCATACTGGCGCACATCGACGGCAGTGATCAGGCCCTGTTAAATTTGTATAAAATCAACAGCGGTGCCATGAAGGACGTGCTCTGTCATAAAGACCTGTCGGCAGTCGAAATCGTCAAACCGAGCCGGTTCACAAAAAGGGACCCTCAGGTCAAGAAACCGTTGAAAGACTGGATCGCGGACCAGCGCCTCGGCCAGAATCTGGAACCGCTAGCCTATTTTCAAGGTTCGGACGCCCATCAAATTCCGGACATTGCCAAGCGGCACACTTTTATCAAAA
Organism: uncultured bacterium; assembly: GCA_964537715.1. GTDB lineage: Bacteria > Zhuqueibacterota > QNDG01 > QNDG01 > DSAB01 > CAZTZL01. The sequence goes on along the minus strand of CAZIAH010000058.1, from coordinate 11,651 downwards.
TGAGCGCTCCCTTCTTTTCGGGATTCAACACGGCGATTCAGATGCCTTCTTCCCGCATTCGAATCTCGGATATGTTCACGCCTTCCAAATCGGGATTTTATATTCACAGTATGGAGATCACCGATCCATTTTTCGGAAATCAAAAATTTCGGTTTAATCGGCATTTGAACTGCATCACCGGCAAAAAAATGACCGGCAAAACCTCCCTGTTTAAGCTGATGCAGGCCGCTGTGCACAAGGACAATCCCTGTGCCCAGAGTAAAATCACACTGTTCATCGAAAAAATCACGAACGGACAATCCGGGTTTTATGCATTCAACCGGAACGGACAATCCAGTGATATCCGGCTCTTTTCTCTGAATCAGGACACATCGGCTGCCAAAGAAATTAATATGGAAGAAGCAGATCAACTGCACATCAAACCTGGATTTTACGACGCGGAACGGATTGAACAAATCATCGATACAAAAACCGAATTGAATGGCTTTCTGACAAAACATTTCGGACAGCCCACGGTGAGCAGCATTCAAAAATTGAACAAACTGTTCGTTATCCCCCGCTTCTTAAAACTGAATCCCGAGCCACTGTTGATACTGGAAGCGACCCAGGGGATGTATAAACTTCTTGTTAACACCCGATGGCACGAAAGCAAAATAAAAATGGTCGATTTTTTCAAATTGAATAAAAGCATGCGGCGCACTGTGTTGATGTGCTTCATTATCATTCTGAGTGATTTTGGCCCCACCATCATTGATGCTCCGGAAACCCATTTTGACAATGAAGACATCGCCAATGTGCTGGTGCCGATCATCAAACAGTACAAAGACGAACAGCAGATTATTCTGTTCACAAACAACTCCCTGATGGCCGTGAACACGGATCCTGATAACTACATTCTACTGGAGGCCAATGCAACCGGATTTACAAACCTGACCTCCGGATTTGCAATTGATGATACCACACAAAAATCTCTGATTTTAAATATCATGGAAGGCAATTTAAGCTCGTACCTCAAACGGGGAACCCGGTACAAAAGCGGTTCTTGACGATTTATCAATTACAGATAGAAAAGGAACATTAAAACCCTGGCCCATCATTTGAGCCGGGGTTATTCTTTATGCTTCTATATACGGAATAGAGAACCTGTAATTGTTATAAAAAAGAGAATCGGAAGATTATATTCTTGATTTTCTAAACATATTCACCTATTTTTTAAATGAATTTTATCTATAATGAATAGAATTAAAAATATATTCAAAGACAACAAAAAGGTAGGTCATGCATAAAAACAATCAAAACGAAGAGCCGCAGGAAAAGAAAACCGATTCTGTAAAATCCATATCAAGACGTCAATTTATTTCGACCACAGGCGCCGTGACAGCGGGTTTACTGATCAATCCTTTCGGCAAATCCAGGAATGCGCATGCTCCTGGAATTTCAGATGATGCAGCCCAGGTTGCTGTGACACAGGCTTTGGATTACAGCAATCCTTCCCTGATTAAGCAAAAGGTACAGCATCTTTTCGAGGCCTTGGGCGGCATCAGTGATGTGGTTAAGGCGGGTGATATAGTTGCGGTTAAAATCAATTTGACTGGTGGATCCAGCTATGCAAATAATTCTAAACTCCAGGGTTATGATATCACTGAAGCCATGTGGACCCATCCCACCGTACTGCGCGCTGTGTGCGAACTGCTGCTGGACAGCGGTGTCACTGCGGACGACCTGTATATTGTAGAAGCGCTCTATGATGTAGCCTCCTACAACAACTTTGGTTATAAAGATGTGCAGGACGATCTGGGTATTCAGATGGTGAATCTCAATAAAGCAGCACCTTATGCGGATTTCATGGAAAAGGAAACCGGTGAGAACCATTTCAACTACAGCTCGTTCACACTCAATCGAATTCTGGATGAGGTGGATGTCTATGTGTCTATTCCCAAAATGAAGCAGCATTACGATGCCGGTGTCACACACACCATGAAAAATCAGGTGGGCATTGTCCCATTGTCTTACTATGGAACCAGTTATCGTGTTCAGCTGCATACCGGCAACGGATTCCAAAACATCAGAACCTACCTGCCCCGTTCAATTATCGACCTCAACCTGGCCAGACCGGTCAATCTAGGTGTGGTGGACGGCATCATCAATGCCGAAGGCGGAGAAGGGGTCTGGAATGCGACGTTTGTTCCCGCCGAATACCACCTACTTCTGGCAGGGAAAGATCCGGTTGCTACGGATTCGGTCTGCTCTCATCAGATGGGCAATGATCCGGAGGCAGACAAATTCCAGTTGCCCGGCGGTGATCAATCCGATAACTATCTGCTTTTAGCGAATCAAATTGGTATGGGTACCAACACATTAAGTGAAATCGAACTGGTCGGTGATGGCGCCGATTTGATTCATACATCGGTTGGGCGTCCTCATTATGCATCCATACCTAATGAACTGCAGCTGTTTGATAACTGGCCGAATCCGTTCAATGCGGCCACTAACATCCGGTATTACGTACCCATATCTCAACATGTCACTCTTAAAATTTTTAACGGACTGGGCCAGATTGTTGAGACTCTGGTAGATAGTCATGTTTCCTCGGGTGAACACCAACTGAACTGGAATGCAAATCATCTACCGAGCGGCATCTATTTTGCCAGACTGCAGGCAGGCCGACATGTTAAAACACAAAAATTGATTTATCAGAAATAGAAGAGCGGTATTTAGTTGTTAGTTATTAGTGGTTCTGGCTCCCAGTTTTGACTGGGAGCCCATTAAAAAGCCCTGGCTCGCTTTTCGAACCAGGGCTTTTATTATGCTTCTACAATATTATCTCCCCTTTTATCCCGCATATGCGGGGCAAGGAAAAGAGGTGTTTATCCTAATGTTTTATATCTTACATAAAAACCTTCTCCTGTAGATAACCATTATGCTTTCGCCAGTCTCTTTTTCCGTTTTGCTTCTCTCTTCTTTTTCAATTTACCAGAATAAGTTTCCACAGTCGCATAAATCACAGGAACGACGACCAGTGTCAGCACGGTCCCAACCAGAAGCCCTCCGATGACCGACCGTGCCATGGGCGCCCAGTTCTCGCCGCTCGCACCCAGACCGAGCGCAAGAGGCGTCAGTGCCAAAATGGTCGTCAACGCAGTCATGAGCACGGGCCGCATACGGGCTTCCCCGGCCAAATGGATCGCTTCGTACAATTCGTGTCCCCTGTCCCGAAGCTGGTTGATATAATCCACAAGTACAATTCCGTTGTTCACAATGATACCGACCAGCATGATAATTCCGATGAGGGACATGACGCTGAGTGTGGTGCCCGTTAAAAAGAGACCCCAGGCCACACCGATCAGAGACATCGGAATGGTAAATAGAATGATAAACGGATCTAGGAACGATTCGAACTGGGAGGCCATGACCATATAGGTTAATACCATAGCCACAAGAAAAGCCAGTCCCAGATACATGAACGATTCCATCATATCCTCTGCGGCACCGCCGATTTCAAGACGGAAATCATTGGGAATAGCAATATCCTTTAATGCCTTCTGGACGTCGGCTGTGGTGGTTCGCAAATCACGGCCCGATACATCGACACTCACCGTGACTTTCCGCTCCTGATCCTCCCGTGTAATTGCAGTGGGTCCGACACCGTATTCCACATCGGCAATGGCCCTCAGGGGAATCTGATGTCCGGTCGGCGTCATGATCAGGATATTTTCCACATCGCTTTCACTTTCGCGGGACTCTTTTTTAAGCTGTACGCGGATATCGAATTCGTCGCCGCCTTCACGGTATTGGGTCACCACGCTGCCCAATATACTGGAAGAGATGACCTGTCCGACTTGTGCAGTGGAAAGTCCCAGATCGGCAATACGCTGACGATCCAATTTGATTTTCAGCTCAGGTGCCGCCTCCTGCAGACTAATTTCCGTACTGGCGATACCCCGAATGTCTTTGATCTTTTTGACGACTTCATTTGCCAGAGCTTTGGCCACATCCAGATCATGGCCGAATATTCTAATGGCAATATCTCCGCCGCTACCCATAAAAGCCTGTTCACCGCGATCTGCAAATCGGACTTTCATATCCGGAATCTGATTCAAAGGTCCGCGGAGATCATCTTCAATTTCATCCAGAGACCGTTTTCTTTCTGAACGCGGCTTAAGTCGGGCCATGGTGTCCCCTTGATAGGATCCACTCGAGGAAAAAGCCGCCCAGACGCCTTCACCCTGCCCAAAGTTGGTGTAGACAATTTCTGCTTCCGGCACCCGATCACGAATAATTTCATCGATTTCTCGAATGCTCTTTTCCATGGCAGGGAGACTGGTCCCCGGAGAACGGTCCAGTGCCAACTGAAGATAACCCATGTCACTGTGCGGAAAAAATTCACCGCCCCGCGTAAACAGAATGGCCAATGATACCACCAATAAACCGGCTGTGGATAACAGGATTGTTTTTCTGCGGTGAAGCGCCCAGTCCAATCCTTTTAGATAAATGGACCTTAAACTAATAATCCAGCCGCCAATTCGGTTCCCCAGTTGATGCAGCCGATTCTTTGAACGGGATGTGTCGACTATCTTCATGATACGTGAAGCTAAAAGCGGCACCAGAGTGAGAGCAACCATCAAAGAAGCCGCCAGTGAAAAACAGATGGTCACCACCATATCCTTGAACATTTGTCCGGCCAGCCCGGGCACAAAGAGTACAGGCACGAATACGGAAACTGTCGTCAGAGTCGAAGCCGTAATAGCCATGGCCACTTCGTGTGTCCCGATATCCGCTGCATCTCGTGCTTTCTTCCCCTGCTCTCGATGACGGTAAATACTTTCCAGCACAACAATGGAATTGTCTACAAGAAGCCCCACTGCCAAAGCCAGACCAGCCATGGAAATCATGTTCAAAGTAATTCCCGCCTGATCCATCACTGCAAAGGTCACGATCATGGAAATGGGAATGGAAAGAGCCACGATCACAGAGCTGCGGATGTTGTGAAGGAAAAAGAGCAACACAATAAACGCCAGAAAAATGGCTTGCACTGCCGTATTTCCAAGATTGGATATAGATCGATTAATGAACTGGGCCTGTTCCCAGACCGTCCCAATCTCAATACCTTTGGGCAATTCACTAAGAATACGGGGCATTTCTTTCTTCATATTTCGGGTCACATTAACCGTATTGGCATCGGACTGCCGCTGAATGACCAGAATCACAGAGGGACTGCCGTTGGTCCAGACTCGTGCACGCTGTTCCACAAATCCATCGACGACATCAGCCACATCTTTGATATGGATGACGGCCTGCCCCATCATGGCAACCGATGTATTTTCAATTTCTTCCAGACTTTGGTATTCCCCCATGGTTTGAATGGTAAATTCCTGCTGATCGTCCTCGATCCAGCCGGATGGCATCTGCAGATTGTTGGAACGCAGAGCATTCTCCACCTGCTGAATGGAAATGTTGTGGGCCTTCATCCGTACAGGATCTGCCAGAACCTTGATCTCGCGCTGTAGTCCACCCGTGGTAGAAGCCGAGGCGACGCCAGGAATCCGTTCGAGTCTGGGTTCGATCTCCAATTCAGAGATGCGTCTCAGTTCGGCCAGACCATGCACTTTGGATCCCACCGTATAGAACGCAATCGGCTGCATGGAAGGATCGAAAGCAAAAACAAGAGGACTAGTGACATCCGTAGGCAGATAATCTTCCACCCAGCCCAGTGCATTTCGCACATCGATCTCCGCCTGATCCATATCCGTACCCCATTCAAACTCAAGCATCACCAGCGAGAGTCCCTGTCTGGAAGTGGAATTGACCGTCTTGACATTCTGCACGGATGCAATCGTTTCCTCGATAGGACGGGTTACTACGGTCTCGATATCAAAAGGCCCCACTCCCGTATACTGGGTAATCACAGCGATCACCGGAAAACTCAAATCCGGGTACAAATCGATATGGAGCCTGCCGAGGGAAAACAATCCGAAGCCCACGGCAATCAGATAAATCATCAGAAATGTGACGCCGCGCTTAATGGCAACCTGGGTTATTCGCATTGTTCAGCCTCCTCTCCGGATGCAATCAGCACTTTCGTTCCTTCACGGAGATTATTCTGTCCGGATACCACCAGCTCATCACCGACAGACACACCGGATTCAACGGCCACACATGAGTGATTGACATAAAAGACATTGAGTTCCCGCTGCTCGGCGCGGCTTGAATCACCCACCACATAGACAAAGTAGGTCTTCACCACTTCATCCTTGCCCTTGATTTTTTTGAGTGAGGTGCTTTCCAAAACAGCATAACGGGGTACAACCAGAACACTATCTAAAATACCTGTCGTAATCTCCACCCCACCATACATACCCGGTTTCAAGCGATGGTCTTTGTTTGGAATGAGAACCTCCACCGAGGCCATACGCGTCACCGGATCGAGTACCGGGCTGATCTTGGTCACTTTTCCGACAAACACTTCATCCGGATAACTACGCACATACACTTCCGCCTTCTGACCGAAAGCCAGAATCCCCAGATCTTTTTCCGTGGCATCGAAAAGAATCTTCACACGATCCATTTGAACGATACTGACCAGTGGCACGGCCGGATTGGCCATGTCTCCAGCTTCGTAATACCGTTTTCCGATGATGCCGGAAATCGGGGCAAGAACCGTCGCATCACCGAGCTGACTTTTGGCTGAAGTAAACGCCGCCTTGGCCTGGGTCGCTTGGGTCTCAAGCGCATCGAACTGCTGCTGGCTCATGGCACCCTGCTGATAAAGCTTCTGAGCACGGATGTATTCCGACTCTGTATTGTTTTTCGCAGCTTCTGCCTGACGAACCGCCTGCTCTATGGTCGTAGCCAAAATCTCGGCAAGTGTGTCTCCTTTCTGCACAATACTACCTTCATCAACATGAAAAGTTTCGATACGGTCGGGAATTTTGGCAAAGACCTTGACTTCGATTTCCGCTTCAATATCTCCGTTGAAGAAGAGCGATTGTTCTACGTTGCCGAGGCCGACTTTCATCACTTCAACAGGAACCTGAACTTCTTCTTCGGTGCTTCCGGGTTTTTGGCATCCGGTGATCAGCAGAATCACGAATAAACCCAAAATCATAAATCTTTTTATCATGTTCCACTCCATTTTTTTTACAAACAGTTTCTTTATTAATTTATAATACACTTGTTAACAATCCGGTGACCCGCCTGAGATCATAACGAGCCATTTGATATTCATAAAGCGCAGTAGCATAATTCAATCTGGACTGAGTCAACGCCAGTTGGGAATTCAGCACATCTAACTGCGTGTGTACTCCCTCTTCGTACATGAGATTGGCCAGACGAAGCGCCTCTTCCGCAAGAGAAATCGATTCTTTGGCAGCCTGATATTTTTCACTGGACTCCTTGAATTTATTGTACGCGATTTCAACCTCGGTTGCAATCCCGTCCCGGGTCAGCTTTTCTGTATCAAGAGCGATCTTATAATCGAGTCTGGCCTTTTGGTATTGCTTGCAGGTTTTGAACCCGTGAAACAGGGGAATCTGCAAACTGAGTGCAGACGTGAATCCTTTGCTGAAATCATCGCTGGTGAACTTGTAGTCGTTCCGCATGGCGAGATAGGAGTAATCGGTTGAGAAAAACAATTTGGGCAAAAACTCGCTTCTCGCCAAAGTCACGCCTTTGGAGGCCATGCGCTTCTGCGATGCCAGAGCATGGAGTTCGGGCCGTGTTTTGACGGCTTGAGCCTGAAGATCGGCAAGGGAAATTCCAGCATAATTGTCAGGAACATATTTCAATGCTCCCTCTAAATCAATCACCGTATTTTTATCGAGACCCAGAATCATACGAAGACCGGTCAGCGCAGCCTGATAATCGTTTCGGGCCGATATGACTGCCGGTTTCAAATTGGCCGCCTCGACTTCTGCACGCATTCTGTCGAATTTCGAAGCAGAGCCGACATCGACCTTTTTTATAACCAGATCGAGATTGGCCTCGGCCTGGTCGAGCGCTTTGGTCTGAACTTCGACGAGTTCTCTGGCAAGCAGACAGCCGTAAAACGCATCGGCGGTCTGGTAAATGAGATTCTGACGTTTGGAATCCAAATCGTATTGGGCGGCATCCCGAACCGCACAGGCCATCTGGATGCCCGTAATCCCGGCGCCCCCTAAAAACAGAGGTTGTGTCAGCGTGGCGCCGTATGTAAATGTATTTTCTAAAGCAAAAGAAAGCCGGACAAAATCGGGCATGTCGCTCACACCCGGAAAATCGGGACCCAGCATGGCTTTGATAAAATTGGGAATGGTTGTCTCCTGGATTTTCCAGGATCTTTGAAAATTGGCGCTCGCATCCAATGTCGGCAGCAATGCAGAATACGCTTCCCAGATTCCCACTTTGGCTTTAACCAACTCTTTCTCGGCAATCTGGACTCCCGGGTTCCGTTCCAGTGCAATTTCAACACTCTGCTCCAGAGTCAATACCATCTTGTCCTGTGCAAAAAGAAAGATGGGCAGAATCAATAAGAAAAGAAATAAAAGGGATTTTTTAATCATTATCAAACCTCCTGAATAGTCAAAATCTATTGATAACCGTTCTTGTCAATGTTTGGCCGCTCCGTGTAAAAACAGATCGACAATATGATCCGTTTCCTGCTCCACAGTTTCCTGACTTCCCAAAAATACGCGATGAAATGTAAACGAATTTAAAATACCTCGAAGATTCTTAGCTAACACAGCCGCTTCAATATTCCGAATGATTTTCTGTTTCTTTCCGATTTCGATCAGCTCGATAATCAGATTAAAAAACATCTGAAAAGCGCCCATGCCAAATTGATGCAGCCTATAATGATCATCCATGTTCAACCGTATTTTTTCGGATTGGACAATCTTAAAATAGGGTTTGTATTCTTCGAAAAAACTCAAATAGGTAAATACAAATCCTTTTAAACAATCGGTAAAAGATTTGTCACATTCAATTGCAGCATGCAATCGCCCGTAAAGAAGATCTGTTTTATCCTGAACAATCGAGAAAAACAAATCTTCCTTATTTTTAAAATAGAGATACAATGTTCCCTTTGAAAGTCCGACCCGCTCTGCAATTTCATCCACTGTGACTTCGTGAAAGTCTTTCTCCGCAAAAAGCTGCAGACCAGCTTCCAGAATATCATGCTTCCTAGCCAGCTTTTCCTGTTCTTTTCGGTTTTGTGTATCCATGCATTTCCTCGATGTCATTCATACTTTACGAACTGACCAGTCACAAACTGACCGGTCAGTCAAATATAATAAACGAAAAGGACAAAAAAAAGTTTCAAATTACTTTTAAAATATTTTTAACAAAAATTTCACACTTCTTTCCAATCTATTATATAGACGATTGAGATAGCATATTATTCTCTTGACTTTTAAAAATTATTTAATTTTATTTGAATTGATCTTTATCATTTTGAACTCGTGACAGTATCATTCTGCACAAAATTACTCTATTTTAATAAACTGGATCATCTTTTGGTGCTACTTATATTTTGAAAAGTGCTGTACAATATTAGACAATTTATTTTAGGTAATTTGGTAGACATTACTAGGTTAGATTTCAATGGAAGACTATCCAGAAGATTTAAAAGATTTATACATGGAATTCGCTCAGGTGGCTGAGATTGCACAAATCATGGAAGTCGAAGCTGGAAATCTGGCTTTATCTTTTGCGGCTCTTGCATTCGATCCGGCAAAGATCACTGATGACGAGCGACAGATATTTCAAGAATTGATAAATGATGTGAATAGGCGAACATTCGGAAATTTGTTAAATCAAATTCGTAAGATTGGCGACATAAGTGAAGGAATCGAGGATTCAATCACCGAAGCGTTAGATGAACGGAACTATTTGATTCATAAATTCTTCCGAACTCACAATTTCGCGATACATTCGAAAGAAGGCCGAAAGGCAATGAGGGCAGAGCTCAGAGAGATTTATGAAGTGCTGAATCGAGCTCTCGCAATACTCTCAGGAATGACACATACGCTTAATAAAATATTTGGCCGTCCGAATATTTCAGAGGAAGAGGCCAGAAAGTTAATACAGAAAGGCAAAAGGTTGGGGATCTAACCTCTGGTTTCACTGAATTCGATCCGTTTCGCTCCTCACCTGTGAGCCAGGCCATTATACAATCAATAAAATGATCAAACAATCAAAATATGGACCTTGTGGACTTTACTGTGGTGCTTGCGGAGCAACAGACTGCGAGGGTTGTCAAAGCGAAAACGTAGATGACGGGGTGAGAAACTGCAAGTTCAGACAGTGCAGTAAAGAAAAGAATGTTGATTTCTGCTGTTTTTGCAATGACTTTGCCTGTAAGGAACTCAAACAATTTATGCACGACAAATGGCCGCACCATTGGACTATGGAATCCAATCTTGAGTTTATCAAAAAGAACGGCCTTAATGAGTGGCTGAAAAATCAAAAACAGGAATGGTCGTGCAAAAACTGCGGAGCTGAAATAAAATGGTATCAGCAAACATGTAAATGCGGTCAGAAACTTGATGCCTGGAGTGTTCCCGATTAAATAATTTTTTCAAGGATAAGCTCCTGCCTTTGCACACACTGAACCGTGACATTAACAACCGGTCTTACCCTTTATTGAGAATATAGATCGTCCTGGGTTCCACCCCTGGACGCAGAAAAAGCAAGGGTTCAACCCTCACATATACAAGCATTTCTTTGTCTACAAACGATTCAATTACCAGAGTTGATCAGTATATATCGCTTACTTTCAAATAGAGAATCCTACCTCAGCAAAATCAGCTAATATAGCGCAAAGGCAGAAACCCCTGGTGAATAGTAAATATTTTTGACAAATATAAGACAATTCCTTTGCCCAAAATTGGAATAACAATTCTTTTTGGCTATATTTAGAAAAACAATGTACAATATTGGGAAATTTATTTAAAGTATTTTAGTATATATATAAGGTTATCCGTTTAAACATTTTCACTCTCGAATCGGACGCTAATGGATATGGTCCTATCGACCAGTTAGGAGTTTCAAATGAAAAAGCGCAAACTTGGAAATGGCGGTCTTGAAGTCTCGGCTCTTGGCCTTGGTTGTATGGGCCTGAGTTTCGGTTATGGTCCTGCAACCGACAAGAAATCGGCGATTGACCTGATTCGCGCTGCGGTCGAGTTGGGCATCACCCTGTTCGACACAGCAGAAGCCTACGGTCCTGGAGATAACGAGGAAGTCGTTGGTGAAGCCCTCGCACCCTATCGCGGCAAGGTCGTCATCGCGACCAAGTTCGGCTTCAAGAACGGAAAGCCCGGGGAAGGACTTGACAGTCGGCCTGAGCGCATCCGGGCAGTTGCTGAAGCATCGCTTAAGCGGTTGAGGTCAGAATACATCGACTTATTCTATCAACACCGTGTCGACCCGGAGGTGCCGATCGAAGACGTTGCCGGAACGGTGAAAGATCTCATAAAGGAAGGCAAAGTCCTCGATTTTGGATTATCCGAGGCCGGGGCTGGTACAATCCGCCGTGCTCATGCTGTTCAACCGGTCGCTGCACTACAAAGTGAGTATTCGCTCTTGTGGCGAGAGCCCGAGAAGATAACGTTTCCAACTCTTGAAGAGCTGGGTCTGTCTCGTATACACATATACGAGCCCACGAGACGCTCATG
>CAZIAH010000057.1:0-25645 GCA_964537715.1 uncultured bacterium | reverse complement strand
ATTTGAAAAAAAGTTCATTTTTTACAAAGTTACTTTATTTGTGAGTCAATCCGCCGTTCCATTTTTTTTATAAAAAACAAAAAAAGACTTGACAAAAGGGAAAAATATATTATATTTGATATGTGAACAAATGTTAATTAAAAATGAACAAAAGTTCATAATATGAAAAATACTGATTCTTCACAAAATAAAATTCTGGTTGAAGTATCGCAGTTATACTATATGCATAATTTAAGTCAACAGCAGATTGCAGACAGACTGACCATTTCGAGACCCAGTGTTTCCCGACTTCTTCAACAAGCGCGTGATGCCGGTATTGTCCATGTTGAAATCCGTGATCCGGACCAGAAAGGTACGCAGCTCGGGAAAGAATTGAAAGAGACTTATCATTTACAAAGAGCCATTATTGTACCTTCATTTGAAGACGATCCTATCCAGCAAAAGCGCGCGCTTGGCATAGCGGCAGCTCAATATCTCAATGAAATTTTAGAACCAGATACGATTCTCGGTGTGGCATGGGGAACGACAATTCAGGAAACGATGCGACATCTTACAGCCAAGAAAATTCGTAATCTGATAGTGGTTCAGTTGATTGGGGGGGTAGCCAAATCCGACTTTGATACCCACGCGTCTGAAATTATTCAAAAAATTGGTAAAAATTTTCAGGCAACTCCATATCTTTTACCGTTGCCTACGATTGTGGAAAACAACCAAGTCAAACAGGCCTTAATGTCCGATTCCCATATTCAATATGTTTTGAATCTGGCCATCCGATCGGAGATTGCGCTTTTCTCGGTCGGTGTGTTTGACGAGAATGCATTGCTTGCCAAAGCGGATCTCTTAAATGCGTCTGATATGAGAAAACTAACGGACAGGGGAGTCGTGGGAGATATTTGCGCTCATTTTGTGACACAGCAGGGAGAGATTGGATGGCCGGATCTGGATGCACGGACCATAGGTATCGATTTATCCCATTTAAAAAAGAAAAAACATGCTGTGGCTGTGGCCGGCGGTTCACAGAAAAAGTCCATTATACGGGCGGCGTTACTGGGCCGCTATTGTAATACGCTCATCACGGATGAAAATGTGGCATCAGCATTAATTGAGGATATCCATCATGAATGAAAAAGGATTGGCTTCCTACTGTCAGGAATGCGGGGCCTGTCTGTCTTCTTGTGATGTGTCTGTGTCTCAGGTAGACAACGATCTGGTGGACGCCATTTATCAGGAAGTTCTCAAAGCACTTCCCGATGGAATAACTAAACAGAAAATCCAAACAACGGGTACCGATGAGAAACTGCTTATACCGCTCGGTGTATCCAATCATCATATTCATATAACGGAGAAAACGTTTATCCGTCTATTCGGTCCGGAAGCCGTTTTAGAGAAATACCGTGATCTGTATCAACCCGGTGATTATGCAGCCAAGCAAACAGTCACGATCGTGGGGGCTAAAATGCGGGCCATTCAGAATGTGCGAATTCTCGGTCCCATCCGAGATTACGATCAGGCAGAGATTTCGCTTACCGATGCCATCGGTCTCGGTATCAATCCACCAGTGCGCAATTCGGGTGATCTGCACGATGCTGCACCCCTTACTCTGGTTGGTCCCATGGGATCTGTTTATTTGGAACATGCCGCCATTATCGCCAGCCGTCATATGCATATGAATCCCCAGGATGCTGAACGTTTTGGTGTTCAGGATGGTGATTTTATCAAAGTACGTATCGGTAGTGAGAAACCTACTGTGTTTGAAAATGTGCTTGTTCGTACAAACGATCAATGGAAGTTACAACTTCATCTGGATACGGATGATGCAAATGCTGCCAATGTGCGCTGTAATATGAAAGCCGAGTTTATCGGGAAAATGTAAAGGCGGACCATGAAGATTGGCATTGTCATAGGAAAAGTCATAGCAACGATGAAAGCTGGACAAAAGGAAGGTATTCCGCTTCTTATCGTTCAGCAACTGGATGAAAAACTCAGGAAAACACACAGGACCTATGTATGTACCGATTCCCTGAATGTCAAACAGAATGATGTGGTTCTAACCTGCGGTTCCTCTTCGGCCAGAATGACCAAAGAAACCCGTGATGTTTGTACTGATCATACCATCGTTGCAGTGATCGATTCGATTTCAAAAGATAGAAAAGTGGTTTATCAACAATCGATGTAAACAGTATGCAGACGGTTCATATTGACACACTCATTCAGCAGATTGTGAGAGAAGTAGTCGCTGAACTGGAAAAACAGGGCATTCAGATTGTTCAGGGAAGTCTCCAATCAAAGCTGTCTGCTTCTTTTGTTCCGCCTGTTAAAACAGAGACAATTGATATGAGCCAATATAAAACACCGGTTCTCACTGTTTCGCGATTACAGCGATTGCACGTATTGACGGGAACCATTCGCATTCCCAAGGGAACCGTTATTACACCCAAAGCCAGACAGTATATTCAAGAAAAACAATTCAAAGTAGATTATGTTATATAGGAGGTTCTTATGTCAAAGGTAGCATTAGGTTTTATCGAAACCAGAGGCAATACAGGATCGGTGATCGCCCTTGATGCTATGGTGAAGACGGCCAGTGTGGATCTGGTCCAGAAGGTTGGAATTGGTGGGGGCTATGTCACAGTCATTGTGCGGGGAGAAGTCGGGGCCGTCAATTCCGCTGTCGAAGCAGGCACAGAAGCAGCCGCCAAGGTAGGAGAATTGGTTTGCTCCAATGTCATCCCGTCCGCACATGAAGATGTATTCGACATGCTGGGTATTCAAAAAAATGAATCTTAAAAACTAAGGAGATGAATCGATGGAAAGTGCTCTGGGTATCATTGAAACGAAAGGTTTGGCAACGGCCATCCAGGCAGCTGATGCCGCGGTAAAAGCTGCCAATGTCAAACTTGGTCATTATCTTGCTGTGGGAGGCGGGAAAGTCAATATCATTATTCGCGGTGATGTGGCTGCTGTTAAATCCGCTGTGGATGCTGGTGTTGCTACAGCCTCCCAGATTGGTGAAGTACAGGGTCAGACGATCATACCAAGACCGTCAGATAAATTGACTCCTGTTTTTCCCATTAAATCCAAGAAATAATACCGATTCGATAAATACTGAAAAGGATATTTAAAATGGATCTGTCCGAAGATCAAATTCAGGCAATCGTACATCGGGTTGTTCAAAATGTGACCGCTGCATCCCCGGAGGAGACGGAACAGGTTCCTTCAAAAGAAAGTTGGGGTGTTTTCGGGTCGATGAACGATGCCATTGACGCTGCCGATGGGGCGTTTCTTGTCTACGAAACGATGGGTATTCAGGATCGTAAACGGTTTACGGATGGTGTCCGTCAGGTGGCACTGGATTTTAAAGAAACGTTTTCCCGCATGGCCATCGAACAGACCGGCATGGGACGTCTAACTCATAAAATCGCCAAACACGAAAATGTGGCCAAGCATGCCTCCGGTGTCGAGTTTATATATCCTGAATGCCGTTCGGGAAAAAACGGTCTGGCTGTGGATGAATATGCACCCTGGGGAGTGATTGGCAATATATCTCCAAGCACACATCCCAGTCCGACGATGCTGGAAAATATTATTACCCAGCTTTCTGCAGGCAACACCGTGGTTTTTAATCCCCATCCCTCCACCAAAAAACTGAATGCAACTGTTATTGAACAGTGCAATCGATACATGGTTAAACTGGGTGCACCACGGAATCTGGTGACCTGTGTGACAGAACCCACGCTTGAATCAGCGAAGATCATGTTTCAACATCCGAAAACCAGACTGCTTTCGGTGACTGGAGGACCAGGAGTGGTGGCAGAAGCGATGAAAACTGCGAAACCTGTGATTGCCGCAGGACCGGGTAATCCTCCGGTATTGATTGATGAAACAGCGGACCTGGAACAGGCGGTCAAAGAGATTACAATGAGTGCGAGTTTCGACAACAATATTCTCTGCATTGCAGAAAAGGAGATATTTGTAGTAGACCAGGTTTTCAATACTTTTATTCAGGCTTTTGAAAAACAGAGAAACAAAAAACTTGTGGGGCAGCAGATGGATTTGCTTGCCGATCAGGTTTTGCAGAAGGACGGAAATCATTACTTCACTCGACGCGATTTTGTGGGAAGGAATGCCAATGTACTTGCCCGTGTTCTGGGTATGCATTTAACAGATGAAGTGCCTCTTCTTTTTGGAGAAACGCCGACTGATCATCCGTGGGTGGTAGCAGAACAGATGACATCATGCATTCCCGTGATACGTGTTAGAGATTTTAAGGAGGGCGTCGAACAGGCAATAAAGGCTGAGCATCATTTCGAACACACCTCCAGTGTTTTTACCAGAGATATCAATCGGGCCACAATTTTCGCAAAAGCTTTAAAAACGGATATTGTGGTTGTGAATGGAGGGACACTGCGCGGCAATGGTGGTGATCTGGGTGAATTCTCATTTTCTCATACCATTGCCTCACCGACCGGTCAGGGTATTACCAATCCGCGCCACTTTTGCAGGCACCGTCGCATCATGACAGCCGGCGCATTGCGGTTTGTATAGCAGGCGGTAATGAATTCAATAAAAATCATTTCATAACAGGAGATTAAAATGGCAGAAAAACAATCCATCGGAATTCTTGAAACCCGCGGTTTTGTTCCGCTCATTGCAGGAGCTGATGCTGCGGTTAAGTCAGCCAATGTCAAGCTAATTGAATGGCGGAAAATTGGCAGCGCGTATGTTTCTTTTGTGATACAGGGAGAAGTGGCCGCTGTCCGTTCAGCCATTGAGGCCGGTCGCAATGCAGCCTCCTCGGTGGGTGAAGTCATTTCAGATATGATCATTCCGAGGCCTGTGGAAGAATTGTATACAACTTTCGAGAAATAGTACCAAATCGGAGAGTAATTATGATCTTTGCAAAAGTGATCGGCACGGTCATAGCGTCTCAGAAAGATGAAAACTTATCCGGGAAAAAGTTACTGTTGTGTAAAGAAGTCGATCATCTCAAGAAACCGCTGAACACTTATCATGTGGCCGTGGATGCGGTTCAGGCTGGCGAAGGTGATCTGGTACTGCTTTCCTATGGTTCTTCCGCACGCATGACCGATTTAACAAAAAATGCACCTATTGATGCGGTTGTCATGGCCATTGTGGATGATATCCATATTCCCGCTCCTCAGCCTGAACGGAAACGGTCCTCATGAAACTGGGCAGAGTGATCGGAAATGTGTGGGCGGAACGCAAAGTGGACTGTCTGCGCGGTTGCCGTCTTTTGATTGTTCAGCCTGTCCATCATTCCGGGAAACCATCCGGGAAGCCTTTGGTTGTAGCCGATCCCAAACAGTTGGCCGGGAACCATGATACTGTGGTTTTTGTAACCAGCACAGATGCAGCACAGGCATTTGATTCGGGTATCGCCTCGGTGAATGCTGCCATTGTCGAATTGGTAGATCACATTCAATAAAACTATAGACCATGTTTCTTGCTAAAGTCATAAAACAGGTGGTTTCAAGTCGTAAACATCCGGCTTACGAAGGCAGGCATGTTTTTCTGGTTCAGCCTGTCAATCCGGATTTAAAAGCGACAGGAAACGAATGGGTGGCACTGGATTATTTGGGTGCTGGTATAGGTGATATTGTGATCTGTGGAGGTGCGCCGGGAGTCGCGCAGCAGGTTTTCCGGTTGGAAAACGCGCCGATCCGCACCCTTATTATAGCCATTGTGGATGCAATTGATTATCGGGATATTACCTGAGAAATTCATAAGCCAAAAATCGGAGAACTTTAAACCGTTGAAAATGTTTTCCTATCACCTACTGAGTGTTCAAATGAGTTTTTCATCCCGATTCTTTTATCGGGAAATCCTCCCGATTTTCTTTCGGGGAAACGACTATTTTTGAATAGATCGGGATAGAAATTTGAATATCCAGGAAGTGAAAAAGTTAGGTATTGTAGGAGCCGGTGGTGCAGGTTTTCCAACTTATATCAAGTTGAAAGCCAGACCGGAATGTGTTATTCTAAACGGAGCGGAATGCGAGCCGTTGCTACACAAAGACAAGGAACTGCTGCTGCATCATACCGATGTGGTTTTAAAAGGTTTAAAGAAGGTTATGGAGTTCACCGGTGCCCGACAGGGGATCATCGGACTGAAAGAGAAATATCAGGAATTGATCGATTGTCTCTCACAAAAAATAGAGCCACCGATTCGAATTGAGCCTGTCGGGGATTTTTATCCGGTAGGCGATGAGATCATTCTGGTATATCTTACCACAGGGAGAATCGTTCAACCCGGTCAACTGCCCATCAGTGTGGGCTGTCTGGTGCAAAATGTGGAGACGGTCTATAATATTGGATTGAATCAACCTGTCGTAGATAAATTTTTAACCATAGCGGGCGAGGTGGAACATCCACTCACCATCAAAGTTCCTATTGGAACTTCTTTTACAGACATTTTAAAACATTTCACTATCAACTCATCCAAAACAGCTATTTTTTCCGGTGGTTTGATGATGGGCAAACTGGTGAACGATACCAATCAGGTTGTTGATAAAACGACAAACGGATTAATTCTTCTCCCGGAAAATCATCATTGTGTTACCACATATCACCGGTATTCAGAATCACGGGAAACCGTCCGTACGGCCAGAGCTGCCTGTGATCAGTGCAGTTTCTGTACAGATCTGTGTCCACGTTATTTAATCGGGTATCCTGTCCGACCTGAAATGGCCATGCGAAATCGCATGTTTTCGCAAGACAATAATGGTGCCTATCAGTCCGGCAATGCCTTTTGCTGTGAATGCAATGTATGCACTCTATATGCCTGTCCCGAAGGACTGGATCCCAGGGGATCCACAATCATTGAAAAAAGGTTGGCTCATCAAGCCGAAAATAAATGGGAAGGATTGCCTGTCCAGATTCACCCCATGCAGGATTACCGCCGTGTACCGACTTCCAAACTCATGCAGCGGCTGGATGTTCTCAGCTATTCGAATAAAGCTCCCCTGCAAGATATTTCCATCCAACCGGACCAAGTTCGGATCCCGTTAAAACAACATATTGGCAGTCCTGCCAAATCTGTGGTCAAGAAAGGGGATCGCGTCAACCGTTTGGATTTGATCGGAGAAGCAACAGGGGATGTTTCATCCCCAGTACATGCTTCCATCGACGGACAGGTCACAGAAGTCAACGCGCATGAAATCATCATTCAGAGGTAAGTATGGGTAAAAAAAATGCCATAGGTATCATTGAATTGGCCAGTCTTTATAAAGGCTTCGAGGTGCAGGATACTGTATTGAAAATGACCCAAGTCGAAAAATTACTGGCCAGAACAATTTGTTCTGGAAAATATATCATCGTGGTTCGGGGAGAAGTGGCCGACATTGAAAACTGCGTGGAGACAGCAAAGGAAAAAGGCGGTTTTTCCATTGTCAATGCCCTGATGATTCCCAATGTAGACTGTAAAGTCTTTCCCGCCATTTCAGGAACCACAGTTCTGGATAGTCCAGAAGTAGAGGGCATGGCTGTTATAGAAACCTTTTCTGTGGCAGCTGCCATCAAAGCGGCTGATTTTGCAGTGAAAGAAGCCGATGTCGCCCTGCCGAGAATTCATGTGGCCATGGCTATTGGCGGTAAAGGATTGGTAGTTTTGACTGGAAATATGGATGCATTAAATGCGGCTGTGCAACCGGCTTTGGCTTTTTTAAAAGAGGACGGCACACTGGCCGGTTATTCGATGATTCCGAATCCCCATGCGGATGTACTGAGAGATCTATTGTAGAATGAAACTGAACTCATTTGTTTTAAAAGGAAAAATTTGGATAAATTCATGTAGTTCAACCCACTCAATAAAAAGGATTCATGAATTTCGGTAAAATTTATAACTGATCAGATATATAAAACTATAGAAAGACTGATAAAAGCATAAGGAGATGTGATGGAAATGAGTGAATTTGAAATGAAAAAGTTGATGATGGATATTGGAAAAAGAATCTGGCAGAGAGGATATGTGGCCGCAAATGACGGCAATATAACTGTCCGCATTAGTGATCAGGAAATATTGACCACGCCCACTGGTGTCAGTAAGGGATTTATGACCCAGGACATGATTATCAAAATGAACATGAACGGTAAAGTTATTTCTTCCAATTCCCGATATCGTCCTTCCAGTGAGGTCAAAATGCATCTGCAGGTTTATCAGCAGCGTGATGACGTGAAAGCCGTCGTCCATGCGCACCCGCCTTACTGCACCAGTTTCGCAGTGGCTGGTCTTCCATTGAATAAATGTGTCCTACCTGAGGCTGTGCTGACATTGGGCGCTGTACCGATTGCTCCGTACGGGACGCCTTCTACCATGGAAATCCCGGAATCAATCAAATCCTATGTTCAGAATACGGATGCGATTCTTTTAGCCAACCATGGGGCTCTGACTTTTGGGACTGATCTGGTTACTGCATACCACAGGATGGAAACACTGGAGCACTCGGCACAGATTGTTTATACTTCCATTCAACTGGGCAATGTCAACATGATTCCTCCTGGCGAGGTGGAGAAATTGATGGAACTGCGGGAGAAAATGAATATCCCAGGACGGGTATCCGTATGTGGACTGCCCAAGGAGGACCAGAACCAAAAGATCAGCCCTGAACAGATTGAGGCCATTACAAAGGCCGTCATCGAACGCGTCAAATCCAGTCAAAAATAGGGAACTATTGGATGAAGATTTTGATTGCCAATCCCGGTAGCACATCCTATAAATGTAAATTGTATAAAACAGATGATTTCGAAATGCTGTTTCAGGCTACGGTGGAGAAGATAGGAGACAAAAGCGGTTTTTATTCTTTCCAGTTTCAGGGAAATCCGATCCAAAAAACAGAGATACCTATTCCTGACTATCAGACCGCTGTCAACCTGACACTTGAATCACTCAGGTCCCAATATCCGATAAAGTCACTGGATGCTGTAGGATTTAAGACTGTGCTTTCCAAAGGATTCAGCGGATGCGTGCCATTGACCGATGAGGTCATAGAGGGAATGGAAGCCTATCTTTCGCTCGCTCCGGTCCACAATCAGGTCTATTTAACAGCTATTCGTGTGTTTCGGACCTTGTTGCCGGAGAAACCTTTGGTGGGCCTTTTTGAAACCGCTTTTCATGCGGATATGCCTCTATATGCATCCCTGTACGGTGTACCATACAACTGGTATGAAAAATATGGTGTGAGGAAATACGGATTTCACGGCGCTTCTCACCGGTATATTGCAGAACGTACCAAAACCCTTTTGTTCCCTGAAGCGCGTTCGTGGCGTGTTATTTCTTGCCATCTCGGGGGCAGCTCTTCGGTGTGTGCTATCCGGGATGGACGATCAGTCGATACTTCCATGGGGATGAGTCCCCAGTGCGGTCTGCTAAATGCCAAACGTGTGGGAGATTTGGATCCTTTTGCTCTGCTTTATGTGCTCGAAAAAGAAGGATTTTCCATTGAAAAAATGCGTGAAATCCTGATTCATCAGGGTGGTGTAGCGGGTATTTCCGGTATGGGTGGTGATTTTCGTGAAATTGAAGCTGCCATGGACAAAGGTCACGAGCGGGCAAAACTGGCTTTTGATACTTTTGCCTATACTGTCAAACGCTACATTGGTGCTTACCTGGCTGTTCTAAATGGTGTGGACGTGATTGTATTCACTGGAGGACTGGGGCAACATTCGCCCCGAATGCGGGCGACCATTCTTCAGGATATGGATCATCTGGGTATTGAGCTGGATCGGAAAATCAACGATACCAATCCGGCAGAGGGTGTGATCTCCTCCGAACGTTCACGGATTAAGGTGGCCGTGATTCCCACACAAGAAGAGCTGATTGTGGCCCGGGAAGTTGCTCGGTATTTGAAAAACAAATCATGATTTGACAATCACACCAACTCTGTTGGGTATAACCGTCACTCGACTCGATTTCTCCTTGATTGTAAAAGCACGATCCAATGCTTCCTGCGCCGTGAAAGCATGTTTTAGATGCATGCTTTTGACCATTTCCGGTTTACACTTGTCCGTTACCAGAATCACCGTATGTTTCATTAGAATTCTGGATAGAATCTGATATTCCCACTGATCGGGCACAGTTTCATTTTGAGGAATGCGGAGGGCCTGTTGATATACGTCTTCTATTATAAAAAAATTACAAGGATTATCTTTTGATTTATGAAATTGATTTGGAAAATCTATAAAAATTTCATAACATATTAATCAAGTTCCGAAATCGATAGGTTCATGAAATCCGCAAACAGATGAAAATTCCCGGACGGATCATTGTCCCCCGATCCGAAGCTGTTTAAATAGACGGAACGATGATAGAGACTCTTGCGAATCGTGTGGCGGAAAAATTGGGGAAGTAATATTAAGCTGGTTACTAAATTTTTGCAAATTTCAAATTTTTTACAAAAGTTCAGCTGCTTGTTTTGCTGCCTTATTCCGAATAATAAAGAATAAATAATGACATTGTTGAATGCAACAGGAGTTGATATGACAAAAAGAATGTTAATAGTTTTTATTCTCATTGTTGTCGATTTTCTTTGGGCCGAATCGTCTCTTGATCGGGCATACCAGCTTTACGATGAAAAAAAGTATGAAGAAGGTCTGGTTGTTGTCGATAGTCTGATTTCTGCGGATGGCGGAGACCGAAACACGTTTCAGGCCAGATACTATATGCTCGATGGTTTGAAGCGGTATCGGGAAGCGCTCGAAGCAGCCTTTGCCGCAGAAAAGGTGCACGAACGAAAATCTCCGTGGGACTGTATTCTGATCACGGAAGCTTTGATCAAATTGAATCGCACAGAGGAAGCCCTGAACTGGCTCGAAAAAGCCGTGGACCGGGGATTTATCAGTTTAAAAACACTTTCCGATTCGTTATACCTGCCGCTGCAAACGGATCCCCGATTTCAAACGTTTGTTGAAACCATCAAGAACAATATCGGGATTGGCCGGCAAGCCAAAGCAATATCGGTGAACCTTGTGGATGGTTCGGCGTGGTCTCTTGCACTGCAAAAGGGAAAAGTCGTTCTGATCGATTTTTTTGCCACGTGGTGTCCTCCCTGCCGGGAAGAGATGCCTAATCTGAAACGTATTCGTTCGTCTTATCCGGAAGAATCGTTCGAACTCATCAGCATCAGTCTGGATTCGGACAGGGAGAAATTGGACACATTTATCCAAGAACAGGGATTGAACTGGCATTTTGTTTTTTCTGGTGAAGGATGGAACGATCCCAATGCCAAGTTGTATCACGTGAATTCCATTCCTTCGATCTGGCTCGTGGACAAAAAAGGAACCATGCGTTATTTTGATGTGCGGGGAGAAGAACTTGCAAAAAAGGTAAAAAACCTCGTCGAGGAATAGATTATTTACGATCAGGTGAGATAGGCCTCCCGAAGGTATTCACCCTCGGGAGGATGTAAGTTTAAGGTTTTTCCTGTTCCGGGGTATTTTCTAAAGTCACACCTTCGTCTTTTAGTTTTTTCATATATTTTTCAGGATCTTTCTTGAATGTGTTTAAACAATTCTGACAACAAAAGTAGACCCGCTTGCCGTTGTAATCCGCATAGACATCCTTGTTGATTTCACCGCCCATGACCGGACAGACGGTCTGCTTCACTTCGGTTTTCTGAACGGTTTCCTGTTTTGCCTTCTCTTTTTTCTCCATGTTGGATTTCACAGATCCCTCTGCGAGAAGTACATCGCCGATTAACAGGCCAGCGAAAAGAACCATTCCAATTGCATAAAAAATTTTGGTTTTCATAAAACCTCCTGATTGTATTTTATAATTATTTTTCATATTCTTAAATCCTTTGGATTACTTTTAAATGACAATTCAGGGAGTGAGGTTCCTTGAATCCAGTGATTTATTCAGTCCAATAATAAAAGTAGAGCTTTCTGTCCCGTAGAGGCCTAGCCTCTACGATGAATATTCAAATTACGCAAGGGCAGGAGCCCTTGCGGGACAAAAAAACAGAATACTATTTGAGCATAACATAAAATGTTTACAAAGTAATAAATGATTGAATGATTTTAACCGGACATTCATGATATCCAATCATAAAAGCGGATCATTTTCTCATTTAAAATGACTTGCATATTTTGCCCGGATTGTATACGTTGTCAATAAAGTATCAAAAGAGATCATTTACCTGGAAATAAATAGATTGAAGATCATTGATACACATACTCATCTGTGCGATTCCTCATTCGATTCGGACCGGGAGGAGGTTCTCAAACGGGCCGAAGCGTCAGGCGTTGTCTCGATTTTAACAGTAAGCGAAACACTCGACGATGCACGAAAGAATCTCGCTCTCTCAAAAGCGCATCCGATTCTTCGTCCGCTCGCAGGGCTGTACCCCGGTCATCTCGATTTGGATCAGGCGGATGAAATCATCCGATGGATCCGGCGCCATCGCAGCGAACTCACCGGCATCGGGGAAGTCGGGCTCGATTACTGGATTGTAAAAGAAGAATCCGAAAGAGAAATTCAAAAGGATATTTTTATCCGCTTTATTGAACTGTCTAAAAAACTTGACCTGCCATTGAATGTGCATTCACGATCCGCAGGTAAATATGTGATCGATCTATTACTTCAGCAGGATGCCAGGAAAGTACAACTTCATGCATTTGATGGGAAAGTCTCTGCAGCTCTGCCGGCAGTTGAAGCTGGTTATTTTTTTTCGATTCCGCCCTCCATCGTCCGTTCTCGTCAAAAACAAAAACTGGTCAAATGCTTACCGCTTTCCTGTCTCCTGGTCGAAACAGACAGCCCGGTACTCGGCCCGGTTCCCGGCGAACGAAACGAACCCATAAATATATCTCAAACAATTAAAACTATTGCAGAAATTCAATCTGTTGAGTCTAATAAGGTATCCGAAACTGTTTTTCAAAATACGATTGAATTATACGGGTCACGCATTCTGTAAATTCCTTTCTTCTGAAAAATGGTTTATTTTAAGCCAGAGCATGTTTTAAATATTTCTATAACCATTGCCTGCCAATATCTTAATTTGAAATAATTGAAATATATACAGCCATTACCCTGCTATTCTGCGAAATGACGGCTTGAATTTTGCATTTCATTGGAAACACATTTTTGTGATTGTTCTGATAATTGAAATGCAGCAATAAATATTATTCATCGAGAACAATATATCAGTCAAATTCACGTTATTCTATTGATATGCGGGAATTATTTATGTGAATCGAATAAATATTGATTTGGAAATAGAAAACCGGCATGTATGTGAAAAAATAAAATAAGCTGGAAAAATTTGCAATGGTCAATTTCTATCCAATAACTGTACGGGAATCTTTATGAAAAAAGATGCGAATATTACTTTCCGGAATGTTCTAAAAGACTCGGTGTTTATTAGAATCATCCCTATTTTCTTTTTACTTCTTGGATTTTCACTATCCACACTCACTGCTGAGGAAATGAAATTCAAGCATCTGAATATCGGAGATGGTCTCTCACAGAATACTATCACCTGTATTCTGCAGGATCGATCCGGATTTATGTGGTTCGGTACCGAAGACGGATTAAACCGTTTTGACGGTTATACCTTTTCTGTCTTCCGGAATAATCCCTGGGATGAAAAGAGTCTGAGCCATGATGACATCACATCCATCTGTGAGGGCCGGTCAGGGATTTTGTGGATCGGGACCAACGGCGGCGGTCTGAATGCTTTTGATCCGGTTACTGAATTATTCTATCGTTTTCGTAAAGATACTTCGGATGCAGAAAGTCTGAGTCAAGACACTGTCACTGTAGTTTATGAAGATCGTCTGGGCAATCTCTGGGTCGGTACTGCCGGTGGGTTGGATTGTATCGAATCTCCCGCGGATCCGAAACAATCTATACGATTCAACCATTACAGACATGATCCTGGAAATCAAAACAGTCTTAGTTATAATTATATCAAATCGATTCATGAGAGTCGAACTGGCTTATTATGGGTTGGAACCGATTTCGGATTGAATCTTATGGATCCCGATAGCGGAACTTGTCAAAGATATTTCTATGATCGACGGAATAATAAAACTTTGGGAAGCAGTTATATCTTATGTTCACTTGAAGACCATAGCGGAAACGTATGGATCGGTACGGATCTGGGAGGACTGAATTTGATCCGGAGGGAGGATCAGTCAAAATCCAGATTCAACCGTTATGCCCATAATCCCGGGAAAGCCGGCAGTCTGAGCGGGAATACGGTGTATGCCCTTTATGAGGATTCGACAGGTCAGCTTTGGATCGGAACGGATCACGGTTTGAACTGTTTCCATGCGAATACAGGGAAATTTTCCCGGTTTGAAAATGATCCGGATAATCCGTCCAGTCTGAACAACAATGTGGTCCGTTCAATCTACAAAGACCGTTCCGGTGTATTATGGATTGGGACAGACGGTGGTATCAATCAATATTATGAAGAGAAAAAACCATTCCTGCATTACAAGCATGAGTTAAATAATCCAAACAGTCTGATTCAGAATTATGTCTGGTCGATGTGTGAAGACCGATACGGTGATCTCTGGATTGCCACGGATGGAGGTCTGGATCGGTTTATTCGAAAGAAAAACCGATTTGTCCATTATCAGCAAGATCCGAAAAATCCATATAGTCTTCTTACCAATTATATATTATCCGTTTGTGAAGATCAATCCGGTACAATTTGGGTGGGGACAAACGGATTCGGATTGTATCGGCTGATTGATCGTGGCAGTCGGGAAAGAGCCTGTCGTTTTCAGCATTACCTCAGTCGTCCGGACGACCCGAACAGTTTATCCAGCGGTTATATTATGACATTGTATCCGGATCGCTCCGGAAAACTCTGGATCGGAACCTGGGATAATGGGGTGGATCAGTTCAACCCGGGATCGGATGAGCAAGGAACAAGATTTGTTCATTTCAGGCATGATCTGAATGATCCGAGCAGTCTAAGCAGTAATCGTATTTATACCATTTATGAAGACCGGTCAGGCACAATATGGATCGGGACGGATGGCGGCGGATTAAACAAACTTGTTTTGTCCGAAAATACCGGACCGAATCAGTTTGTTCACTATCGCAATGATCCCTCCAATCCGATGAGTTTGAGTAAGGATTGTGTGATGAGTATCTATGAAGATTCCAAAGAAAGATTCTGGATTGGTACTTACGGGGGCGGTCTGAATCAAATGGATCGTACCAGCGGGACATTCAAAAGCTATACGGTAAAACAGGGATTACTCAACAATGTGGTTTATGGCATACTTGAGGATGCTAATGGCATTCTCTGGCTGAGTACCAATAAGGGGATTGCAGAGTTTAATCCGGAACAGGAAACCTTTCAGAGTTACGATGTCAATGATGGGTTGCAGGATTATGAATTCAACTCAGGCGCTTACTGCAAAGGTTCTGGAGGGGAGATGTTCTTCGGAGGCATCAATGGATTTAATGTCTTTCATCCGGACAGTATCTGTCCCAATCCCTATGTTCCTCCTGTCGTCGTTACCGATTTTAAACTGTTCAATGAGTCTGTCCATGTGGATATTAAGGACTCAAAACATGCGATTCTAAAAAACGCAATCAGTCGTACCAATGAAATTCATCTCTCATATAAAGAGAATACAATTACCTTTGAATTTGCTGCGCTCAGTTATATCTATCCCGAAGAAAATCAATATCGTACGATTCTTGAAAATCTCGAAAGAAAATGGAATGAAAATGGGACAGGGCGAACAATGACGTATACCAATCTTTCCCCGGGCAAATACGTTTTCCGGGTTCAGGCTTCCAATAATGACGGTGTATGGAATAAGGAGGGCAGATCTGTTCAGATCGTTATTGCACCTCCTTTCTGGCAGACTGCATGGTTTCGTATTTCCATGGTTTTTCTGTTCATTGCGCTTTCGATACTGGTATTTGAATGGCGGACAAATATGATCCGCAAACGGGCCAAGGAACTTCAAAATAAAGTCGAGGAGAGAACCAAAGATCTTGAAACAGCGAACAAGGAGCTTCAGGTCGCTCTGGAAAATGTCAAAACACTCAGCGGTTTGCTTCCGATTTGTGCATCCTGTAAAAAAATCAGGGATGATAAAGGATACTGGCATCAGGTTGAAGAATATATTCATGCGCATTCCAATGCCAAATTCAGTCATGGTCTTTGTCCCAGTTGTTTTAAAAAGATGTATCCGGAATTCGAGGAGATGAAAAAAAAGAGCATTCATTCTGATAAGAAAGGTCATAACCACCCCAGTTAGAGAATGTGGAATTTTCATATTTTTCTGTGTTTTTTTCACGGTAACTATTTTATCACTTGAATCATTTTCTGATTCTGATTATCTTTAAAAAATCATCCAATTAAAAAAATCAAGAGGAGAGAACTGATGAAAAAGGTAATTCTTGCCGTTGTCATTTTACTGGTCCTTGTCATCGTAGTCGGGGCAATTTATGTTTTTACTCATCGGGATCAGATCATGGGTAAGATCATGGAAAAAGGTCTTGCAGGGCTTCAAAGTGCGGTCGTCAGCAACATGCCGACAGAAGAGAAAAAAGCAGAAGTGCAGGCGATTTTCAAGGAACTGGGAGAGAAAATCAAGACGGGCGCGGTGGATAAAAACGAACTCCAGGATCTTGGTTTGACATTGAAGAAAAGTTTTGAAGACAAGAAGCTGGATGAAAAAGAAACGGAAATCATTGTTCAAAAACTGAAAGCGATGGTCGGCCAAACCGAAGTAAGTCAGTAATCAATGAACATTGAGCATTGAATTAAATATAAGAAGTATTTACTCTGGAACAAATCATAACTTGTTCAATGCTAATTGCTAAGTGCTCAATGTTTAATGAAACGAACAGTATTTATATAAAGAATGGCTATTGTATACTTGATAAAGCCATAACATTTATTTGACATCTAAGCCTCTTTTCTTATAAATATAACAAGGCCAGTGCCATCACTTAAAAAGTAAAAGCACCAATGGCCAAACATTGTGGGGCGCTGGCCTGTTTTATTTCTTCTTTTTTTCTCCTTACTTAGGAACAAATCTCCCATTGTTTGAATAGCATGGGAGGTTTTTACTATTGCACTCAGTCTGCCAGCCGTTTGAACGATGAGAACATTATCATACTCGGTGATCTGGAAACCACAAGCAATTCTTCTGTTGACAAACAGAAAAAAATGGCTGCTTATGCTTTGGGTGAAATTAAACGAATTATTGTGAGTTTTGGTGTAGAAGTTGTGTAGTTATTATTGATTTATAAACTTTATTTAGAAATTAATTAAAAACTTGTAACATATATCAGCATTGTATATATACAAGTACATATTATACTATATAAATTGTAATTTTTTTCGAATTTCATCTTGATTTTTTAAATGATTTCTATTATTTTTTAATGCTCTTTACATATCTAATAATTTATTAAAGTACTCATAACAATAAAGCAATTTTTTCTATACTTATATTTATGAATAGAAATATTGATCATAATAAGAATATTTTGTATAGATTTCTGTGATTTTTATTGTTAAGTATTGACAAAATATCTTATTAATTTTTTATAGTAATAAATTTTTGATAAGGAAATTTAATGTTAATAAACATATTAAAACAACCAGTAATAAAAATGGAAATTTTATTAAAAAATATTACTGATTTATTAAGGATACTTTTATTAATGGGTTTGTGGATGAGATTTATCATCCTTAAAGATCAATCAACAATTATTTATCACAAATTTTGGTTGATTGCGTTGATTGTTGCTTCTTTTTATGTATTAATTATAATTTATATAGAAATTAAAAAGATTATTAATAAATACATAAAGCGATTAATTATTATTAGTGATACTATTGTCATTTCATTTTTCTATTTACTAACTTTAAAACCAAATTCGGATATTTATTTATTCTATATCTTACCATTTATGCTAATTTCTGAATATTTAAATAATAAAAGAGTAATTACATATTTTGGATTTATTGGGTTAATATATGTAAGTTGTGCAATTATTTTAACTTTTATTCATCCGTCTGAAAGATTGATTATAATTGATATTATAAGTAATATCTTACCAAGATTTCTTTTTTTCTTCTTTGTTACAATAGTACTTTTAGTACGTGAAGAATTACTTCGAAAACAAGCAAATGATTTAATTGCAAACAGAAAGCAACTTCAAGAACAAGCAAATAGTTTGAAAGCCAAAAACGATGAATTGTTAGCAATACAATTAACAATACAAAAAATAATTAATTATGAGGATAGAGTTACTAGATTAAAAGCAATAATGGAAGTTGCTACAAAATTGTTAAAGTCTACGGTGTGTGAAGTATATTTTTATGAAAGTACTAAAGATATTTTAAAATTGTCTTGTGTCAAAGGAATACAACCTACTGTTTATACTAAAAAAAATGAATTAGAGAATCATGATGGTTTACTATGGGACTCTTTCTATAGAAATAAAATATTTTATATTAATAATTATAAAGACTATCAATTTGCAAATGAAAAATTAAAACCATTTGTCAATTCAATGATTTCAGCTCCATTAATGTTTAAACATAAACCATATGGTGTAATTGCATTATATGATGGAGAAAAGAAATATGATAGGAAAAGCGAAATTGAGATTTATCGACTTGCTAAATATATCTCTGTTGCAATACATGATATAATACTTATTGAAGAAGAAAAAACAAGACTAAATCAAATTAGAGCCTTAATAGATAATATTGATGATGTTATATATGTTAAAGATCCATCAGGTCGTTTTTTAATGGCCAATAAATCCCAGGTTAAACTACTAGGCGCTAATAGTGAAGAAGAAATTATAGGTAAATCTGATTATAATTTTTATGATGAAGAACAGGCAGAGAAATTTAGGAAAGTGGAAATGGACATTTTGTTTATGGATAAATCTCCGATTACAGTAAAGGAAACAGCTAGTATAAATAATATTGAAAAAATATTGTTGACAACAAAAGTAGCTTATAAAAATTCAAAAGGTGTAATAGAAGGTATTGTAGGTATAGGTAGAGATATAACCCAGTTAGCTGGAGAATTATATAAGCTTGAGCATGGGGGGGGGCGGCATATTAATAAACTTATTCAATTAACGAGAAACAATAAAAGAGCTAATGCATGTGCAAAAATACTTTTAGCAGATATTTTTGTAAATAGATTAGTCTGTCGATTTTCTACGAAAGAGTCGTTGAAAATAATTAATCCGTCTACATTTAAAATAATGGATCTATTTAGCGATGATTTCAAAGGTATACTTAAAAGAATAATTAAGTTAGCTGAAAGAAATATAATTATTAAATATAATTTGCCTTTAAGAGATAGAGTTATCGGACATAATCTTATTGAACTAAGTAATATAATCATTTTACTATTAATGAATGTAATAGACCATAGTTTACTTAATCAAATAGTAAAAGTTTTTATTTGTGTTAAAGATAATAAACTTGTTTTTTCAAATAATAATTCCGAAATACCTATTAATTGGGAATTAAAAAAAAGAAATATACATGATTCAAAATCCAATACTAAAGGGATAACTCTTTTTATACTAGATAAATATATTAAAGAAAATTTTAATTGTAATATACAGATTGATTTTAAAGAGAATAATTTTATTGTTGGATTACCAATAAAATGAGAAAGGGTTAACAATGAAGAGTGTATTAATAATTGAAAATTCACCAAGTGATTTTAATAATTTATCAGAGAATTTTAAAAAATTTGGGTGGAATGTAATTCCAGATAATTTTAATAAGATTGCTAAATTTTTCAATGAAAAAGAAAAAGATAATTTAAAAATATATATAGAAGATATACTAAAGGATAGTTATAGAGAAATTGGTGTTATTATCTTAGATATTGAATTATTAGGTTCTAAAACCCATGACACTTTCGGTTTAGTTGAAATTCTCCCGGTTATAAGAGATTTTAAAGGAGATTTTAACAATTGGGGTTTACATGTTCCAGTCATAGCTTATTCACACTATACAGGATATGAACATAAAAAGAAAGCACTTGGTGATTTTAAGTATCATGTACACTCATATTTCTGTAAAGTCACTAATAAAGTAGAAGATTTACTTTTAACAGCTGAAGCGCTATATTCTGTTTTTTCAATAACAATACTTGATAAGGGTGTTCAAGAATATGTCAATGATTCATTTAAAACTTTATATGATCATATACAAAAAAGTACAACAAATATTAGCGATAAGATTGATAAATTAGGTATGCTATATATTGATAATACAAAAGAGATGAAAGATATGCTTAATATTCTGCTTGCAGGTACTATCAGAGTTATGGATAATAAACAACAGAAAATGTTTTTAAAGGAGTTTTCAATACAATTAAAAAAATCAGGTTATAGTATAGATAAACTTAATAATGAATATAAAAAACCATTATTAATAAATAAATTTAAAAATGCTTTTTCAAATGGTACTTTTAATGTTGTTTTAGAACACCTTTTTCATATTTGCATGGTTGCTGAAGTTTTTTCGAAAGATGAATCTAATATATTTCCAATTATTATTGGTTATGCGTTATTAGCATTATCAAAAGTACTATCAAAATGTTGATTTCTGATCTACCAGAATTTTGATCGCTCTTGATATCCTTATCTAGGACGCTGAAAATTCTCCCGGATCAACCTGAGATTCTACTGGGGGGCGCAAAGATTTCGATCCCACGAATGGGGATCGAAAGGAGGGTTCAACCCTCCAATAGTATCCTTTCCAGGATAGACCCCTGGAACGATCATAAGTATAGCCATCATTAATATTAAACCTCTCTAAAAAGAGAGGCTTTTTCTTA
The DNA here is from genome assembly GCA_964537715.1 of uncultured bacterium. Lineage (GTDB taxonomy): Bacteria > Zhuqueibacterota > QNDG01 > QNDG01 > DSAB01 > CAZTZL01. Next base: position 4,820 of record CAZIAH010000057.1, on the reverse strand, counting down.
TAATAAAATCCGATATTAATCAAATAATAATTATTTTATAATTTTTCTTGATTTTTTAAATAAATTCTGGTATTATTAGACAAAAATCTGTATATCTGAACCTACCTTCTGCACCGGCAACGGTTAAGCAATGGCTTATATAACATTTTTACTTGGTTCTCATCCAAACAGATTTTGGGTACGAAAAGAATAAACCCATTATGCTTGAATTACGGTAGGTTGTAATATTATTTTCGAGTTGATTGAAAAGGTGTTAGCCCTATATAAAAACAATAATAAATATTAGCCATAAATGGGAGAGAATATGTTAAATCGAAAACACTTTATGTTCATTGCTTTCTGTTTTATTTTACTAACTCAAAGTATTTTTTCCCAAATTGTACTTCAGGGCACAGTAATAGACAACGGCGCAGAATATTTAGGTAATGGCGCTGAACCAGTAGTAAATGCCCGTGTAAGACTAATTGATAAGTATGACTCGTCTCGTGTTTTAAGTGATTACACAGACGAACAAGGGCATTTTGAAATTCAAATTACTGAAAGTGCGGTTGGCAGCAATCCATCAGAAAGTCCAAGTCAAATTACGCTATTTCAGAACTATCCCAATCCATTCAATCCATCTACAGTAATTAGTTTCAAGCTAAAAAAACCTTCTTTTGTTAAGCTTGTTATTTATAATGTGCAGGGACAAAAAGTAAGAACTCTTCTTAATGGTTATAAACCAGCTTCTTTAATCCAAGTTGACTGGAATGCGACTAATGATAATGGTCAAGGTGTATCAGCGGGTTTATACATCTACTCTTTAAATGTGAATGGGCACAGGGTAAATAAGAAAATGTTGCTCATTGATGGACAACAGTCCAATATAATTGCAGCACCGGTTACTTCAAACAGTGCAGAACAAACCGTAGTTACTGTTTTAAACAAACAGATGTCCGACCAGTATCTGTTGCGGGTTACGGGACATAACATCGCACCCTATGAACAGCAGAATCTTGAGATTACGGGCAGCATGGCCATTAATGTTACAGTTATGCGTACTGTCACAGATATTGACGGTAATGTGTATAGCACTGTCAAGATAGGCGATCAATGGTGGATGAAAGAAAATTTAAAAGTGACTCGCTTTAATAATGGTGATAGTATATCGTATAAATCCGACCTTGAAGAGTGGGAGCAATATTCGCAAGGATATTGTGCTTATAATAATGATATAAACAATGTTGATATTTATGGCTATTTGTACAACTGGTATGCGGTTGACGATCCAAGAGGATTAGCTCCTTTGGGCTGGCATGTGCCAAGCAATGGTGAATGGACAGTGTTAGGCAATTTTCTTGGTGGCAATTCAGTCGCAGGCGGTAAACTAAAAGAGGAAGGGGCAGAACATTGGTTTAGCCCAAACACTGGCGCTACGAATGAAAGTGGTTTTACTGCCTTACCCGGTGGCGGTGTAGACTATAGTGTTACTACTGGTAAATTTTCATTTCAGGGTAGAGGTGCAACGGCAAACTTCTGGTCATCCTCTCCAACAAGCTCTTCTGCCTATTTTCGATTTTTAGGATATGATCATCATGTTGTAGGTACTGGTTATGTTTTTAAAAGAGAAGGAATGTCGGTTCGTTGTGTCAAAGATACAAGTGATACATATCCGCCGGGGGCCATAGAAATTAGCCCTATGAGTATAGGATTGGCTAATAACGAAACGCAGCAATTTACCTGCATAGCCCATTACTCAAATGACAGCACACAAAACGTAACGTATTTAGTTACTTGGTCAACATCTCCGGGAACTGCAGGAAGTATCAACTCTTCAGGTTACTTCACCGCTCACAGTTCAAATACAGGGACAGAGACGGTGACAGCGAGCTACCAGGGGCAGACAGCTCAGGCAACAGTAAATGTATTTGAAACAGGGTCAGTAACGGATATCGATGGCAACATATACCGAACAGTAAAAATTGGGAATCAATGGTGGATGGCGGAAAACCTAAAAGTAACTCATTATAGAAACGGAGATCCGATAAGCAATGTGACGAATAGTACGGCATGGTATAATTATTCAACAGGAGCATATTGTGCTTATGATAACGATGAAAATAATGCAGACATCTATGGTTATTTATATAACTGGAATGCTGTTGCTGATACATGTAAAATTGCGCCTGAAGGGTGGCATGTGCCGTCTGATGAGGAATGGAAGGAACTGGAGATGGTCTTGGGAATGAGTCAGTCTGAAGCAAATAGTACTGCGTGGCGTGGAAATATAGGTTACAAACTTAAAGCAACTAGCGGTTGGGAAATACCTGGAAATGGAACAAATTTAAGTGGTTTTTCTGCGCTTCCAGGTGGTTACCGTTTTAGTATTAGTGCGTATTTTGGTCAGCTTGGTAGGTCTGCCACATTTTGGACTTCAACAGAACAAGATAACAAAAATGTATGGCACCGATATTTGCAACGATATGATCAAGTCAACCGCTATTATAATAAAAAAATAGAAATGGGGATGTCTGTACGTTGTGTCAAAGATACAAGTGATACATATCCGCCGGGGACCATAGAAATTAGCCCTATGAGTATAGGATTAGCTAATAACGAAACGCAGCAATTCACCTGCCTAGCCCATTACTCAAATGATAGCACACAAGACGTAACGTATTTAGCTACTTGGTCAACATCTCCCGAAACTGCAGGAAGTATCAACTCTACAGGTTACTTCACTGCTCATAGTTCAAATACAGGGACAGAGACGGTGACAGCAAGCTACCAGGGACAGACTGCTCAGGCAACAGTGTATGTAACAGGGACAGCTGTTGATTCCCTTTGGAAAGCCACTACTGAATATTATCCAGAAACAGCAAATATTGACTCTATAGTCCAGGCTGTATTTGGCCCTAACTATCGGGTTGCTGATTGGGATGATATGGTATCCTGCAGTTTGACACATTCAATAGAAGAATGGGCAAATAACATCGGTATGATATATGGTGGCTATCCTGCGAGTGGTTTTCTAGTAAAGTCAGGTGGAAATCGATGGTGGAGTGGAAATAGACACTATTGGGTTGAAAGGCACAACCACGTGGTACCTAATGGTTGGCTTGTGCATGATCAAATTGATAATCATTTTATTGATTTGGGTTCATGGTATTCTATATCGTTAAGAATATTGTGTATTCGAACAGACTAATTGATTCACGCTAAGTCTATAGGGTAGGTCCATAGATCCACCATTATTAAAGATGTGAAAAAAGGTGGGCTTAAAGCCTGCCCTACTTCACTACCAAACTAAATACTTACCTTAATTGTTTGGAGTTCAAATGAATAAGTTTTTAAGCATCTTTTGGTTTTTAGCAATCATACCCTTGATGGCTCAAACTTCCTCCGACTCCAGTTCCATCCAAGAAAGATTCACTTTAGAAAATTGTGTCAGTAAATTTGATCCAAATAGTGTTGATTCTACCAAAGTAGGTTATCAATTCTGGTTTGTTAAAAAAGAATTTCTCGATGGACGAACCCTGAAAATGAGTGTGGTCAAGCCCCATGCAGCAACCCATGCGCCTCACTCACATGTGGAAGATGAATTCTTTTTTGTGCTAGAAGGAACCGCCGAGTTTTATTTGAATGGGAAAACAACAGTTGCGAATCCATACGCTAGTTTCTATTGCCCACCCAACGGCCTACATGGTATTCGCAATATCGGAGATACAGAATTGAAATATTTGGTCATAAAGAAGTATCTTAAGAGGGAATAAATGTATATTCAGAAGGAAGGTGGGCTATAAGCCCACCCTCCTTAACTGTCTCCGCTCTCGGAGCAGAAGCTCCGCAGTTGTCCGTTCTGGATCAGGAAATCCAGGGCGATCGTCTTCTTGACATATTTTTGATAAAATATTATATTTATTCACATTCATATCATTATTATCGAAATTCCATTCGACGACATACACCTTTCAGGCATCACACCTTTTGAATGGCATACGCAGGATCAGATTACATGTAAAAGAAATCGTTCCGTATGACTGAGCAATCATAGAGTAAGTCAGTAAAATCGCTCAGAAACAGGGTGAAATGCTATTTCATCGGTGTGAAATCATATTTCAACAGGGTGAAATGATATTTCATCGGTGTAAAATCATTTTTCATCGGGGTGAAATCATATTTCAGCAGGGTGAAATGATATTCAAGCAGGGTGAAATCATATTTTAACGGGCTGAAATAATATTTCATTGGGGTGAAATGCTATTTCAGGTCTGAAAAATGGTTGTGCAAATCAATTCATAGATATAAAAGGAGGAAAAGTGAATAAAAACCCGACCATTGAAGAACAATTGCTGAAAGCAGAAACTGTGATTAGTAACTCACTTGAGGATTCGGAGATTCTGACCAGTGTCAGTAATTACGGGTACGATAAAAGCAAGTTGAATACAGGCAAGGATCTTCTTGAAGATGTCAGAGCACTGTACCGGAAACAGAAGATGGAATATGGCGAGCAATTTGAATCGACAAACATAGTGAAAAAGGCAAGGGCAAAGGCCGATACGGCATACATGAAAACTTTGAAAGTTGCCAGAGTGGCTTTCAAAGACGACATAACAGCCCAAATCTCTCTTAAATTGAAGGGTCCGAGAAAGCAAACTATGGCAGGCTGGCTGGATCAGACAACATTATTTTATGACAATCTGCTTGCCGATGATGGTTTCAAGACGGCCATGTCTGAATTTGGATACGACGAGGCCAGGCTGCAGGCGGAAAAGGCGCTTGTAGATGGTGCGGCTGAAGCGCATCAGGCACAGGATAAAGAGATGGGTGAGGCACAGCAG
>CAZIAH010000056.1:0-26066 GCA_964537715.1 uncultured bacterium | reverse complement strand
TATGCGAATATTCTTGATTATGATGTCCGCAAAAAATCCCATTTCGCGGATAGAGATAATGTAGGCGACTACCATACCGGCAAGGGTAAAGATTTCAATCACAATACCCCTGATGAAACCTTTTACTCCGAAAATTCCGAGAACGATTAAAATGCCAATATCGATTGCGTTCATTTTGATCTCTGCATTGAATTATACATTTAGAATTTAGGTTTATATCGAAAAAAAGTCAAGAGAGATAAACGATGACACCCAATAAAAAAGCCCTGTTTTATTACAGGGCTTGTCGTTATGATCCATTTTGTAATCAACTTAACTTTTTCTTTACCAATTCTTGGACCTGTTTTCCGTCTGCGCGGCCTTTCGTCTTCGGCATGACAACAGCCATGACTTTTCCCATGTCCCGCATACTTTCTGCGCCTGCTTCTTTGATGGTCTCACTGACAATTGTTTCGAGTTCTTTTTCGTTCAACGGCTCGGGAAGATAGGAAGAAATGATTTCCATCTCCTGTGTTTCTTTTTCTACCAGATCCTCCCTGCCCCCGTCCTCAAACATTTTAATCGATTCTTTTCTTTTTTTGACCTCTTTGGCCATGACCTCTAAGACTTCCTCTTCGGACAGCTCCTTGCCTTTCGTGATGCCGGCGTTGTGTATTTGTGACCGGAGCAGACGAATTGTCTCAAGTCGGACCTTGTCATTAGACTTCAGAGCTGTTTTCATGTCCTGATTCAATCTTTCCTCAATGGTCATAAAGAAATCTCTCTATTGAAAAGAACACGATGCGACATTGTTAATCACCAAAAATCGCTTGAAGTTTCCGTTGTTTTCGTTTTGCGGCATTCATTTTTCGTTTCTTTTTTTCGCTGGGTTTTTCATAATGCTGATGCTTTTTTATGTCAGACATCAATCCAGCTTTTTCGCATTGTTTTGTAAATCGTTTGAATGCTCTCTCAAAAGGTTCGTTGTCTCTTACTTTAACTGCTGGCATGAATAAATCTGGACCTCCCTTCTGTTTGCTTATAAAAATGAATTCTATGAATATATCAAAAATTTCATCTTAAAGCAAGCTCTTTATAGGCATTTACTTGATTTGAATCTATTTTTTACGCAGATTTTAGTAATATTTACCATGTGGATAACTTGTGTATAGACGACATTATTATGATCAAGGTCCGGTTTTTCGTTTGTAATAAAGGTGATCAGAAAAAATATTCTGTTTGAGTTCAATCTATTTAAGGCATACGGATTCAGTTTTTCTAAGTCATTGTTATACATTAAATTATAAGTTCAGGTTAAAATTCCAATTCAATTTTTATTTTTTATAGTTTGATTTAGCACTTTATAATAAACATTCTGACATGAGACGTAAGTTCTTGTAAAAGCAAAACAACAAATTTTTGTGGGGAAAATGTGGACAATTTGTTCAATTATAATTTTCCTGCGACTACAACGGTTGTTTTTTCAGTCACAGTCACGCCACGACGATTGTCCAGTCCTTCCAGAAACACGATATAAATTCCCATCCGTGCCAGCCGCTCTTGGTCATCCTTGCCGTCCCAGATCACAGATCGGGATGAACCCGATTGACTGGCTCCAAGCAGGGTTCGAATCAATCTTCCCCGAATGTCAAAGATTTGAAGATTCACATATGCAATCTTCATCGGAAGTTGATAGGAGATAATGGTGACGTCCTCACTACCGTCTCCATCGGGCGAAAAAGGAGAGGGAGAAATTTGAATCGAACTTTTCGAAGGAAGAACGGATGTAAAGATGCTGTTTTTTGTTCCGGGCGTACCTCCGGTAAAAGCGACACAAGAACTCCAATTGGTACTGTCGTTCGAATCGATTTGAGGATTGATCCGTTCGAGAGAAACGCCATCGCCGCCTCCCCAATCGCATGAAAAAATCACTTGGTCCGAAATATGGTCTGAAGGGTCATAGAGGACAATTATTTCAGAACCATTGTTGATCCCGGGAAAGGATTTGATGGCAAGAAGGCTTCCATCCGGTATTTCCGGAAAGATTTCGAGCAGGGATGAATCTTTTGCAAATACTGTATAACTTCCGGGCAGGATCGGCCAGGGCTGCTCGGTCACAAGAATTTTATTATCCGTCACGCTGTCCGATATTCTCCATTTCTCAAGATCGATTGCCTTGTCACTTTGATTATAAATTTCAATCCATTCGGGCTGATCCGGCATGGGATCGTACATAATTTCATTGATGATCAATTGTCCGCCGGCATAGCCCACAAACAGAGAAAAGAAAAGTACATTGTTTTCCAGCCGTTCATCTTCCGGACAGTCTATCCACATCCCCATCGTGTGAAATCCTGGTTCCGCATTTTGCCAGAAGAAATCCACTGAAATGGAATCTCCTGATTCCAACAGAGATGTTTCGTCAATGCCATTCACTATTTCTTCCTCTTTTGACAGAGAATCCTTATCGATATCATCGAACAGGACAATTGAAAATCCCTCAATATTTTCAGTGCCGTCGTTGTGAATGGTCCCGTGGATTTGAATATCTTCTCCTTCTCTGGGGCTTTCGGGATTTACCCATATTCCGGATAGAGACAGATTGTACATTAATCGGGCCACACTGTTTCTATATCCAGGTGTGCCGTTCATATTCAGACTTTGCATCCAGTTTTGATCTGTGTCCGAAGCCGTTAGATCAATCTTTTCTGCCGAATGGCCGGAAAGGTTTCCCGGCGAATACTCGTATTCTGCAATGAGTTGGTGAGAAGAATCGAAAATAGTTACTGTTTCGGACCGGCTGTTCGACAGACCGCCGCTTCCGAGGGTAGTTCCGTCCACAGTGAGAATCAACGCGTCTTTGGGAATGAGTGTTTCGTATTGACTGGAGTTTTCGAAATAATCTGCATCCAGAATCAAACCGTATTGTTGAGGAGCCACCCGGAGGCCTTGTCCGGCATCGATGACTCGGTCTTCATCCGTTCCGTCTCCGATTTGCCAGCCGGTCAGATCGACCGAATCGGTCCGGCTGAGATTGAACAGTTCGACGAATTCGTCGGTGTACTCGGATCCGGCCGGATCGTACATGATCTCAGACAGCACGATTTGGGAAAATCCGTCGATGCACAATGAAAGATGAAGGGATGAAAAAAGAAACAACATCCATCTTTTCATGAAAATGTCCTTGTGAAAAACGGGTTGAAAATAATCGGACAACTGGAAGCAATGCCTGAGATGCGTAATGAATCTGTATCAATAAAAGATATAAAATTTTTTGTCATAAACAAATAAAAAATGGCTTCTGATATAAATCAGAAGCCATGTGAAAAATCCATTGTTTCCATCAGTTTTATTTGCTCAATTTCTTTCTCACCATATCGGTAATGGTTCTGAAATCCACCTTTCCACTTCCCATTTTGGGCAGTTCGTCGAATACGATAAATTGACTTGGGATGGCAATCGAAGGCAATTTTTGCGACATTTGCTTGATCATCTCTTTTTCATCCACATTCTGGGTTACGGCTGCAACGAGACGCGCACCTTTTTTAGGATCCGGCACTTCCGCGATACAACAGCTCACGCCGTCCGGTAAAATATCTTCTAGAACGCTTTCGGTTCTGACCAGGGAAATCATCTCTCCCCCAATTTTAACAAAACGCTTGAGCCTGCCTCTGTGCCAGAGAAAACCGTCTTTGTCCATCATGCCCATATCGCCGGTGTCGTACCAGCCGTCTTTGATGTGAAGCAGGGTTTCCTCGACATCGTCGAAGTAACCTTTCATAACCAGATCTCCCTTAACGAGTATTTTGCCTTCACTGCCGGCAGGAAGGTCTTTTCCGGTTTCCACATCCGTGATTTTTACCTTGACATTGGGGATGACTTTGCCGATGCTGCCCGGACGGTTGGTACCAGGCGTGTTGGCAGAAACGACTGGACTGGTTTCCGTGACACCATATCCCTCAAGAAGCACGAGGCCGTGTTTTTTCATGTAACCTTCGCGGAGCCAATCCGGGCATTTGTCCGCTCCAGCTACAAGAATCCGAAGAGATTTGAAATCACCCGGATTGGATTCTTTCAGATAACCGCCGAAAAATATCGGGGTGGCTGCAATCATCGTTGCTTTGTTTTCCCGAATCAGTGTAGGGATGGTTTTGTAGTCGAGAGGATTTGCATACGTGATCACTGTCATTCCAAGGAGAAGCGGCAGCCAGCAATTCACGGTTTGGCCGAAGGAGTGGAATGCCGGTAGGATCCCCATGATTACATCTTCACTCGTCAGCTGGAAATGTTCCGCTGAATTCATTACATTGGAACCGATGTTGCGATGCGTCAACTGAACCGCTTTCGGCTCCTTTTCACTACCGCTCGTAAACAGGATTACCACGTCGTCATCGATATCCGTTTTCGGAAATGAATTACAGATCGATTTTACGGACAGTTTTGATTTTAAAGCAGCGAAAAGTTTATTCCCTATAGAGATTTGCTTCATGATGTCTTCCAGGCAAATCATACCATCCACCATTCGGCAATTGATCTTTTCTAGAAGGGCCCTCGAAGTGAGAATGGTTTTGAATCCTACTTTGTTTTGTGCATATTCACAGTTCTCAGCCGCGCCGGTGGAATAGTTGATCATTGTCGGTACCTTTCCCGCCATTAAAATTCCCAGGATTGTCAGGAAACAGCCGGCTGAAGTAGGAATCATGACACCGATATATTTGTCTTCATATTTTTTAAACTTTTTTGCCAGAATGAGCGATGCGATCAAAGCCCTGGCGTAGGGCACTTTTGTATTCGTTGTTTTGTCGATGATCGCTATCTTTTTTTCATATTTTTTAGCTATTTTGACAAACGCATGATGCAATATCATAATCTGTGCCTCCCTGCAATTTGAACGATTATGCGGATTGTATATGTAAAGAGGTGTGCCAGTAATGTATTTTAAGAAAAATCATGAATATGTCAAGTAAAATTTTTCCTTGCATTGTGTCTGGTTTTAAAGTATAATTATAATCGGCCTGATTGATGGAATATGACAAGAGCAGAAATGGAGTGGATCCGCAATCGGATTGCATAAAACGGCATTTTATTTTTTGAAATGAATCAATAAAAAAATTATAGATATTGTCACAGGATGATTCGATGATGGCAAAGAATGAAAATGTCATTTGTCAAACACTGGATCGGACTTTAACAGGTAAAAAGAAATTACTCATCGTTCTACATGATAATCCTGATCCAGATGCGATCGCCAGTGCATGGGCACTGCAATTTTTGGTAAAAAGTGTTTATCAAATCGATAGCAGGCTCGTCTACGGAGGATTTATCGGAAGGGCTGAAAACCGCGCCATGGTAAGGGAGTTGAAAATCCATCTTCACAGAATGGGCAGAATTCGTTTTTCAGAGTATGATTGTGTCGCGATGGTGGATACACAGCCCTTTTCAGGCAATCATTCTCTTCCCTCAAAAATCAAATGTCATATTGTATTTGATCACCATCCCAGAAAAAGAGGATTGAAAACGGATTTTGTGTTGATCGAACCGGAAGTTGGCGCGACATCCACTCTCATTTATCAGTGTCTGGAACACTTCGATCTGATACCTCCCGCAGATCTGGCAGCTGCCATCGCCTATGGAATTCGTTCTGAAACACAGGAGCTGGGCAGGGAAACCAGCAAATATGACATTGCTGCGTATTTGTCCGTTTACCCTAAATCGAATGTCCGCAAATTGGCAAGAATCACGCATCCAAAGCTTCCGCGGTCTTACTTTCTGTTCATTTATGAAGCGATCAAACAGGCGATTGTCTTCCGCCATCTCATGTGTATTCATCTGGAGGATATTCCCTATCCTGATATTGTCGGGGAAATTGCAGATATGATGCTAAAACACAAAGGAATCGGGTGGTGTCTCTGTACCGGGAGATATCATCATAACCTTATTCTTTCGCTGCGTTCTTCGAACCGGAAAGCCCGTGCAGGCGTGATTATTCAAAAACTTGTGAAAAGTTCGAAAGATGCGGGCGGCCATGATTTGTTTGCCGGAGGAAAACTGAAATTGACTTCGTCATCCAAGGACGAACTCGATCAGGTCCAAAACAGATTATCCCAGGATTTTGCACGTCTGTTCGGGTATGACGAAGCCAACTGGAAAAAGATGGTCGAAATCCAGTAATCGATTACAAGTATACTTTCGAGGGATTCATCATGGAAATTACTTCTGTTATAAAAAGTTCGCTCTATTTTCTTGCTTTGATCAATCCGATCAGCAAAGTGTTTTTATTATCGACGATGGATCCGCCTTACTCACAAAAACAGTTGTTTGGCATTGGTCTTCGATCCACACTTGTGGCGTTGGGAATTTTAGCGGTACTTTCAGTTGCAGGCCATTTTATATTGAGTTCTGTCTTTCACATTCAAATTTATTCATTGAAAGTCGCCGGCGGATTCATTTTGTTTATTGTCGGATTGACGGCTGTCCGGAAGGGTAAATTTTTTGAAGAGACGGATATGCAGCGAGTTCTTGACATCTCCGTGGTTCCGCTGGCTGCTCCTCTGATCGCCGGTCCAGGCACCATAACGGCTGCCATTTCTTTTGCCTCTTTGAACGGATATTCCGAAACGTTGCTCTGTATCAGTTTGGCTCTTTTTGTCAATTTCTTGGTCATGATCGCCGCAAAACAGATCGGGGATATTTTGGAAAGAATCAATATCACGGGGCCGCTTGTTCGCATCACCGGACTGATTGTAACGGCAGTGGCGGTTCAGATGATCCTGACGGGTATTCAGGAGTGGATTCACGAAATTGGATCATGAAGATTTCAAACGAAGGTCAAAAAAAAAATGACCTGAGATGGTTATTATTAAGCTTTGTTGCTATTTTTATCCTTGGTTTGGTCATATTCAAACCGGTTGATTATTTATTAAAAACCCGGTTCGAGATTTTTCTCAACCGGAACATTGATAATTCGAAAGTTACAGTCGGTGGTTTATCTGTCAGACTTCTAAGTAGTCTCCATTTCAGGGACATCCGCATCGTTCCTTCTGTGGATCAAAACAATCCCTTTCTCAACATCGAATCTGCAAAGATTGACTTTTCTTTTTCCGATCTTTTTCGTGGCAGAATTGTTGTTCAGTCCATTGATATTCAAGGGATGCATGTTGATCTTCTGCACGACAGTTCAGGGACATTGTTTCTACCCCATGTCGGCATATTCAAAAAGAGATCGCATTTTCAGAAGGGAAACCGTCTGAAGCTGAACTGTATCGATGTCGCAAATTCATCGATTCGATATCTGGACAAATTGATTCCTCTGGATGGTTCGTTGAAAAATCTTATCATCGCTGTTCAGAATGAGGGAGAAAACGCGTACGGATTTTTGTTGTCATCGGATGCCATTGCAGTAAACTGGAAAGGTGTCTGTTTGACCGGGAATCGGATAGCTCTATCGGGTTCGTTGAACAGTAAACAAATCCGTTTTAACTCAATACAAACCACACTTTCGGGACAGACCGTTACAGGCTCTGTCGAACTAACCCGTACCGATTCAAGCGATTCGCTTCGGGGTCAATTTCAAATCAGAGGCGATCCAGGATTTCTTCCCGATTCTCTGTTTTTACATTTTCCAAAACAGTTGTTGCCGATGGATGGTGTGGTGGAAGTAGCCGTTGATCTTGGAGGTTCTCTTGATGATCCGATCATTCAAACCGGTATCGATGTTCCTCTGTTAAAAGCAGGCGACAATGAGATTTGTGATTGCAGTATTCAGATCGGATGGCAGGACGGGATTCTTACACTGAACAATTTTCAGTCCAGACTTTTAGGAGGCCGAATCAGCGGGGAAGGGGAATTCATTTCAGGGACAAACCGCATCAACAAACTCCGATTCAAAGCCGCAGAGATCGATCTCAATCAATTCATGAAAATAGCTGGACAACCGGATTCGCTTTATGAAGGAAAGGTCGATGCGAGTGTATTGGCATCCGCCACAGCCCTCACTCCGATGAAATGGAATGTCGGTGCGGATCTTGAAATACGGCAAATCAAATGTCGCACACGGTCGATTCCCGATATGAAGACGCGATTTCAACTGCAGAACGGCAGTGCTGTGCTGTCCCTTGATCATCCGGATGCAGTGGTTTTTGCCGAAACGAAATTCATCAACGAAAAGATGGATGGACGCTTTCAAATTCGACTCCCCCGGCTTCAGATTTTTTCGGAGGCATTCAATCTCCCCGAGTTACAGGGAGAAATCTCGGTACGCGGAATTTTAGGAGGGACGTTGAAGTCGCCCATGATTTCGGCGGATTTCCATGCGGGGAAAATACTTTTTCATAACTTTCCCTTGGATACCTGTGCCGGACAGATACAGCTCAGAGACAATGAAATGATCGTAAAAACATGTCAATTTGCAGGGGAATTGGAATCCCTTGATTCATTGCAGTTTTTTCCCCTTTTAAAGAGTATGAAAGGCGGGTTGAGTTATCGGGGACAGGCGAAGGGGTCTCTTAGTAATCCGGAGATCGATCTGTTCATTATGCTTGCAGAACCCTCTTATCAGGCAGTCCGGTTCGATACGGGAAATGTTGTATTGAGATTGTCCGATCATCGTGCGGAATTGACCCGGTTCGAACTGGTTCGCGATTCGCTTCTTCTTGATATCTCCGGAGGATATTCCCTGCATACTTCCAAGGGACAGCTTCTTGTACATCTTTTGAAAAAATCATTTTATACGGATCGTTCTGTTCCGTCGGAACAGGTTCGAGAGGATCACTCCAATATTCTGAGGATCAGATTTAACATTGCTGATGAATCGAATATGGGAATAGAAACAACGGGAGAACGAATCGATCTGAAATCCGCTGCGATGCTGCTTTCTTCTCCGAAGGAGATTGCCGGACAACTGCAGTTTCATTCGGAGATGTCGGGATCGTTGGACCGTCCATCCGTTCGATTAAAATTATCGATTCGTGATATGAATTACCGGGAAAGCAAGATCGATTCCGTTTTTTGTTTGGCCGGAATGGATAATGCATGCTTCTCAATAAAGTATCTGACATTATTTAAAGACAGAGAGTCTACCCGGTTGAATGGGACTCTATGCCTGACGAAAACCGGCGAAGGGAAATGGACAATTGACGGAGAATCCGCAACGTGGGGAAGCACGAAAGGTTCGAATACGGATTTAAGCATTTTCAATCCGCTACTTCCGCACGGAATGCGCGTGTCCGGTCTGATGCATCACAATCTCAGATGGAAGGGAAGCGTCAGGAATCCGCTTCTCAGGGGCTCGATCCATATCACCGGAGGAGAGCTTCGGCTTTCATCTGATGCGCCTTCCATTCAGTCCATCTCTGCCGATATCGTTTTGAAAGATTCGCTTCTTGAGATGGTTCCGGTCAGTGGGATCATCCAGCAGATTCCGTTCCGGTTTGAGGGAAATATCCAGACACGGGAATTGAAAACTTCCGATATTCGCATGCGGCTTTTCGTTTCGAATCAGGAAGCCCTGGCAATTCAAGGTACACTGACCTCAGATTCCGTCCATATCCGTTCTAGAATGGACAACCTGAATCTTGCACTGTTTCAACCGATGCTGCCGGATTTAGAAAATCTTCAGGGCTCCATTCAGGCCCAGGTCGATTTGCAGGGCCTGCAAGCAGATCCTCAATTGAATGGTTTCGTCTGTATAGAAAGTTGTGCTTTTAAAATTCCAGATTCCGATCTTTCTTTTAACCGGGGACAGGCTCGACTGACCCTGCATGATAAACAGATCACATTAGACACACTTTCTCTCTCGGCCGGGCAGGGATTCATTTCATCCAGAGGGGCCGCCGTTTATTCAAAGAAAGACATCGAGAACATCCACATTTCTACTTCTGTGAAAGCTGTTAAAATGAAACGTGCCGGAGAATTTATAGCGACGGTTGATTCCGCAATGATTCAAACCGAAAAAAAGAATAACGAGTATTATCTGTCCGGAGATATTGTTCTGGGCGAAACGCGACTGATAAAATCCATTCAACCAAAAGCATTGTTGGCTGCTATCGAAAAGAAATCGAAACCGATTCGTGACATTCCTGCTTTTTCTTCCAGAGTCCATTTCAATGTCCGGCTGCTGGAAAGTGATAAAATCTGGATTGATAACAACCTTGCCCGTCTGAGACTTCATTCGGAGCTGGTACTGACGGGATCAATGGCCCAGCCGATCCTGAGCGGACGCCTTTCCGCCAAAGAAGGTTATATCTTGTATTTGGACAGGAAATTTAAAATAGAAAACGGGACACTGGATTTTGTCGATCCGAACCGGATCAATCCTGTTGTGGAGTTGAGTGCTTCGTCCAATATCAAGAGCTATCAGACACGATCCCACATTCCCTACACGGTGTGGCTTAAAATAAAAGGCCCACTGGATGAAGCCATCGTTGAATTAACCTCTGATCCGCCTCTCGAGAGGTCGGACATTATCGCTCTTCTGACCGTGGGTGCCACCCAGGATCAGATCATGGGTAGATATGAGAATGGAAAGGCGATGACTCTAAGCAGCATACTCAGGGAAAGGGCTTCCGAACTTTCCGGCCAACAAATTTCCGGTTATGTGACCAAAAAAATGGGTGGCTTGTTAGGTTTGGACGAAATGACCATCGAGGGCAATTTGTTTCGTTTCGGCAAAACATGGGGCCCGCAATTGTTGGCTTCGAAAAAATTGAACAATCGTATGGAAATTTCCTATACCGCAACGGCTGGAGATGCCAACGAACAAAATATTCGACTGGATTATAAGCTGTCCGATCATCTTTCTCTCGAAGGAGAGACAGATCAGAAAGGGCAGTCGGGGCTCGATTTAAAATATCAGTTAAAATTCAAATGAAAAAATTAAGAATAGAAATTCTTGTTGCTGTTTTTTCGGTAATTCTGATGATGCCGCTGACAGGTAAAACCGTCAAATATAAAATAGAATCAATTCGATTTCAGGGGATGACCTTTTTTTTAGAGCGCCATCTCCGTCGTGTGATGGCCTCCCGTTTATCCTCATTTTTGAATCCTTCAATCTACCATCCCGATATTTTGCACGAAGATTTGAAAACTCTGGAACGTTTTTATCATCAATATGGTTTTCTCGAAGCCCGTATTTCCAGTTACCAGGTTGCTGTCGATTCACTGAGAAATAAAGTTTCCATTTCAATTGCTCTGTCCGAGGGAGATCGTACTTTTGTCGAAGCAGTGGATGTGTTTGGAAACAATTATTTCTCGAAAGAGGGTCTCTTCGAGCAAATTCAAATCCGCAGTGATGCGCCGTTTTTAAAAGAAAATCTCGAATCCTCCACACTGGCTCTCTTGAGACTTTATGCGGATTCCGGTTTTTTGGACGCCAAGATCGAACCTTCAGTTCGACTGAATACAGAGATTCATCGGGCGATCATCGATTTCAATATTCAGGAAAACAATCGGTTCACCATTAATGAAATCCATTTGACCGGTCTGAGGAAAACCCGACCGCGTGTTGTACAGCGGGAAATCCTTTTCAAGCCGGGGGATATTATCAATTACGCAAAACTGCTTGAGTCCCAGAGGCAGATTTATTTGACCGGATTGTTCCAGAATGTACTTATCCATCCGAAAAATGCAGTGAGCGGAGATTCGACTCAAAAAGACATTAACATAGAAATGAAAGAAAAACTATCCATCGAATTCAATATTGCCGCCGGTTACGGAACGGTCGAGAAATTACGCGGACGTATAGAGGTCATCAATACCAATCTCGGGGGAATGGCCCGGAGAGTTGCTCTGGCCACGAAAATCAGTTTCATTCAATACGGTGCAGAACTCTCATTCACGGAACCTTATACGCTTGGAAGCCGGTGGCGCACCGATGCCAAACTCTATACGGGTTATAAGGAAGAACCAGGATATAGTATGGATCATATCCGTGGAGAACTGGCCGTCGGACGGTTATTTTCCAAAAGATCGAATATCACAGTGACCTGTCGTCAGGAGCGTGCCAAGTTATACGATATCAAAGTACTCAAAATCCCGGAAGATATAAAAACCAATGTGAAAAGCTTGAAATTCTCCTTTATTCATGACACGCGGAACAACCTTTTCAATCCTTCCAGAGGATTTTATCTCGAATGGAGCAATGAATGGGGGGGGACTTTTTCCGGGGTGATCAAAGGATTTCTGCGGTCGATTGCGGGCATGAGATATTTCATCCCCTGGTCGAATTCCACTGTTTTTGCCACGGCATTCGAAATTGGCTGGATCAATGTTTCTGGAGGTCTTGAATCGATTCCCCTGCAGGAACGGTTTTACATTGGGGGACCGAATTCGGTGCGGGGGTTCGAATATAAAAAACTCGGTCCGCTGGATAAGAACGGTGTTCCCACGGGAGGACGACTCAAGATCCAGTGGAATATGATTGAAATTCGTCAAAGGCTGTACAAGACACTCGGTCTGGTGTTTTTTGCCGATCTGGGAAATGTCTGGGCGAGACCGGAGGAGTTCAATTTTCGAGAGATGCGTCTGACGCCGGGACTGGGGCTTCGTTTTAATACTCCGATCGGTGTGGCCCGTCTGGATCTTGGCATCAATCCTGATCCTAAAAGCGGAGAATCCGGGCATCGCTGGATTTTTGGGATCGGGCAGTTATTTTGAGACAACATCCGGGAAAGAGAATTGTCTTATATGTGAATAGAAATAAATAGGTGTTGATTTTTCGAGAAATCGATTGTATTTTAACTGATTGTGAGAATGATTGAAATTCACACAGACCGGATTTCTGTGAAAGCACAACTCAATGAATCATCGACTGCGCAGGAAATCTGGAACATGCTTCCTGTTCGGGGCGTAGTGAATACGTGGGGTGACGAAATCTATTTTCCGATCCCGGTTCAAAAAGAGCTCGAAGAGGGACGTGAGATCGTCCGGGAAGGCGATCTGGCTTACTGGCCGCCGGGTCATGCTTTTTGCATTTTTTTCGGCCAAACCCCGGTCAGCCGATCCGGAGAAGTTCGACCGGCGAGTCCGGTCAACGTTATCGGAAAGGTACTGGGCGACATACAGAGTTTAAAAGAAATTTCGGCTGGTGATGAGATCGTTGTCGAGCCATTGAAGGAATGAAATCTTTCGCAGAGAGATTTTCCATAATCGATTTATTTTGGAGTTTTTGATGTTCAGTAAACTTTTGGAAACCATATTCGGAAGCAAACACAGCCGCGATATTAAAAGATACACGCCCATCGTTGAAGAGGTGAGTCGCATTTATGCCACACTTCACGATCTTTCCGACGAAGTCCTGAAATCCAAAACCGGCGAATTCAAGCAAAAAATTCAGGAGCGAGTCGGTGAACTGCAAAGCAAAATCAATCCCCTGAAGGAAAAACTTCAGGGAGTCGCTGCGGATGAGAACATCGATTTCGATGCGGTGAGACAGGAGATAGATCGGCTCGAAAAAGAGGAATTCGAAGCCACGGAGGAAGTTCTTCTCGATATTTTACCTGAGGCGTATGCCGTTGTAAAGGAAACCTGCCGGCGCCTTTTGGGCAAGAAGTGGAAAATCGTCGAACATGAAATCGTTTGGGACATGGTTCCTTTCGACGTTCAGATCATGGGGGGGATTGCTCTCCATGAAGGAAAGATTGCCGAGATGGCCACCGGTGAAGGGAAAACGCTCGTCGCTACAATGCCGCTCTATCTCAACGCGCTTGTGGGAAAGGGCGCCCATCTTGTTACGGTCAACGATTATCTGGCCAGACGAGACTGCGAATGGATGGGAGAAATCTACAAGTTTTTAGGATTGACCGTGGCCTATATCACCAACGATATGAATCCCCGGGAACGGAAAGTCGCCTACGATGCGGATATTACGTACGGTACCAACAACGAGTTTGGGTTTGATTATCTGCGCGATAACATGGCGATTTCCCCTGAAGGATTGGTACAAAGAAAACATTATTATACCATCATTGATGAAGTCGATTCCGTTCTGGTCGATGAAGCGCGAACACCTCTGATTATTTCCGGCCCGGTGGGAGAGTCGAAAAACCGGTTCGGCGAGATGAAGCCCAAAGTCGAACAGCTCATTCGAAGCCAGACTGTTTTGGTCAATCAGATGGTCAATGAAGGAGAACAACTGCTCAAAGAAGGCAAAGAATACGAAGCAGGGAAGAAACTGCTTCAGGCGCAGCGGGGTTCCCCCAAGAACAAGCGTTTGACAAAGATGCTTCATGAATCGGGCATTCAGAAATTGATTCGGCGTGTCGAATCCGATTACATGCGCGACAAGAAGCTCAACTAACTCGATGATGTCCTCTATTTTGCCATCGACGAAAAGGCCCATACCATCGATTTGACCGAGAAGGGAAGAGAGGCGCTTTCTCCCGGGAATCCAGAGATGTTCGTGCTGCCCGATCTGGCTACCCAGCTTTCCGAGATAGAAGGTTCGGAAGAGATGGCGCCATCGACTCGGGAAAGGAAGAAAGAGGAACTCCAGGCGGAATATGCGGAAATGAGCGAACGGCTTCACAATATCAGCCAGCTTCTCCGTGCCTACTCGCTCTTTGAAAAAGATGTCGAATACGTCGTCACGGAAGATGGCAAAGTCATGATCGTGGACGAGTTTACCGGCAGACTGATGCCGGGAAGACGATTTTCTGATGGGCTGCATCAGGCGTTGGAAGCCAAGGAAAATGTTCGAATCGAACGAGAGACACAGACACTGGCCACGATTACGCTCCAGAATTTTTTCCGGCTCTATAAAAAGCTGGCCGGAATGACCGGTACGGCCGAGACCGAGGCCGGAGAATTCTGGGAAATTTATAAACTCGATGTCGTGGTTATCCCGACCAACGAACCCATCCGTCGTGCGGACCGGGACGATGTGGTTTACCGGACCAAACGCGAGAAGTACAACGCCATCATCGACGAAATTATACATTACAATGAAGAAGGTCTGCCCGTTCTCGTGGGCACGGTTTCGGTCGAAGTTTCCGAAACACTCTCCCGGATGCTGCGTCGGAAGAATATCCATCACTCTGTGCTGAATGCAAAGCACCACCGTCAGGAGGCCGAAATCATCGCGCGGGCCGGAGAGCCGGGTATGGTTACGATTGCAACCAATATGGCGGGTCGGGGCACGGATATCAAACTCGGCCGGAGTGTGATTCAGTACTATGACGAAGATATTCAGGAATTGGCCGAACAGGCGTCCAGGGAAGCGTCACGCGGTCAATGTGTGATTGTTCATGAAATGTCCGAAGAAGACTTTTCCAAACTGGCACGCATCCTGAACGAGAAAAACCGGACCGTACAAGTTCTTCAATCCGAAGAGGAGAAAAAATCCCTGTTTTCGGCTTTCCCGGATGGAATTCATGCGATTCCCAAAAGAATCAGCGCGCCTGCGGATGCGAAAGTCCAGTCGGACCGGTTGGTTCACATCAAGGCACGGGATTATGCCACAGGCGGACTCTGTATTATCGGCACGGAGCGACACGAAGCCCGCCGCATCGACCGGCAGCTGAGAGGCCGGTCCGGCCGGCAGGGAGATCCCGGATCGTCCCGTTTCTACCTTTCCCTGGAAGATGATCTGATGCGGCTTTTCGGATCGGAGCGAATCGCCGGCGTGATGGACCGCCTCGGTGTGGAAGAGGGAGAGGTCATTACCCATCCCATGATTACCCGTTCTATCGAACGCGCCCAGAAACGGGTCGAAATGCGAAATTTCGAAATCAGGAAACATCTTCTTGAATATGATGATGTGATGAACAAACAGCGGGAGGTCATCTACACGCGGAGGAGACGGGCTCTCGAGGGAGAGAATCTCCGTGAAGATATCATCGAGATGATCGAGATATTTGTCGAGGATGTGGTCGCCCAATTTACCTCAGGAAGTGAATATGGAGATGGCTGGGGCTGGGATGAGATCGGGGAAGAGCTTCTCAAAACAATGCTGCTGCCTCTGCCAGTGGCCGAAGACCAGCGAACTTCCATCCGGGCGGATGAATTGGAAGAGCGAATCAAAGAAGCGGCCATACAGTCGTATGAGCAAAAACGAAAAATTTTAGGGAATGATCTAATGGCTCAGCTTGAGAGATTTGCCACACTCAAAACGATCGACGAGAGATGGAAAGAACATCTCTACGAGATGGATCAACTCAAGGAAGGCATCGGACTTCGGGCTTACGGTCAAAAAGATCCGTTGATCGAATACAAGCAGGAAGGATTTCGGGCATTTTCTGAAATGCTGGGACGAATCGACCAGGAAATTATAGAAATTGTCTTCAAGGCACAGATACAGGTCGAACAGGCTCCCGGAGGGCTTCAACAGCCCAGACGGGAACCGCAGAGAGAAATGGCTGCACTGCATGCCGATTCCACAGGAATGGGATTTGAGAGAACGGAACAGCAATCGTCCGCGCCCCAGGAGGCCCCGAGAGTCGGCAAACGTCAGCCTGTGAGGGTTGAAAACAAGGTCGGACGAAACGATCCCTGTCCCTGCGGCAGCGGTAAAAAATACAAACACTGTCACGGCAGAATGTCTTCCTGATGAGGGAAAACGGTATGGGTAAGTCTTTGGTCATTGTGGAATCGGATGCGAAATCGAAAACGATCAACCGGTTTTTGGGGAAAGAGTTTGTCGTCAAAGCATCGGTCGGACATGTGAAAAATCTGCCCAAGAACCGTTTGGGTGTGGATCTTGAAAATCATTTCGAACCCGAGTATATTACGATCAGAGGACGCGGAAAAATTCTAAAAGAATTGAAACGGCTTGCAACCTCTTCGGATCAGGTCTACATCGCCACTGACCCGGATCGTGAAGGGGAAGCCATTGCTCATCATCTTGCCCAGGAAATCGGTCCGTCCAACAGAAACATCCGCCGTGTCCTGTTTCATGAAATTACGGAAAAAGCGATACAGACGGCGATTCAGCAACCCAAAGATATCGATATAGACAAGGTGGAAGCCCAGAAGGCGCGTCGGGTCATGGATCGCCTGGTCGGCTATAAAGTGAGTCCCTTTCTGTGGACGACTGTTTTTCGCGGATTGTCAGCAGGACGCGTTCAGTCTGTTGCACTCAGGCTGGTCTGCGAAAGAGAGGATGAAATCCTCGGATTCAAACCCCAGGAATACTGGACCATTGAGGGAGAATTTCGGACCAAAGGCGGCGAAGTGTTCAAGGCCAAACTGGTTAAATTCCAGAACGAGGATCTCGTCATCTCAAACGAGCCGGAAGTTCAGAAACATATTCAGATTTTAAAAACACTGGACTATCTGGTTTCTGATCTCAAATCAAAAGAGATAGAGCGGCAGCCTTATCCTCCCTATACCACAAGCACATTGCAACAGGATGCGTCCAGACGTCTTGGAATGACGACAAAACAGGTTATGGCCGTGGCGCAGCAGCTTTACGAGGGCGTCGATCTTCCTGAAGGCCGGGCAGGACTGATTACCTATATGCGTACTGATTCGACCCGTCTTGCCAGTTCGGCGGTCCAGGAAGTGCGCGAATATATCGCAAATGACTACGGCCTGAAGTATGTTCCACCGAGTCCCAGGTTGTATAAGAGCAAGAAGACTGCTCAGGATGCTCACGAAGCCATCCGGCCCACTTCCACAAAGCATTCTCCCAAAAAAGTGGCTGCCTATCTTTCTCCGCAGCAGCAAAAATTATATGGGCTGATCTGGAACCGGTTTGTCGCATGCCAGATGTCTTCCGCCAGAATCGAACAGACTACTTTGGAAATCACGGGGGGAGAGTATCTGTTTCGAGTAACCTCGTCCAAGGTAAAATTTCGCGGATTCATGCAGATCTATGAAGTGGAGAAAGAAAACGACGAACGCACATTGCTTCCTCAATTCATTGAAAAATCCGATCATGTAACTTTGATTGAAATGGCACCGGAGCAGCATTTTACCAAACCGCCTCCCCGGTACACGGAAAGCAGTCTTGTGAAGGAGTTGGATACGCGGGGCATCGGAAGGCCTTCCACCTATGCCTTGATTATATCCACTTTGCTGGATCGGAAATATATTGAAAGAGACGGGCGTTCTCTGCGGGCAGTTGAGTTAGGAATGGCAGTCAATCGTATTCTCGTCGGTGAATTCGACCACATTTTTAATGTCGATTTTACGGCACAGATGGAGACCGAGCTGGATCAGATCGAATCGGGCGAAAAAGAGCGAAGCCAGGTTTTGAACGATTTTTATCAGCCGTTCAGCGAATCGATTCAAAATGCGATGGAAAAGAAAGAAGAAATCCGGGAATCGCTTCAGGAAGAGAAAGACGAAAAATGCCCGAAATGCGGCAAGGATCTGATCATCAAATGGGGCCGCAATGGCCGTTTCATTGCCTGTACCGGGTATCCGGACTGTCGCTATACCCGTCCTCTGGAAGAAGTTGCCGAGGAGACCGAAGAACGCTGCGAGAAGTGCGGCGAGCCCATGGTAATCAAAGTCGGCCGGTTCGGTCGTTTTCTGGCATGCTCCAACTATCCGGACTGTAAATTTACGAAGCCCCTTCCAGTGGGTGTTCCTTGTCCCGAAGAAGGATGCGGCGGACAGGTTGTTGAGCGAAAAAGCCGGCGCGGGAAAACCTTCTTCGGCTGTTCGAATTATCCCAAATGCCGTTTTGCAACCTGGCATCGGCCGGTAGCCAGAAATTGTACCGAGTGTGGTTATCCTTTTATGGAAGAAAGAATCACGAAAGCCAAAGGCCGGTATCTCCAATGTCCGAAATGCAAAGTGAATGTCAAATCCGATGAAGAAATTTCATCCTAACATTTGAGACGGATAGTTTGGAAGAGATCATTCAAAATTTTCTTCGATATCTTTCTAAAGAACGACATTACTCGCCGCACACGATCAAGGCCTATCAGATCGATCTCAATCAGTTTTCCGAATTTATGGAAAATTTGAATGCAGAACAGAATCCAGTGAAAATCGATCATATCTCCAAAGAAGACATCCGGTCTTTCCTTGGCGATCTGCTCCGGATGGGAATGAACACACGAACGATTGCCAGAAAAATGGCGAGTTTGAGGGCGTTTTTCAAATATCTGGTCAGAACGAAAAAAATCACGGTCAACCCCGTATCGGTACTTGTTTCTCCGAAGCTGGGGAAAAAGCTGCCCGAATTTTTTCGTGAAGATGAGATGCGGGATGCGTTAAGAAACGTGACCGCCGACTCGGTTCAGGGGTTGCGTGATCGGGCTATTTTGGAACTGTTTTACGGAACAGGCATGCGTTTATCCGAGTTGATAAATATGAATATCACCGATCTGGATTTTCATGCCGGGACGGTAAAAGTGTTAGGGAAAGGCGGGAAGGAGCGGATTATTCCCGTCGGCAGAAACATCCGGCAAAGTGTGTATCTCTATTTCCAGAACCGGAATGAATATCATCCAAAAACAGGAAATCTGGCCATGTTTCTCAATCGTTCCGGTGAGAGAATTTCGGCAAGGGGTGTTCAGCTCATTGTTCAGCGGTGTTTGAAAAAAGTCTCGGATAAAAAGAAATTAAGTCCGCACGTTTTACGACACACATTTGCAACCCATTTGCTCGATCATGGTGCGGATCTTCAAGCAGTCAAGGAATTGTTGGGCCATGTGAATCTTTCGACCACACAAATCTATACCCATTTGACCATGGATCGGCTCAGGCAGATTTATCAACAGGCGCATCCGCGGGCCGAAGGGGAAAATCCAATTTAATCGAATGAAAAAGCAATGGAAAGGATAGATCTATGCGACTCAATATTACGGCACGGCATTTCAAACTATCCGAATCGTTGAAGCATTACGTTGAAAATGAAGTCAGACGTCTTAAAAAATACTACGACGGCATCATCGACATCGAAGTTATTCTGGAGTGGGAAAAGAGCCACCGTATGGTTGAAATCAAAACTCTGGTTTATGGAACCGTTCTGACGGCCCAGGACCAGTCCGAAGATATGAAGAAGGCCATCAACAGTACCGTGGATAAACTTGAAAGGCAGATACTAAAGTATAAAGAACGACTGAAAGGTTTTGAACACGAAAAATTTATAGATGAATCTACATCGATTGAAGATGAAACTAAACTGTCATAAGATTGGATTGAAAATATTTCTTTGAATCATACAAATGGGGATTTACAAAACTTTAGGATAAAATATAAAATCGAGGATTGTTATTTTGAGTGAAAAAAGTCCCGTTCCCGGTATTTCGATAAAGACGTTTTTTGAGGATAATGAAAAGCGTCTCCAGTTGAAATTAGTTTGCAAGAAGGGAAACTTGAAAAAGCTCATTACAGACAAGGAGTTACACCGTCCCGGTCTTGCTCTTGCCGGTTTTGTCGAGCTTTTTACCTATCATCGTATTCAAATTTGCGGCAATACGGAAATCTCCTATTTGAACAAACTGACGCCTGGGCAGCGGGAGAAATCACTGAGCAAAGTGTTTTCGTTTGATATTCCTTGTGTAATCGTCTCCGGCGACAATCGCATGCCGGATGAATTCATACGGCTGGCCGATCAATATCAGCTCTGTGTATTTCGGACGCCATTTGCGACAACCAAACTGATTCAATTGTTAGCGGATTATTTAGACGAACACTTTGCGCCCACGATCAGTATTCACGGCTCCATGGTGGATGTATATGGAATCGGTCTCATGTTTACCGGGCGGAGCGGAATCGGTAAAAGCGAAATCGCTTTGGATCTTGTTGCCCGCGGGCATCGGCTGGTTGCGGATGATGTGGTTACGATTGACAGACGTACGGGAGGTGTGCTTATCGGTAAGGGGAATTCGAGGCTGGGGTATCATATGGAAATTCGGGGTTTGGGCATTATCGATGTCCAGGCTATTTTTGGGATACGGGGAATTCGACGGCAGAAACGCGTCGAGGTTCAGGTCGAACTGGTCGATTGGGATGACTCCCAAAAGTACGAACGTCTCGGACTGGAAGATGATTTCATTGAGATTTTAGGTGAAAAGATTCCATTGATTCGGTTGCCAATTTATCCCGGGAAAAATATTACTGTGATTGCCGAAGTCATTGCATTGAATCAGTTGTTGAAACTTTATGGTCATCATTCTGCAAAAATTTTCGAGGAGAATTTACATCGAAAGATCAGCAATAAAATTCGCCATCAAAGGAGTATACTGGGACATGATTTCGAATAATCTTCACATGATAGAGATTTCATCTCAATAAAGAACGGGGGATAAATATGACAGATCAAAAAACCGAGGTATTTGTCGGAATCACAATAACGATCGCGATTCTCATACTTGTAATGGGATTGATCTGGGGTAAAGGAATGAAGCTGTTTTCTTCGAGAGGGGAGTACAGTGCTCAATTCAGCAACGTGAAAGGTCTGGAAAAAGGGGATCCGGTTGTGGTCAGAGGTGTTGATCGGGGACAGATTGACAGAATCATACTGAAATCGGATTGCGCAGAAGTCCATTTTTGGATTGACAAGGGTATCCCTGTTTTTACCGATGCGGCGATCGTCATTGAAAATCAAGAACTGATGGGAGGAAAACAGCTTTCCATCTATCCCGGAGGAGACGGTCAGAAAGTTCCGCCCGGATTTGTTTTCCAAGGAGAGATCAAGGGAGATCTGGATGATCTCATGACAAAGACCAACAGAATTTTTTCAAGTCTAGATACGGTGCTTGCCGGACTGCAGGGATTTCTCGATCCTGTCCAATTTAAAGAGGTGATTCGAAATCTGGAAATGAGCACCGAACAACTGCATGCCATCTTGAAGGAAAACCGTCAAAATATCTATGCTTCAATCGAGCGCATAGATGCTTTTACCGAGCACATCGAAAGAGATTCCACGGCCGTTCGTTTCAATCAGGTCGTCAGGAAATTGGATCGTACTGCAACCCTCATGAACAGTGCGTTGACACGTGTGGAAACTCAGGAAGGTACTCTCGGTAAACTGGTGAACGATCAGAAACTTTATAATCAGCTTGTTCGGGTGAGCAGTGATCTGGATTCTTTAATTACGGATATTCAGCATTCGCCCAAGCGTTATTTTCATGTTTCCGTTTTTTAAAATCGGCAATAATGTCGTTTTCCCCTGTTTTTAAAGGTCTGAAACATGTGGTCGAAAAGTGTCCAGATGGAAGGGTTTTTAATCGATTTAAAAGTCAGCGCCACTTGCGTGTAATGGCAAGAAAAATATAATTGCTTATAATTCAATAGATTATACAGTGCCATATTTCTTGGGAATATGGCACTTTTTTTGCAAACATAGTAAGAGTCTATTTTGTTCAAAAGGAGATTCGTTTTTTTTGATTTATCAACGTGCGATTAAAAGGACATTCTCCGAAAAATATAGTTAAAAGTGGAAACATTATATTGAGTCGCTATCAGATCACAATTTTCGAAGAAAGAGAACAAACACGGAAGGGTTTGTTTCAGGAGGGATTTTATAATGGTTAAAAGACACAATTATAAGATGGGGAAAGCAATTTTTTTGATTGTATTGTCCATTCTTTTTTCTCGGGCACTGATTGCTCAAACCAAAAAAATCATGCCCTTGGGCAATTCAATTACCTGGGGAAAAATCGATCAGGCTACTCCTCCTCCGGGCGAGCATGGATACAGAAATCATTTGCTCGATAACCTCAGCGGTTACGATGTGGAACTGACCGGTCCGAATGGCACATGGGGGACATCAAATCTACCAGGCGGGGTTGCCGATCCACCTTACCTGGGTTACTATGTGGATGGGGCAAGAATAGATGAGTTCTTACCAGTTTCGGATAGACCTTACAGGATCAATGACATGTTGAATGATATGCCACTGAACGATCTTCCTGATATTGTCCTGGTCCATCTGGGCACAAACGATTTGAGTACGTACCAGCATGTTGGAGGCTACAACACGCCAGGGACGATCACCTGCGAATTGGATACGTTGATCAATTACCTGTTAGATTACAGCAGGCATACAATCGAGCAGATTTTTCTTTGTAAGATCGTACCTGCAGCGCCTTATACAGAAATGGCCGGCGCAAATGCACGAATCGTTGAATACAATTCAAGAATTCAGGAGTTGTGGGAAAACCTGGAAATAGATAAACGAAACAGAGTGACTCTTGTAAACATGCACGCACCTTTTTATGCGAATCAGATGACCTATTACAATGTGGATACAGATCCGACCACCATTAATGATCATACCCATCCGAACGAAACTGGTTACGAGGCGATGGGGGAGATATATGCCGATTATATTAAGAATTACTTAGCTGAACCCCTTGTCGATTATTTCGACCGCAC
The DNA here is from genome assembly GCA_964537715.1 of uncultured bacterium. Classification (GTDB taxonomy): domain Bacteria; phylum Zhuqueibacterota; class QNDG01; order QNDG01; family DSAB01; genus CAZTZL01. The sequence goes on along the minus strand of CAZIAH010000056.1, from coordinate 2,816 downwards.
CGGGACATTTAACGGAAACCACGGATGGCATGCCAGCAATGACAGTATACGGTTTCAAAATGTAGGGGAGAATGGCGGAGGCGCCATTTATTGTGCGGCCGAGGCCCCCGATACCTGGACGAACCTGGCGGTCTGGGATTCTACCCAAGGGATGAATGCGTTCGAAATCAAAATTCATTCACAATCCACCACGGATATCGATACATTGAGTGGTGTCGGACTCCTTGTCGGTATGAACAATACGAATTTTAGTGTGGCGGATGGTTATCTGGTGATTATTCGAAACGGATATATCCGAGTGTTTGATATTTATGACGGGGAAGTCGTACGTGAAGTTGGCTATCGGGCTATTGGATTGAACCTTGCCAGAAATGCCACATTTGGTGTCACGCATGTCGTTATTACAACTAGCACGCAGAATATCAACCGGTTTTATGTTTCATTAAACAGTAATGAATATTCTCCCATTGAGGATCCCTATGGTTATCCATACAATGCCAATGCCCTGGCCGGTGTGGCGTTTCGGGGGGCATGTGAGAGTGTACTGGTCGATCATTTCAAGGCAGATGTTCAGAGAAGAGATGTGGTGGCACCGGGTCAAATTGATAATCTGTGGGCCATTTCTCCGCGAGACAATTCTATTACCTTGTTATGGACTTCCGTCGGTGATGACGGTATTGATGGGCAGGCGGCGAGCTATGATTTAAGGTATTCTATAGAAAATATTACGAATAGCAATTTTGATGATGCCAAAATTGTTGCGGATGTGCCGCCCCCAAAGACATCAGGACAGAGTGAAAGCTATACAGTTACCGGTCTGCTGCCGAATACGAGATATTATTTCGCCATCAAGGCGGTTGACTCGTGGGGCAATACAGGGAATCTTTCTACCATTGCCAATGAAACCACAACAGGAAAACCGTATACGGATTCTTTTAATCGAACCAGTCTGGGTGAAGACTGGGTTTGTGATCCAGCCGAGTATCAGATTACCAATGGTGAACTGGTCAATACCCAGTTGACCCGTGATTGGGGAAGTATGGCGGTTTATAAACGTCCGAATCCAAACACCGTGCGTCTTGTCTGGGGGGCGTCGGCCACAAACCAGGGACCGCCGACTACTGTCGAAAACGGCGGAATTGTCGTTTTGGCGGATGATACTACCACTACTGCAAGCGGGTATTTGGTATTTGTTCGAACAACAAGCAACTTGATCTATTTGTTCAATATAGAGAATGGAGTAATTACAGATTTGATCGACGCGGTTTCTTACAATTATAGTAATGTTGGATATTTTCCTTCTGCCAGTGATACGCTTTCCGTAGTGGTCGATACATCCGATCCGGCCAATAACAAATTCGATGTCTATGTGAACCGTGAACTGGCCACACTCAATTCTCTTTATGATATGGATAAATTATATGGCAACGAAGATAGAAATTATTCCGGCATTATGTTGGCGAGATTATCGGGTGAAAGGAACAACAATGTGGATGCTTTTATCACCTATGGTGCCGAAGGGGGTGTGTCCGAGATCAGCGCAGTGGGATCGCAAATATTGGAAGGCACTGTGAATCAATGGCTTCCTGATTCGATAAAAGTAGTCGTAAGGACCGAGAATAACACTCCCAAGGCAAACGTGCCGGTTACATTTGTTGTTACTCAGGGGGATGGAGAAGTGACGGCACCTCAACCGCCGGATGATCATATTCGAATCGAAGCGGAATGGGGAAATCCTCAGGGAACGATGGTTGTGGCGGATGATGATGAAGCTGCCGGGGGCAAGTATATTCAAAGTTATTCGAGTACCGATCACGACGGTTATGCAACCTACCCGTTTTATGTTCAAACGAGCGGAACCTACTATTTCTGGGGAAGGGCCAAGTCCTCTTACTGGAGCCATTTTGTCATCTTTTTTGAACTTGTAGGGAAAACACCTGTCGATGGTTTTGCATGGACTCCTCATTATGCCACCGGTTCAAGCACCTGGCGGTGGGATCCTGTGCGGATTCAAGGCAGCAGCACCGCCTATTCTGTCGCTTTAACAGCCGGGCAGGTTTATACGATTAAGATTTGGAATGGCCATCCGGAAACTCCGCTGGACAAGCTGATTGTCACAAAGGATGCGGGTTTTGTGCCGAATGGGACAGAAGATGTGGACATGCTTTATACAAACGATAACGGTGAAATAGGAACAACCTGGAAACTGGCACAGACCGCCGGGATCAATCGCGTTGTAGCCAGAACATACAGTGTTGCACAGTCCGTGGAATTTGTTGCGACCGGTCTGGCCGATACGGCGAAAACAATTCAAAAATTAACCGATGATTTAACCGGTGTTGCCGGCGACACGCTGGGGACACGATTAAAAGTGGCTTTGTTCGATAAATACGGAAACAAGGCCAGAGCCGGTACCAGTGTGACTTTTCAAGTCACGGAGGGAGATGGCGATCTGACTAATCCGAATGCAGTAACGAACGCAAATGGAGAAGCTTCGACCAATATCATTCTGGGTTATCAATACACACAAAAAAAGATACGGGCCACATTTTATGACAGGGGTAAAAGCGGAGAAGTCGTATTTACTGTAACAATCACTGGCGCTGTTAAGGATATCATCAGTATGACGACTATCCCTCCTGGAACAAAACATTTTGTGAATAGTTCCTTCCCCAATTTTTTAGCAGCAAAAGCGCTTAATAATCAGGATCAGCCGATTCAAAATATTCCGATCACTTTTCAGATTGTATCGGGTGATGGACATGTGGGTGTTCAGCCAAAGCTAACCAATAATCTGGGAATCGCGGAAGATACAC